>CAZXWJ010000358.1:0-3768 GCA_964644375.1 uncultured Desulfobacteraceae bacterium | reverse complement strand
CCTTTTCGCCGAGCGGGACCCTCACCTCAGGAGACTAAGGGAGCTTCCCCTGGTCTACACCTCCCCCTTGCTCGACCAATTTCCCCGCAAGGTGCCCGGCATTTTTACACTGACCGGAGGCCGTCAGATCGGAAAGACCACCCTGCTCAAACAATGGATGGCCCAACTCCTCAAGGACAGAGTGGCCCCGAACCGTATCGCCTATTTCAGCGGTGAACTCATTGCCGATCACCACTCCCTGGTGAGACTCCTTTCGGAGACCATGGATCAGATGCCGTCAAAGGCTCTATGTTACTTCATTCTCGATGAGGTAACCTACATAAAGGAGTGGGACAAAGGGGTAAAGTATCTGGCGGACGCGGGTGCGCTGGAAAGGGCGGTTCTGATGATTACAGGGTCGAATCTCGTCGTGATCAGAGACTCCCGGGCCCGCTTCCCAGGAAGACGGGGTACGGCGGACCGGGTCGACTTCCACATGTACCCCCTGAGCTTTCAGGAATTTGTCGTGCTTCATAAAAGATTGGATGCCGAAGACATTGCATCGTTGAGATCGTTGAACGGGGAGGCCGGGGAGGAATGCCTTGATCTTCTTTACGATGAATTCGACCGTTACCTTGCCCACGGAGGTTTCCTGACCGCAATAAACGACATGGCCATGCACCAACGCATTCTCCCTGCCACATTTTCGACCTATGGCGACTGGATCAGGGGCGACGTTCTCAAGCGGAACAAACAGGAACACTATCTCAGGGAAATCCTGGAGGCCATCATCAAACGGTATTGCAGTCAGGTCACATGGAACGCTTTGACCAAGGACCTCTCCATCGACCATCCCAAGACCGTTTCTGATTACGTAGCCCTTTTGGAATCCATGGACGCCGCTTTTGTTCAGCCCGCTCTTCAGGAACACAAACTCGGGCCTGCACCCAAAAAACCCAGAAAGCTCATGTTCGCAGACCCCTTTATTTTCCACGCGGTCCGAGCCTGGCTCATTCCTTCCAAGAACCCGTACAAAGATCAGGTTCAACCCGCGCTTTCCGATCCCGAGTGGTCATCCCGGCTGGTAGAATCCGTCGTCGCGACCCACTATCGAAGGATATTTCCGACCTATTATATCAAGGCGGAAGGTGAAGTGGATGTGGTCTATGTGGAAGGAAATCGTTTCCACCCCATAGAGGTCAAATGGACGGGCCAGTTGCGACCCAAACAGATCAAACAAATCAGAAAGTATCGGAATGCCCTTATCCTCTCAAAATCACAGCACCCGGGCGAAATCATGGGTGTCCCGTCGAGACCCCTGCCCCTGGAGTTGTTGAAGATTGCTTGACGTGCCCGTCTCCGATGAAGGGGAAAACCGGGAAAAAGACGAAGAGCCCTCGATCATCGTTTCCCAAGGAGACGAAAGCTGCACCGTCTCAATGTTGAATGCTCAATTTTTAATTATAAATTTCCTTTAACCACCGCGCCCATTTGCAAACCCTACATTACCGATTTCGGCCCAGGCCGTTTTCGGTAACTCTATATTTTCACAACCCATTCAACATTCACAATTCAAAACTCAAAATTATCTTTCCCCCCGACACCAATGAACAAAACAAATATCCTGTCTGGTTTATCATCTTTTTCATTGCCCTCTGAAACGACAAAACCTTTTCAATCTTCACCCGCAGAACCGGTCCCGCGCCTTTTGACAATTCAAAAGGTATTGCGTACACTTCAAACGTGTACCTTGCCCCCCGGGCCGTCTTCACCCTGTCACCGCCAAATGAGGGTTTGCGAAGGCTATTGCTGGTGAAGTCTGCCGAAAGGACGGGGTGGTTTCGGAAAAACACCGGATACGCATTTGAAAGGAGAAAGCGCCATGCCTGCGAGTATCAATGTCAAAACAGGGTCGCGGTCGGAGATGGTGGACATCACGACGGCCGTGCAGAAAGCGGTCACCGACGGCGGGTTAAAGGACGGGATCTGTACGGTCTACGTGCCGCATACCACGGCGGGCGTGACGATCAATGAGGGGGCGGACCCGGCGGTCTGTCACGACATCGTCACCAAGCTCAACGAACTGGTGCCGCCTCATGCGGGATACCGCCACATGGAAGGGAATGCCGACAGCCACATCAAGGCATCCATGATGGGGAGTTCCGCCGCGGTCATCGTTGAAAAGGGCCGCCTGGTCCTCGGGACCTGGCAGAAGATCTTCTTTTGCGAATTCGACGGACCCCGGTCCCGAAAGGTCTATGTAAAAATCCAGGGCGACCTTTCATGACCTTGTATGATTACAGGAAGGCTACGAACCAAAGATATTATTTCCCGCTGAGACGCAGTGAGGCAGAGAGTTTAAATTAAAGAGAATTCATATTATGTTTTTCTCTTCTCTTACCCTTCGTGCTCTTCGTGAACTTCGTGGTGAAAATGATTTTTTTACTAATAGATCAAAGTTAAATGAAAAACCCATTCAAAATCGAAACCAGCTTCGAACCCTGCGGGGACCAGCCCCGGGCCATCGACGAACTGAGCCGGGGCCTCGAAGAGGGCCTTCGGCATCAGATTCTGCTCGGGGTGACGGGTTCGGGCAAGACCTTTACCATGGCCAACGTGATTGCCCGGGTCCAGAGGCCCACCCTGATCATCGCCCCCAACAAGACCCTGGCGGCCCAGCTCTACGGAGAGCTCAAAAACTCCTTTCCCCACAATGCCGTGGAATACTTTGTCAGCTATTACGACTACTACCAGCCCGAGGCCTACATCCCCCAGTCGGACACCTATATCCAGAAAGACTCCCACATCAACGAACAGATCGACAAGATGCGTCATTCGGCCACCCGCTCCCTGCTCGACCGGGAGGACGTCATCATTGTGGCCAGTGTTTCCTGCATCTACGGACTGGGTTCCCCCGAGGCCTATTACAACATGCTCCTTCGCCTTGAAAAGGACCTGACCCTGAGCCGTGAGGACGCGCTTCAAAAACTCGTGGAGATCCACTACGAGCGGGGAGACTATGATTTTTCCCGGGGGACTTTTCGGGTCCGGGGGGACGTGCTCGACATCTATCCGGTCCACGAAGAGGACCGTGCCGTTCGTGTGAACTTCTTCGGGGACAGCGTTGAGGCCATCCAGGAAATCGACCCCCTGACGGGCAAGGTGATGAATGAACTGAACCGCATCACCATTTATCCCGCCAGCCATTATGTGACCACGGAAGAGGTCCGGGAAAAGGCCGTCCTTCACATCAAAGAAGAACTCAAGGAAAGGGTCGATGTCTTTCGCTCCGAGCACAAGCTCCTCGAGGCCCAGAGGGTGGAGGAACGGACCCTTTTCGATATTGAAATGATGATGGAGATGGGTTACTGCCATGGCATCGAGAACTACTCTCGGCATCTCACGGGCAGGGCCCCCGGCGACCCCCCTCCCACACTCCTGGACTACTTTTCAAAAGACTACCTGGTGATGATAGACGAAAGCCACATCACCGTCCCTCAGTTGAACGGGATGTATAACGGCGATCGATCCAGAAAAATGACCCTGGTAAATTACGGCTTTCGCCTGCCCTCGGCCCTGGACAACCGCCCCCTCAGATTTCAGGAATTCGAAGAGAGGGTCCGGCAGGTCGTTTATCTCTCCGCCACGCCGGGTCCCTTTGAACTTGAACATGCAGACAGGATCGCGGAACAGATCATTCGACCGACCGGACTCATGGAGCCTGAAATCATCGTTCGCCCCGCCACCAACCAGGTCGATGACCTTCTGGCAAGGATCAGGGAACGGGTG
>CAZXWJ010000357.1:0-3778 GCA_964644375.1 uncultured Desulfobacteraceae bacterium | reverse complement strand
CCTACAGATCGTTTTTCGGCTGGGCCTATGCGACCGGACGCTGTTCAACAAATCCGGCACTCATCCTTCACATGGCCCGCACCGGTTCAAGGCGTACAGTTCCTATAAACAGAAATGAAATCGAGGTGTTGTTGAAAACGATTGCTCAATCGAACGATGTTCGTTCCCTCAGGGACGAGGCGCTTTTCAGCGTTTATGCGTTCACCGGGATACGACGCAGTGAAGCATTAAGGCTCACTATCGGGGACTTTGATTCAAAAGGACTCACACTTTTTATCGCCAAACCAAAAGGCGGCCGAAGCCGACTGCAACCGATTCCACATAGACTTTCCCAGGTGCTCAGCATTCATATCACAAAAAACATTTCAGTTGAATGCAGGGCGACTCGGCCGATATTTTCAGGTCAAAAGTTTGATAATGCCTTGTCACCCAAACAAGTATGGGTTCTGTTTGAAAAATGGAAAAGGCTTTCGGGCATCCGCAGGAACCTGACGATTCATTCTTTCCGGGCCGGTTACGCCACCATGCTATACCAAAAAACCGGCGACACGCTGTTGGTAACCCGTGCAATGGGTCATTCCGATAAACGGACTACCGAGCGCTATATCGCAAATGATATGTTTCGATTGCACAGCGTACTTGCACAGATCTGTCCCCAAGAAAAGCACCGAAACGGCAACTGAAAAATGATCCACCTTGTTCACCCAAACAATATGCTGTAATTTCGAACAAAATCTCAATGGCTAAAATTCACCGTCGCGAACATTTAAGGCTGAAGTTGGCCAAGTGATTTCTATCATTTACAAGTTGCATGGGAGGGACATATGGCAAAGAGACACAAAAATAAGGAGGCCCTGGCCGAGTTGCTTGCCGTTGCGTCGTCCAGGGTATTAACAGATCTGATTCTGAAACTTGCGGGGAATCAGCCTGATGTCCGCCGGGAGTGCTTCGAATTTTTGAAAAACCATGGTTCCCTCTCGAAGGAACTTAAAAAAAGGTCTTTAGGGGAAATCGCGTTGGCCCTGTGGTCCGAGTTGGCGCCTGACCTGAGCGAACTGGATGATTATGGCGGCGGCGATTATGCCACAGAAGATCATGTGGCTGAACTTCTGGAGGGGATTCGGAGGCAACTGGCCTCCAAAAAGGTTGCATCAGAGCATCGGAATGAAATTCTCGACCGGGTTTTGCCCTTTATCGAAACCGGGAATGCCGGTATGGATGACATGCTTTACGAGGTCGCCTATGCCGCTTGCTATGATGACACCGATCTGCGCGGGCTGGCGGAGGCCTTCGAGGCCATGCAGGACGAATGGAAAGCAGACCATTCCCGTCGCATTTATCGGCAGCTCGGGGATCGGGATAAATATCTCGAGTTGCGTACGGGCCATATGGAATACGGTGCGGATTACTATGACCTGGCTACCTTTTATTGGGAGTCCGGGGAAAAAGAGAAAGCCCTGCAGGTGGCCGAGGAGGGCTTGCGCAACGGGAAAGGACGAATGGATGAGCTGCGCCGGTTTGTCGCCGACCGGGCTGAAGCATCAGGCGACCGTGAAAAATATCTGGCGCTTCAATTCGATCAGGCCACGGATGGAATGACACTTGATAAATACAAGGCTTTCAAGAAAATCTGCAAAGGAGCCGAGTGGGCAAGTTTCGAACCAAAAGTGCTTGCGCGGATGACCGATGCCTGGGAGACGGAACAACTTAAAATTCGAATGCATCGCAAAGAATACGACAAGGCCGTGGTCCTTTTGACCAAGGGGCAATACCCGACGTCGGACTGGGATGATGGCGATGAAATCCGCATCGCCAAAAAGCTTGAAAATCACTATCCTGAAAAGATTCTCCAATACTATTTTTCTGGGCTTGGCAATTTGAATGTTAAGGCCACGCGAAAGGCTTATGCCCGCAAGGCCAAGGTAATGGCCAAGGTGCGCCGCTTGCTTGTTGAGCTGATGGGCGACGAAGCGCGATGGAAAAAGTTCGAGGCCAAGGTCAAACAGGACAATATCCGACGTCCGGCTTTTCAGCAGGAGTTTGCAAGGCTGTTGCCGGGGTGGGGGCAGTTGAACTGATATGAAAGCGGACAGAAAAAAACTCACTGAATTGGGCCCGGAAGTTCTGGCCGATGCATTGCTGGAACTGGCCATGCACTTTGAAGCCGCCGATGATTTGATTGAATGGTTGATTGCGACATTGAGGAAAAATACCCAACGCTACAGTGCAAAATTGGGCGGTTTGAAACACAGGCTGAAGTATGATTGACAAGTATGATTGCATGTAATAGAATACATACTTGCATCAAAAAAAGGGGGTATTAAATGAAAGCAAAGGTTGCGGAAAGAGGCCAGGTGACCATTCCGAAGCGCTTACGGGAAAATCTCGGGATTCGACCGGGCACGATGCTTGATTTTTCGACTGAAAACGGTCGGCTGGTAGCCGTAAAATTCGAAAGTGTTCATGCCGTGGATCGGATCTACGGTAAATTCGGCAAGGGCCGTGCTACGGATGAAATCCTGGCTGAACTTCGAGGGAACAGATGATCACCGCCGTAGACACCAATGTCCTAATCGATATCTTAGAGCCTGATCCGGCATACGGCCCCACTTCTCGGGATGCCTTGAAGCGCTGTTTGAGCGAAGGGGCTGTGGTTGCCTGTGAGGTTGTTTGGGCCGAAGTCGCCACGAGTTACTTCGGTAATGTGCAGAGGGTCGTCCGGGCTCTGAGGGACGCGGGCTTCGCCTATTCGCCCATGGACGAGGAGTCGGCACTTGAAGCGGCAAAGTCCTGGCATGCGTATCGGAAAAAAGGAGGAAACAGAGAGAGAATCGCAGCCGATTTTTTGATCGGCGGACACGCGCGTGTGCAATGCGACAGGCTCCTCACAAGAGATCACGGTTTCTACCGCGTTTATTTCAAGCCCCTGAGGGTGGAAACTCCCTTATGAAATCGATCTGTCTTATCCTGCCTTAAAATTTTGCTGGAAAGATTTGACTGCCACGTAAAAAGTCAAAAACTAGATCCTCCTACTTCCGACCATGGAACACACTGGACGCAGGGACAGTATATGTGCCAGACTTTAAAAATGCTTCTTTGAACCGGAGAATGTTGATCAAGGAATTTCGAATGACGAAGTGAACCATCTATCATCCTGCGGTTTTTTATTCGACATTCGATACCCAATTCAGGTTTGACATTCCAGGGAGGGCTACGAAACGGCCTTTCCTTCCTGCTTCATAAGTTCATCCCATTTTTTGTCCACATTCTGCTGAAGAAAATCCACCATTTCGTCCGTGATCTGCCGAAACCGGCCCTGGGCTACAACGTATTCTTTTACCGTGATTTCTCTTTGCGGCTGAACGCTTATGTCGACCCGGCCGTTTTCGACTTCATAAAGGGGGAAGACCTTGGACAGGGTGGCCATGCGCGTCGTTTTGATGGAATTTGCCGGGTCGATGCGCCACCCGGGAGGGCAGGGGGAGAGGAGGTGAAAGAATTTTGTTCCCTTGATCGTACGGGCCTTCTGGAATTTCCGGACGGCGTCATCCGGGTAGGCCACCGAAAGGGTCGCGAGGTAGGGTATCCCGTGTGCGAGCATGATCTTTTCGAGGTCCTTTTTGGGCTCAGCCTTGATAGAATCGGCAGGGGTGGTTGTCGTCCAGGCCCCGAGAGGGGTGGCGCTCGAGCGCTGAATTCCGGTGTTCATGTAGGCCTCGTTGTCATAGCAGACATACAGGATATCGTCGTTTCGCTCTGCGGCGCCTGAAAGGGCCTG
>CAZXWJ010000356.1:0-3796 GCA_964644375.1 uncultured Desulfobacteraceae bacterium | reverse complement strand
CCTTCACGTCGACAGCGGAGGAGCGCAATTGCCCGAAATATTCCCTGGCCTCCCGGAACTGAGACTCCTCGGGTGCGCCTCCCAGGGCCACGACCACGCTGTGAAGGTATTTCACTTTCCGGATTTCGTTGATGATATGATCCAACACCGGGGGGTTCTGAATTTCGGAATAAAGAGAGGGAAGGAGAAGGCTGATTTTTACATGACCGGCGTATTCCTCCAGTTTTTTTTCCAGGCTTTCCAGATAGGCATCCACATCGAAGGCGCGATAAAGCGCATGAAGCGTGGTCATAGGGCCTTCCTGGTGAAAATCGGCCATGATGCATTCTCCTTTCTATAACCCTATCTTCGATTTATAGACGTCCCCTCACCTGAGCAGGGAAGACTTGTACCGGGTGGTCTTAATTTTTGAATGTATCGGGTGCGCTCCATTGGAAAACCGAATTTTGAGTAGACCGAAACAAGAAGAATCCACCTCAGGACTCCGGGTTTGATCTCTCTGCAAATTTTTGATTCCAGGCCTGAACGAGATAATCTTTGTGGTCTTCGAATTTTGCCGCTTGCTCTTCGACCAGCTCCTCGGCGGCCCGGGAGGACATCTCCCAACTCTGCCGCACAAAGGACGCCACCCGGGCGTAATAGAGAGGGGTGATAAGATCGATCAGCTTGTTACGGTTTACGGTCCATGCATGGAAGGTGGCCGCCAACTCGTAGAGTATCCGGACCCAGGAGTCCGTGGACAGGTGAAAATCGCTCGGGTCAGACTCTGCCGCCCGTTGGATTTCCTCAAAGCAGTCCTCACAAAAGATGTCCTTCCAGAGAACGGCGAATTGCTGGTAGCCGATCTTGAAATGCTGGATCATAGCGTCGGGGTCAACGGTGACAGGTTCGGGCTCGACATAGCCCTCGTAACCGAAAGTTTCCACGGATTCGCTCCCTCGAAGCTCTTTCCAGTAGGCCTCATAACGTTCCATGAGGGAAAAAATGGTCCAGAGAACCTGGCGAAACATGGGTCCGAGATGCTGGCCGGGATCCTTGGCATCGTGAATCTTGACCCCGAGGTTGGATTGGCAGATACGAAAATTTTGGGTGATGACGTTGGTCGTCATCCAGATATCAATCCCGAATCGGGCGACATCCGTTTCCCAGACATCCTGCTCGATGTAGAATTTGGCCACATCCCTCGAAATAGCGAAGTCTCCTCCAATCGGCTGCCGAATGCGTTTCCCATAGAGGGCGCGGGTGAGGTTGTAGACGATATTGTTGGTGATGGTCCCGTCGTACTTGTGCCGGAGATACACAGGCGCTACAAATTGATAATTCTTTTCTAAAACAGGGTCCAGAAGGTGTTGCACCCAGTCCGGGGTAATGCTTCGGAGATCTGAATCGACCACGGCACAGGCCTGGACCTCAAGATGTTCAGCCGCCTCGAAAACCGAGCGTAAGGCCGTGCCTTTCCCGCCGGGTCCCCGGTAGATGGACACGATTTTCTCCTGCCAGGGCTTGATCTGGAAGTCCTTCGCAACATCCCGCGTATCATCCGTGGACCCACCGTCGGCAACGAGAATGACGCAGCGCCGGTCCTTGTAATATTGGGCCAGGCCGTGAGTGACCATCTTGATGACATGGGTGATGGTCTTTTCATTGTTATAACAGGGAATCCCGATGAGGATATCGGCGGATTCGATTTCCTCCAGCCTCTTGGATGTATAGGCCCGAAGGGCCGTATCGTAATGCATCTTTACGCCTCCTTACCCCAATAGCGCGGTAACCTTTACGATACAATGCATGGTGAAAATTTGAACCGTCATCCAACATGCTATCATATAGAGTGTGGGCAAACAATAAAAAGAAAAAGAGATGGCCTTCAAACCATTTGGAATGAATAGAGAAATGGTGTATTTTAAAACAGTGGATCAAAAAGCTCTGCTTTTTAGACAAATGGGGGGAGGAATAGATCCGGTAAAAACGTAAAGCCGCAGGAGGTGAACACTCATGGTCAGGTTCATGAAAAAAAGGTCCAAAAAGGTGGGGCTGCCGCCGGGCGCATTGGTTCACGTCGGGGAGAAAAAGGAGGAGAAGGCCAAAATACGGATCATTGATTTCGACGAAAGAAATCTGGAGGAAAAAGACCTTGACTCCATTGAAGCGTGCCTGCCCTACCTTGCCAAGCCCTCCAGGTCCTGGATCAATATCGACGGTATTCATGATGTCGAGATCATAGGAAACGTGGGAGAGCTTCTACATCTGCACCCGCTCGTCTTAGAGGACATCCTGAATACCGACCAGCGCCCCAAGATGGACGATTTTGAGGATTATCTCTTTATCACCCTGAAGATACTTTCCTATGATACGGGGGAGAGTGCGCTGCACATGGAGAATATGAGCCTCGTGCTGGCACCTCATTGTGTGCTCTCCTTTCAGGAAGCAAAAGGGGACGTCTTTGATCCCATTCGCGAGAGGATCAGAAAAGGAAAGGGTCGCATCAGAAAAGGCGGGCATGATTACCTTTTGTATGCCCTGATAGACGCCGTTGTAGACAATTATTTTGTCGTCCTCGAGAAAATCGGGGAAGAAATCGAGTCTCTGGAGGAAGAGTTGATCGCGAATCCAACGCCCGAAACTTCTCAGACGATCCACAACCTGAAGAGGGAATTGATCTTTTTGAGGAAGTCCGTGTGGCCCCTGAGAGAGGTGATCGGCAATCTGGAAAAGGGCGAATCGGATCTGATTCAGGATAAGACGGCTGTTTTTCTCAAGGATGTCTACGATCATACCATTCAGGTGATCGACACCATTGAGACATTCAGAGATATGACATCCGGCATGCTGGATGTCTATCTCTCCAGTGTGAGCAACAGGATGAACGAGGTAATGAAGGTCCTTACGATTATCGCCACCATTTTTATCCCCATGACCTTTTTCGCGGGCATTTACGGGATGAATTTCAAATACATGCCGGAACTGGAATGGCCCTGGGCGTATCCGTCTTTGTGGATTTTGGTGGTTGTCATTGCGATCTCAATGGTCATTTTTTTTAAAAGAAAAAGGTGGCTCTAGCCTGAGTTTGAAAAAATTATTTTGATCGAGCCAGGAGGCGTGTTAAAATTAATAACTAATTGCAATGACTTCAAATGCGAGGATAATGATGAAAAGTCCCAAAGTGATTGTTGGGTCAATTGTGTTTGTATTGTTTCTGGTCTTTCTGTTTCAAAACATGGAGATCGTCACCCTGCGGCTCTATTTTTGGAAAATATCCATGTCCCAGATCATCCTGCTTCCCTTATGCATCATCATAGGGTTCGCAGTGGGTTTCTTTACAGCTAAAGTGATCAGGAAAGATCGAACACCCAAGAAAATTAAGGCCTGAGTCCCGAATAATTTAGGCAAAAAATAAGACAGACATTCCTTCATAAACGATAATCAAATTCGACAACTTCTCAATTGAATGAGGCCCACAGGCGGAATTCGAGGCAATTATTCTGCGGTCTCATACTGTGACAATCTCCTCCGTGTGTCGTCAGGGTCTGAATTCTCCTTTTCCAAAAAAACTGAAACCCAAGATGAAATGGCGGACACGGTCCTGTCCGAAGTTTTTCGAATGAATTTTATTTGGACACCAATGAATGAGTATAACTCTTCAATCCGGCAGCAACAGGAAAGGAGGTGAGTCGTCTGCAATCGGTGCAAATCAGGAAAGGGGAAAATAGCAATTTATCCTTTGCGGCAGAATGAGTTCTGTCATTTGACTGGACTTTTGATGAAGGAGGAAAGAAATGGAAGTTACAACAGTCGT
>CAZXWJ010000355.1:0-3826 GCA_964644375.1 uncultured Desulfobacteraceae bacterium | reverse complement strand
TCAAGGAAGACGATCTGCCTAAGATTGAAGAAAAGATGAAGGAAATCATCAAGGCCGATTACCCTTTTACACGAAGAGATGTTACAAGCCGAGAGGCCCTGGAGTTGTTTGAAAGGGAAGAGGAAGACTACAAGATCGAACTGATCAATGATCTGGGCGAAGAAAGGGTCTCACTCTATACGCAGGGTACCTTTACAGACCTTTGCAGGGGGCCCCACATCCCCTCTACCTCCCTGATAAAGGCCTTCCGCCTCACAAAAGTTGCAGGGGCATATTGGCGCGGCGATGAACGCCGGTCCATGTTGAGCCGCATCTACGGTGTCGCCTTTTCACATCAGAAGGCCCTGAAGCAATATCTCCACAAACTCGAAGAGGCAAAAAAACGGGATCACGTTAAACTGGGTACTCAGCTCGGTCTTTTCAGTACCCATGAAGAGATCGGGGCCGGGCTGATTGTATGGCACCCCAAGGGAGGCATGCTTCGGCACATCTTGGAAAATTTCGAGATCGAGGAACACCTCAAACGTGGTTATGAGATCGTCAAGGGTCCCCAAATTCTCAAAACCGAATTGTGGAAAAAATCCGGTCATTTTGAGAACTACCGCGAAAATATGTATTTCACCGAGGTCGATGAGCAGTCGTATGGGATCAAACCTATGAACTGCCTGTCTCACATGATCATCTACCGTTCCAGCATAAGAAGCTATCGAGATCTTCCGAAGAGATATTTTGAATTGGGATTGGTTCATCGTCATGAAAGGTCCGGGGTGTTGCACGGACTGACCCGAGTTCGGGAGTTTACACAGGACGATGCCCATATCATTTGTACGCCGGAGCAACTGGACGGGGAGATAAAAGGGGTTCTCGGCTTTGTAAAGGATGTCATGGGGGATTTCGGGTTTGAATATGAACTGGAGATCAGTACCAAACCGGAAAAATCCATCGGTTCCGACGAGGATTGGGAACTGGCCACCAATGCCCTTCAAAAGGCTATGGACGACTTTGATCTGCCCTACCAGATCAACGAAGGCGACGGTGCATTCTATGGCCCTAAAATCGACGTGAAACTCAGAGACGCCTTGGACAGGACCTGGCAGTGCGCCACCATTCAGTGTGATTTTACGCTTCCGGAAAGATTCGATCTGTCCTATATTGATAAGGATGGACAGAAACATCGGCCAACCATGATTCATCGTGTCATCCTGGGATCGGTCGAAAGATTCATCGGAATTTTGATTGAACATCATGGCGGTGCTTTTCCGACATGGCTTGCCCCGGTCCAGGCCGTGGTGCTTACGGTGACCGATCGAAATATTCCCCATGGCGAGAAGGTATTGAACTTGCTGATCAAAGCTGGTATCAGATGTGAATCGGATTTTCGCAATGAAAAGTTGGGTCTGAAGGTCAGGGAGGCCCAGCTTCAAAAAATTCCTTATATGTTGATTATCGGGGATAGGGAAAGCGAAAAAGAGGGTGTTACTCCAAGGCTGCGGAACGGCAAGAATCTGTCATTCATGCAGGTCGAGGAGTTTGTGGAACTGATTAACGAGGAATGTAAACAAAGGAGGTAGTGGCAATAGGCAAGAAAAGTGATGACGTCAGGGTCAATGAGAGAATCTACGCCAAGACGGTCAGACTCATCTCGGTTGATGGAGAACAACTCGGGATTGTAGCCGTCAATCAAGCCCTGGAGACGGCCAAAACGGACGGGTTGGATCTGGTAGAAGTGGCACCCAATGCAGATCCCCCTGTTTGTCGGATCATGGATTACGGCAAATTTAAATACCAGACGGCCAAGAAGGGGCAGGAGGGCAAGAAGAAGTCAAAGGCCTACCAGCTGAAAGAGATCAGGCTCAGACCGCATACGGAAGAACACGATCTGGGATTCAAAATCAGGAACGCGAAAAAATTTCTGGAAAAGAAAGACAGAGTCAAGGTCTCGATTCAATTCAGAGGCCGGGAAATGGCTTATATGAATGCGGGTGTCGCGCTTCTGAAGAAAATTGCTGAGGAGGTCGTGGATGTTGGCACGGTAGAGCAACCTCCTACAAGAGAGGGTTGGCGCCTCACAATGGTGCTTGTCCCTGCGTAGACCGTTTATTAAAGGCAATGTCCGGATAGATCGGAGACGAGATGTCGCTACTGCCGTTCCGATTCGAAGGGGATTTGCGCTCGATCGGATTGGAACGACTCATTCCGAAGGTTCAAGCCTCGGGAACTTTAACAGATATCTCCCCACGGACTTTTAGACATTCGTGCGCCGTTTCGAGGTTTCCCCGAAGGAACACGAAGGCAGAGGAGTGCGTTTTTTCTGGTTTGCCCTTGGTGAGAAATATCAGGCAACCCTACCCGGTTTGAAAAGTGGTTGCCTTATTTTAAGAAATCGGAAACGGGCAACGCCCTAAACATATTTTTATTTGGAGGATCAAAAATGCCGAAGATGAAAACCAATCGTGGCGCTGCCAAACGATTTAAGACCACGGGTTCGGGCAAGATTGTTAGAAATAAAGCCTTTGGCAGTCATATTCTGACAAAGAAAACCACGAAAAGGAAACGTAACTTGCGGCAATCGGGACTCGTCGATGAAACGAACAAGAAGGCCGTAAAAAGGTTGATACCTTATCTCTAGAAGAGCAGAAAGTGTGAATAAAGGCGCCGGCAAAGGCTTGAACATGGCCTTGCTTGAGGCTTAAGATATTTATATAACCAAGAATTATTTCAAGAAAGAGGTTTAGTGATGCCAAGGGTAAAGGGAGGCTTTAAGACTAGACAAAGACGCAACAAGGTGCTTAAGGCGGCAAAAGGGTACAGGGGCGCACAGAGCAAACTGTATCGAACTGCAGCTGTTGCCGTGAACCGTGCGGGGCAGTACGCCTATCGGGACCGAAGGGTTCGAAAAAGAGATTTTCGCCGACTCTGGATTGTGCGGATCAACGCCGCTGCCCGGGAAAATGGTCTTTCCTACAGCCAATTCATGGGGGGACTTCATGGGGCAGGCATTGACTTGGACAGGAAGGTCCTTGCCGACATGGCCGTGCATGATTCTGCGGCATTCGCGCAGGTCGTCAATATGATCAAGTAGAGCCCTTGTGTGGACTCTGATTCCTTCTGTGCTGTTTTGGGCCCCGTTTCTGTTTGCAGGCGGGGCTTAAAAGTGTGCAAGAAGGGGCTGACAGGAACAATAGGTTTTTGATGAAAGCAGAACTACAGGAACTTGAGAAAAAAGCGTTTGCACAACTTGAAGCTGTCGATGAACTCTCGGGCCTGGAGAAGTTTAGAATCGCCTATCTTGGGAAAAAGGGCCTCATCGGCGGACTGATGAAAAAATTGAAGGACTTGCCGCCGGAGGAGAAACCGAAAGCAGGCCAGCTCGCCAATGAGACCAAAGTTCGAATATCCGATTTTTTTCAGAAAACCCGCGAAAGAATAGAGGCCGGTAAGGCAGAGCAGCATGCCCTGCTGGATATTACCCTGCCTGGAAGAGAACCCAGCAGGGGAAATCTCCATCCCATCAACCAGGTACTTAGGGAGATCTGTCGTATATTTAGAGACATGGGTTTCCGGGTCGTGGAGGGTCCGGACGTTGAACTGGACTACTATAATTTCGAGGCCCTCAATATTCCAAGAGATCATCCTGCCAGGGACATGCAGGATACCTTTTATGTGTCGGATAACGTGGTGCTTCGGACTCATACATCTCCTATGGAAGTCCGTGTCATGGAAAAGCAGAGGCCTCCCGTGAGCATTGTTTCTCCCGGAAAGGTCTACAGGCGGGATTCCGATGTTTCTCACACACCCATGTTTCATCAGGTTGAAGGCTTGCTTG
>CAZXWJ010000354.1:0-3829 GCA_964644375.1 uncultured Desulfobacteraceae bacterium | reverse complement strand
AGGCGCGTCGCCGCCAGAAAATATCCCAGAATAGCCACCCCGATCAGGATCATCATCAACTTGGTCGTCAATTTGGCCTTTTCCCGCATGGCCAGCATCAGTTTTTGTGTTGTGATGCGCTTACGACAGAGGGCGTAGACAAAGGCCCCCACGGATTCTTCCGTCACGATGGCATAGAAAATGAACCCTACGCTCGGCAGGATAAGAATGCCCAGGGTCCCTCCTGCTGCCAGACTCCCCGTGGCGAGACTGCTCTTATACTTTTTCTTTTCCATCTCCGGCAGAGACACGGCCCCCATGGTTACGGCCGTGGACATGCTGTCACCACACACGGCGGCCATGGCCAGTCCGCCCTTTCCTTTTCCGAGAGGACATAGAACTTATGGCCCTGGGCCTTCATCCAGGCCGCACCTGCTGCAGCACCGTCATCCAGTGTCTTTCCGCTCTCCCTGGCCATATTGGCGCCCGTATTCTCTTCAAAGACCTTCTGAAGATCCGCAGGCAACTCTTTCCAGGCATCCATGTTCACCCCCGCCCAGAAGGGACCCGTATTGACATCCGTAACGGTATGGTATTTTGTGGCATCGCTTATCTTGTAGGAGCGAACGGGAGCAAGCGGACACATGACCCCGTCCGCCATGCCTCTCTGAAGGGCCAGATAGGTATCCGTCGATGCAATCTGAAGAGGGCTTGCACCGAGAAATTTCATAATTTCCAACAACTTGGGAGTCCATCCGATGATCTTCATGCCTTTGAGATCATCCAGGGTCCGCACCAATTTTTTTATCGTATGGAGTTGGTAGGTGGCGCTGGCCCACTGCCACAGCATCTTCACGTCTTTGTATTCAGCCTGCCACTCGGGGAATTTATTGTAGAGTTCCCAGGTCACAAGACTCCCCCCCTCGGCCCCGGGCACGATCATGGGCAGTTCCATGACCGTATTCAGGAGGAATTTTCCGGGGTTGCGGCCGCAGTAATTGGAGCCGATGTCGATCATGCCGCTGACGGTGGAGTCATAGGCGTCCTTTGTAGGGCCAAGGTATTGGGGTTGAAATAGGTGATCGTTACCCTGCCATTTGTAAGTGCATTTATTTCCTTGATCCATGGTAAGAAAGCCTTCTTCACTGTAGGGTGCTTGTCCATATACTCGGTGGTAAAACTCAAATCATAGACCTTGTCGGCTGCGACACTCGTCTGCAGCACTGCCCTAGGCTCATCGACAACATCACCATAAGATCCTGAATTAATAACAGAAATACCTTTCGCATAATTCAAACCTCCTTGGAATTTATTGAATGTGCTGAAGTTTTCATCCGAAAATAGCTCATTTTTGAAACCGAGAACCCGCTGCGAAGCAGTGGGACTGAGCCCTCAAAGAGTGTGAAGAATTGAAAACTCACTCGTGCTCGAATCTCATTTCTGGACGGGCACGAAGTAACGAATATTCTGTTCGAATACTAAGGCAACAAATATGCCAATGGGAGTGGAGCACATTCATGCAACTGTTTTTATTGGGCATATTAGGGTGCAACGAAAAAGTGATTAAAGGAGGGGCGTGGGGGAATGGGTCAAAAACGCGCACGCTAAAAGAGCCGCGGAGAATTAACCATACTAAAAGACTACAGAAAAAACAATAAGGTCAAAAAGTTCCATTTTGGATCATTTAGTCCCATTATTTAGTGGGGCCGTTACCGACCTTTACCTCCTGTCCTTTTTTCAGTTTATTATAGCTCAGGGTGCCAGGTTCACGCTACAGCGTTAGGGTTCAAGATTGAAGACGCCGTATTTTTTCATCTTCCTGAACAAGGTCTTGCGGGGAAGGCCCAAAAGGACGGAAGCCCTGGTTCTGTTCCAGTCCGTTTGGATCAGGGACTTTCGGATCATCTGCCTCTCGAGGTTCTTCACAGCAGATCGAATATCTCTTATTTCCTGCTCTGGTCCCGTTGTTCCCGGCGCATAAAAGGGAGAAGCTCCGTCTTTAGCGTGGATGAAATCAAGATGACCCACCGTAAGATAATGATGAAGCGCATTCTGAAGCTCCCTCACGTTTCCCGGCCAGCTATAGTCATACAGGGCCTCCATAATTTTGCCCGGAAGAGAGTTCAGTTTCTTTCCTTTCTCGTGTGACTGGAGGAAATTATCGACCAGCAAAGGGATATCTTCGATCCGATCCCTCAAGGGGGGAGGATATGAATTGGAATGACATGTATCCTGTAAAAAAAATCATCTCGCCTCAACCCCTTTTGCACGTGCTCCTTGATACCCCTATTGGTTGCTGCAACGATGCAAAAATCCGAATGCCTTGCACGGGTGCCTCCCACGGGCATGTACCCGCCCTCTTCCAGTGCCCTTAAAAGTTTGGACTGGCCCCCGACATTCTCAAAATAGGCCTCGGTCTCCCAGGCATGGGGAGTGACCCTGGATCGGGCGACGTTTTCTTTTCCATAGAAGTGAATCATGCCCCTGCGATCATGTTCCACGACCGAATCCGCAAGCAGGGGTCTCTTTTTTGCATAAAAGGGGACCCATTGTCGATCTGTGCCGACCATTTGTCCTGCAGGCCGGCCGGTCAAAAGCTCACAGGCGCGGTTCCACTTTACGATTTTATGGTTTCGTGCGATGGCAAACTGCGCTACGGGTGAGAATTCGATGATGCCGATTTCCATAACATACACCTTAGGGAAAAATTTCATCACAGGGTCGTCTTCAACCATTTTTTCCAGGATAACCCACGATCCTCTCGAATGACTCTGCGCCCGCAGATCCTCGCCGTAAAAATCCCCCAAAAGAACACCAGATTCCCCGATTCCTTGCAATATCCTGAAAAAAGATTATAATAGGACATTTACAAACAAGAATTGAGTGCGCTCAAGTTGTTCCAGAAGGAGAAATATGCTCGACGAATTAGATCCACAGCTCAGCCTCCAAAGGGCGGAGAAACCTGAATTTCTGACACAAACAAAGTTTAAAGATTTTACCCTATCCGAAAAAATCCTTGCAGGGCTGGATGAATCCGGTTTCGACCACTGTACGCCCATTCAGGCCCAAGTGCTCCCTGTATCCCTTACAGGAAAAGATGTGGCAGGGCAAGCCCAGACGGGCACAGGGAAAACCGCAGCCTTTCTCGTGACCGTTTTCAGCCGAATATTGGGTCTAGAAAAACGAAAAAACGGTCTGCCCTCCGCCCTTATCGTCGCCCCTACCCGAGAACTGGCCCTCCAGATCTACGAAGATGCGGCAGTCCTGGGGCGTCACACCGGACTGACTCTGGCCCAGGTCGTCGGCGGCATCGATTATCGAAAGCAGGCCGATATTCTGAAAAAGGGTGTGGATATCGTCATCTGCACACCGGGTCGCATCATCGACTATCTCAAACAGGGCATCTTCAAAACGACCGACATCAGTATCGTCGTTGTCGATGAGGCTGACCGTCTTTTCGACCTTGGTTTTACCAAGGACATGCGCTACATCCTTCGCAAGCTTCCTCACTATGAAAAGCGGCAGTCCATGCTTTTTTCCGCCACACTTTCCCACCGGATCCTGGCCTTGACCTATGACTACATGAATCTTCCGGAGTTTATCTCAGTAACGCCGGAAAACATCGCGGTAGAAGGAGTCGATCAGAGCCTCTTCCATGTCGGATCCCGAGAAAAACTTCCGCTGCTCCTGGGTCTTTTGAAGCGGGAGGACTGGAGCCGCATGCTTATCTTTCATAACACCAAAGCAGGCGTGGAACATCTCGCAGAAAGGCTCAAGGCAAACGGGTTTCCCGCAGAGGGCATCACGGGTGACCTGCCTCAGCTCCAACGGCTCAAGCTTATGGAGCGTT
>CAZXWJ010000353.1:0-3838 GCA_964644375.1 uncultured Desulfobacteraceae bacterium | reverse complement strand
GCCACCTTTTTCAGGACCTGCCTGGTGGCGGGGCTTTCAAAATAAAAGACCCCGAAGGTGTCTCCTCGATAGAAGATCTCCACGGTCCGGGGATCCTGAAGGGGGTTCCAGGCCGCATAGTCGATACGGTGCCCATCGTTTTTCTCCACCAGATCCAGGGCGTCCCGAATCACGGCCAGGGTCCGGTTCCCGAGGATGTCGATTTTTACAAGCCCGGCGTCCTCCACGGCGTCCTTTTCCCACTGGAGCACCTGAAGGCCCTTTTCGGAGATCTCCACAGGGCAGTAGCGGCGGATCTCATCCGGGACGATCACCACACCACCGCAGTGAAGGGAAAGGTGGTTGAGGTGGCCCTCGAGCTGCATGGCGGTACTCAGGATCTCGTCCCAGGGTTTGGCGAATTCGACCCCCCGCATCTTGGGGTGCTCGGCCAGGTCCCGCCGGGTCTTTTTGAGACGCACGCCGTATCCGATCCGCCCGCTCACGCGACCGATCTCCGCCTCGGTCAGGCCGAAGACCTTGGCCACCTCCCGGATCCCGGACCGGGCCCCGTAGGTGTTGTGGTTGGCCACCATGGCGGTCCGCCGGTTCCCGTAACGGGCAAAGATATAATCGATGATCCGGTCCCGCTCGTCCCAGGCAAAGTCCACGTCGATGTCCGGGGGATCCATGCGGCCGGAGTTTAAAAACCGATCAAAAAAAAGGTGGTGTTGGATGGGGTCCACATGGGTGATCCCCAGGGCGTAGGAGACAATGGAGGCGGCGGCGCTTCCACGGCCGCAGGAACGATGGGCCTTGCGGACAATATCGGCCACCACCAGAAAGTAGTGGGCGAAATTCTTCTCCCGAATGATCTTCATCTCGTAGGCCACCCGTTCCCTCACCTTCGGGGTGATGTCCCCATACCGTTGCTTGCATCCCTCCATCGTGGCCCGGGAAAGTCGGTCGTAGACCTCACTGTCGGTCATTTCCTCGAAACAGGGAAAGACGACGCGGTCAAAGTCCCAGTCCCCGAGACACCTCTCGGCCACCTCGCAGGTATTGCGGATCGCCTGGGGGGCGTGGGGAAACTGGTCGATCATGGCCCGGGGGGCATTTAAAAAATTGTGCTCCCGGCAGGTATCGTCGAATTCCAGACGGGACACCTTGCTGTTAAGGGCCACGGCCCGCAGGACACGGTGAAGGGGGAACTGATCCCGGGTTATCATGTGGACCCGGTTGGTGGCCAGGGGCGGAATACCGCTCCTGCGGGAAAAGGCGTAGCATCCGGCCATGTCGTAACCCGGAGACATCTCTACGAAGAGGTCTTTCGAATCGTCTCTTTTCAGGGCCTTGAGGAGGCTGAAATCATCCGAAAAGACAATGAGCCCCCAGCGGTGTTCCCGGAGCGACCGAATCAGATCGAAGTCCTGGCGACAGTGGCGGTCCGAGATGATCCGGCAGAGATTGGCATAACCATCGAGGCCTTGGACCAAGAGGACCGCCCGGTGGCCGCCCGCGGTCAGTTCGCTTCCTACGATGGGGCGAATCCCCATGTCCCTGGCGGTTTCGAGAAAAAAGACCAGGCCGTACAGACCGTCGGTATCGGTCAGGGCGAGCCTGTCCATGCCCAGGTCTCTGGCGGACCGGCAGAGCTCCTCGACGGTGCCGATGCCCCGACCCCGGGAGTAGTGGGAGTGGACGTTAAGATGGACGAAGTTCATAATACTTCACCACAAATTAAAAAAATGAAGGTCCCGGGTCATGACCCGTCCATAGCTGAATGCCTTCCAGAATTCTAGACAAGTACAGTTCACGCAGTTTTTACAACGACCGAGATCGTGCCCGCTTGACTAAAAGGAATTTGTTTTATGACCTTAGTTTCCATCCAGAAATACATGATTTCTGGATGAACCGGTCAGCTATCAGCATTCAGTCGTCAGCATTATCCTGTTCGTCCGTACCTGACGGCCTCCTCGCCATACTTTCTCCGGACACGGTCCAGGGCCTTGATGATCTCGACCTTTTTCCCGGGAACGGGTACGGTAGGAGGAAAGAGGGAGAGCTGGGGATCGGGGGACAAGAAGTCCTGGAACCACACCCTCATGAACCGGACCCTCACCCGGCGTCGGCAGAGCTTATAGAAGAGCGCCGCCAGGGGGCCGTAGAGATCGAAATCCCAGAAACTCATTCGGGGCAGGATGATCCGGCGGGTCACCTGTGCCTGATCTGCGTACCGGAGCATGAGCCCCGCCCTTCGGGGAAGACGCCGGCGTTCCCGAAGCCGATGAGCGCACCTTTCGACCAGGCCGTAAAGGACTCCCAGGAGTTTCCCGTCGTCGTTTTCATCTTGGGGCAGGGTTTCCTCCTCGCTCACTCCGGGTTTTCGGCGGGGGGGATAAACCGGCGTGGGATCGATGCCCAAGGCCCTCTGGTGGATCACGTAGGCCGACCGGCCGAAGATTAGCTTCAGACCGCCCAGGTCCATGGCGGCGACTTCCCGCACCAGGGTGATGTTCAATTCTTCCAGGAGTATCCTTTTGCGGACGTGCCCGATACCCGGGAGGACATCCACCCGCAGGGGGGCCATGAATCGGGACTCCTGCCCGTGATCCACGTCTGTCACCCCTTGCGGGGACATGATTCGGGAGGCGATGCTGGAAACCATCTTGTTACCCGAGACCCCTGCCACCCCGGGGAGGCACAACCGTTCGCGGATGCCCTTGCGAAGACGGCTTGCCGTGTCTTTGGCCCTTCCCCAGAGACGGTCCGTTCCGGTCACGTCCAGGTAGATATGACCCGGTCGGGCCGGTTCCCAGAGGGGTGTATAGTCGGCCGCCGTCTTCGACAGCATTCGGAAGGCCCTTTCCGTAAGGGCCGGATTGGGCGGTAGCACGCGCAAAGCAGGACAGAATTTCATGGCCCTGCCAAGGGGCATCCCCTTGAAAACGCCCTCTCTGCGTGCCTCAGCGGACACGGAGAGAATCAGCGCCCTTTCCGAATGCGGGGGCGCAACGGCCACCGGGCGGTCCCTGAGTTCCGGCCGGCGGACGCGCTCCACGGCGATGGGAAAGGCGGGGATATGTAAGTGGATGATGTGACGATTCAAGGTGCTAAGCTCCCGGATACCGCATGTCAGGTAAGCTGAAATTAGAAATATGGTCAGCGGTGTCCAAAATAAAATTTGTTTCTGATCCGGAAAAATGAAGATTCCTGATCATAGCGGAACGAAAGATCGGGGATCACTGCACTCTTTCTTACGTTCCGAAGCTTCCGGGCTTGTCGCCTCGGGCAGGCCGGTCCTTTCCTTCTTTTGACCTTTGGCCTTTAACCTTTTACCTTACTTATAATGCCGCATCACCCCCACCACTTTTCCCTCGATTCGCAGATCGCCTTCCTTGATGATGATGGGCGCCATTCCCTTGTGGGCAGGGCGGAGTTCCACGGCGTTTTTCCTTTGGTAGTATTTCTTGACCGTGGCCTCGTTGTTGATGAGGGCGACCACGGTCTCCCCGTTCTCGGCCGTGGGTTGCTTCCTGACCACGATATAGTCCCCGTCCAGGATGCCGTCTTCCTTCATGGAGTTTCCCTTGACCTGGAGCACAAAGTGGTCGCCCCGTCCGATCATGGAAGGGGGCACCTCAATCGCATCCACGGTTTCCACCGCCTCGATGGGTTTTCCTCCGGCCACCTTTCCCAGGAGGGGGAACTCGAACCGCCGGGTCTCCACCGGGCTGATGACCTCGAAGGCCCGTTTCTGGTTCTTTATGGGGGGGAGGCGAATATAGCCTTTCCGTTCCAGAATTTTGAGGTAGGTGGTCACCGTGTTGTAGGAGTTGAAACCGAAATGCTCGCAGAT
>CAZXWJ010000352.1:0-3851 GCA_964644375.1 uncultured Desulfobacteraceae bacterium | reverse complement strand
GACACTTTATGTTTGTATATATCCATCCCTACATGGATGGCAATGGTCGTATGGGACGATTTCTTATGAAAGTAATGCTTGCTGCCGGCGGATATCCCTGGACCATTATTCCGATGGAAAAACGAGACGAATATATGGCTTCGTTGGAAAGCGGAAGTTTGGACCAGGACATTACACCGTTTGCAGCTTTTATCGGAAGCCTTCTTTCTGAAAGTTTAGGACACAAACGCGCACCGCAGGAACCTGCCGGTTAAAAACTAATTTTAATTCTTGAAATAGATCTCTCAGAAGCCGAACGGGTGAAAAGCAGGTATCCCCGTTATTGGGGGGAGTGAGTAAACGTATGATATTCCCCCTTTTGCCCTCAAAAATCTGGATATAGAGCTTAAACAGGGATGCCTTTAAGTTGGTTATTTAGTGTCCATCCGGAAATCTGAGATTTCAGGATGGAGCGCTCAGCCATCAGCAGTCAGCTATCAGCTTAAGGACTTGTTTCTTATAGTTTTTTTCTGACGGCTGAAAGCTGCTCGCTGATAGCCCGAGTCCGGGAACAGTCATTTCCGGATGAGCACTATTTAATGGTTTAAGAGGAGTAGCTTGGCAAGACCCCATCCCATACTTGGTCGGGATTCATCTTAAACCCCATGATTTACGCAGACACGCAACTGCCTATGCCAGTCGATCCGGGACGCCACTTGAAATCGTTTCGAAAATTCTGTTACGGATTTCGAACTTATTTGCAACTCAAAGGCATTTGGGCAAAATAAGCGATGTAGAGGCAATGCGGTGGATCGACAATCTGCACGGATGATGCAACTAATGGCCGGGCTGAGCGCCGCAGCTTTGGTCCGGCTATTTCAATGAACCTGTTTTCGTATCAAGGAAGTATTGTATCGGTATCCTCAAAAAAACCGACCTGTGAACATTCAACCTTCGGATAATTATCTTTGACAGCGTGCTTATTGATAAATGCATCAGACAGTCTTAATTTCCAAACCTCCTCAGAAGGCAGCGCACCTGGAAGATGTAAATAAAAGGGGGCATATCTGACCATTGGTCACATATGATTCCTTCCGACCCTCCGGGCGGCAAACGATCAGGTTGGGTTGAGATTAATATGATATTCAATGATCTGCCGATATTGAGCTTGCGCATACGGACGAGCAAGGTGCTGCAGCAGATATCGGCAATTTACTTTTTACCTCTCCCCTTACCCCCGCCCTTATTTTTGCGTTTATCTTTGTCTTTGCCCTTACCTCTATCATTGTCATCGTAAATATCATTGCCACGTTTCAGGGCATGGAATTCTTTTGATCCGGGTTTGATACCCAAGTTTTTCGCAAGTACACCCCAGCCCTTACCCTTATTAGATCTGTATTGATCAATAATGTAAGCCGTAGGTTGAGCAGACATTTCTCCAAAGCGAAATACCATATAGGCATCTGCGGGGCTTTCAACATTGCTGAGTACGGCAGTGATCTGCGCATCACCTATCTTAAAACGAGCAGCAATTCTTGCCCTGAATCCCGACGGGTCAGCTTCAGCTCGGATATTAAGATCTCTTGTCCAGTCAAAATCGCCTGCTGCCACTACTACTGCTGATGAAACTATCAAAAACGCAACCGAAACCATGAACAAAATTCTTTGTAACTTCATTATATCCTCCGTTTTATCATTATTTTTATGCTTAATCGGAACAATCGGGCTTTTCTCAGCTCTCCTGAGATCGGAATCGTCAGGTACATCTTACATTGTTGCCATCATCTCCTCACTAGTTCCCATCCGGAAAGGAACTCCGGGCACGAGTAAGTTTTCAATTCAGGAATGAGTCCCGCTTGTAGCGGGACAAGTTCTAGGAAATCAAAGGATTGCGCGGAGGCGTACAAGTGTACTCCGCACAAGAAATCCCGCAGATTGACGCGGACCTGTCCCGTCGCAAGCGGGGAATTGCGGAAAAGGGCCATTTCTGGATGAAAACTCACTAATTTCTTGGACACTCACGCAAGATCCCGTTCCGTGGGCGCAATTTCAATCTACTTAAAAATTAATAAGCACCAAATGTATTTTCTGGAAGGTCATGCTTTCTTGCATTAATCGTCACTTTACCCAAATTCAAGCTTTCCAATGGAATGAAAAGGCAACCTCTGCCCCCTACCCTACCCCCAAAAACAGCAAGCCACACCCGTAATTGCACGAGCCCGGCTTGATTAAAAATCAAGGTTGAAGGTGTTCGCTTTTTTTGAAGAATACCCGGATTCCATCCAAGAGCATTCCCGAAACCTGCCTTTACGGCCATCCGTCAGCGGCCATTCCCGATAGGCCATTACGAACTTGAACCGGTAGATAATCCTTAATCAGCGCGAGAAGGCCGGCGTATCTGCGCCTTGTTCCCGTTTCGATCGTGTGCGTGAGCGTGAAAACGGCTTCGATGTCCCTTCGGCCCTTTAGCAGACAAAAAACCTTTTGTAAATCCTCCTCTTTGACGAGGTCCCCGGAATGAATCCCTTTGAGACTCTGCGGCCTCACGGCAACTTTAAACCCGGACCCCATATTCTTTCTCTTTTTACGCGGCAGTTCAGTCGGCAAGCGACCGACTTGGGGCTAAAAGGCATTTGGTCCGCCTGCCCGGGCATGCGGGCAATGCAGTTCAGGGCTGACGATCTCTGACAAAAAAGCCCAAAAAGGATCAATTTACAAACATATTCAATAAAATGTTATATAACAGACGGAATTAAATCATACAAGAACGAAAAAGCAAACAAATCAAGGACTCGACTTGACCAAGGGAGACGAGGGTCCACCTCAAGTATGTATTACGCGTTGTAGGGTACAGGGAAGAACCGCAAGGTTATGAAAGTTCTGGAACGCCCCCCGACTGGAGAGGAGGACACCTTCGCTATCATAGGCCTTGATCCACCTCCCCATGCGCCTTTCAAACCGGAGATCATATTGCTCGGCCCACAGGCCCCGTGCTTTTGCCTGATGCGCGTACCGACAACACGCAGCGTAAACGGAGGAAGCATGATCACGACGGGCAGTGCATATAACCAGCCGATCGGAGCGTACATCAGGCTAGTCGGCCAGGCGCCCCACGACGGGCACGCCGGATAGCCTGGGCACGCCGTGTGGAGAGATGTTCCGGATCTCTTCCGTCAGGTCGTTACCGGCAGAGAAGCCGTTGTGCGATCCGCCGCCCCAAGCCTGCACGTCCGTGACGTCATAGATCACGCCGTTGACCGCGACGTAAGCCGGGTTGCCGTTCCGGCCGTCGTATTTTCTGAGTTCTTCGAGCTTCAGCGTCAGCGCTGCATTTTGGGAAGATGTTTTCACGCTCTTGCTGCCCGGCAGGCCGGCGTTCTGCGCGCCGCAGCCGGTCAGCGCACACAGCGCAACAATGATGAGAACACTCAAGCCAATCTTATAATGGACATAACGTGTCATGATTTACTCCTTTTTGGCAGGATGGGCCATTCAAAGATTTTTTTGTTTTTTTATGCAGGTCTCTTTCAGTAGATCATGCAGAGGAGGGCACTTTCTCGTATCGAGCGCATTTTGGCCCTCAATCAGGACAGATGGAGGCAAACTTTCGCGTAACTGTTCAGGTTGTTTAGTCTGTAGGCTAAAGGCTATTAGTTTCTGAACCCTTCGCTATCCGCGCATTGATCGAAGCAGGTCGCCCAAAACCTTCTCGGCTTCCACAATACATTTTTTTGGGGAATCCCCTGGTTGCTCGATATGTGATCATACATGTTTCCTTCCTGCGCTACCTCACAGCCTAAAGGCCTACAGCCTATCCAGTCCGGAAATGGAATCAAGGCACGAGTGAGTTTTCAATTCAAAAATGAGAAATT
>CAZXWJ010000351.1:0-3853 GCA_964644375.1 uncultured Desulfobacteraceae bacterium | reverse complement strand
GAGCAGTTGACTCTTAATCAATTGGCCGAAGGTTCGAGCCCTTCCAGGCCCACCAAATCAAAACAAAGGGGATGGCCGTTTTGGTCAGCCCCTTTTGTTTTTGGATATCTTAAAATAGGCATTGAAATAAGAGCTCACCGTTTCGGCGCGAAAAACAGCATACCGTCCGTCATTGGTCCATGTCAAAATCTCTTCAGGGTCAGTCTAAAATTATCTCACAGTTTTAACCCTTTTGCTATTTTTTAGCGTTTTTCTCTGCATCTTCTTCGGGGGCCCCTCTCTCGCCGCATTCCTCACCAAATATCCGCAGGATAGAAAGCGTTTTTTCAACGGGATTTTGAAAGGAACAGGGGACAACGCAAGTGCACTTTCCACAGACATCGGACAATCCCAGATCTTCATGGATCCTTGCGTTATCGAGGAGCACATCGTAACAGCTTTGCCGATCAAAGGACCCGTCCTTCAGGGCGCCGACCGGGCATTTATCTACGCATATAAGACATTTGCCATTTATTTTATGCAGGCAATACTCATGGGTAGGCCGTGTCGTGGGCTCTATGTCGGCCGTTGTGATCAGACTGCCCAGCCTGCCGCAGCAACCCTTGTCCGTAATCAGTAGATGATGAACACCAAATTTACCAAGGCCGGCGATGAAGGCCACATGCTTGTGCGACCAATCGCTGGTGAGCTTTTTTTTATCAAAGTTGTGGGTGGGGGGCAATTTGGTCGCTCGATATCCTTTACGTTCCAATAAATCGGCGAGGCGATCGTTTAAGGCATTGATCAGCCGGTTGGTTTCAACATAGGCGAGCGCCCATTCCCGTGAAGCGTGCGACCCGTGTCTATTTCCTTTTGGAACGCTCTTTTCAAAGGGCAGAAAATAGACGATCACCGTCCGGGCGTCTTCCAGGAGATCCTCAGGCATGCAGTGTGAGGGACTCACCACATCCTTCAGGACGGGGAAGAGTGGGTCTTTGGCCCCGGCGAATGCAACCAGAGGCTCTCTCCATGATGTCTGAAAGCGTTCGGCGGTCCGGAAACGTTCGACAAAATCTTTGATTCCCTGTTCGATCAGCGTTTTCATCTCAGGAGGCCTCCGGACGGGTATGGGAAGTGTTTGGGCTCATGGCGGCATCAAGGGTGATTTTGTGACGATGCGCGGTTGAGAAGAAAAACCGCCGGGTGTAACAACCGGCTCCCGGCGGTCCTCTATGATCCGCATCTTTTTCCACTTGCCCTGATGGTATCGGAGCATGAAGGCCACGCCCAGAGCGCAGACATAGAGGGTCGCAATGGTCCAGACCGCATAGATGCCGCCTTTAAAGACCTCCACGGCGAGGTAGGTCGGGGTGATCATCATGCCAAGGCACATGGCGGCAATGGTCCACATTATAAATCGTGTGTCCCCCGCCCCCTTGATGGCCGAGGAGAAGACCAGGTTCAGGGAGTCGAAGAGGCAGAACACAGCTACAAAGCGCAGAAGGACAACGCCAAGGTCCATGATCTCGGTGTATTGGGCCGCCGAGTGGCTGTCGGCCCTGAAGAGATGAATCAAAGGTTCCGGCGTGAACAGAAAGACGGCGGAAACGATGATCATATAGGCCAAGGTAATATGGAGCGCACTGGTGGTGGAATACACTCCGTCTTCCGGGTGATTCCGCCCTATGGCCTGCCCGACAAGCGTGGTGTTTCCGATATGAAAACCGATCATGGGCATGAAGGACAGGGACTCGATGGAAAGTACGATATTGGAAGCTGCCAGTTCCAGATCGCCCAAGCGGCCGATCATTTGGATGAAGTAGGTAAACCCGAAAATCTCCAGGAAAAACTGGGCGCCGCTGGGGCCACCGTACCGCATGAGACGGCCGAAAAGCTGTGCGTCAAAGGCCCTTCCCGTCCAGGTCCCGAACCGGGTCCGGTTGGACGGGCTGAAGACAAGCAGGGTCAGGACGGCCGTGATCACGGCCGAGGACGTCACTGTGGCAATCCCCGCGCCGGCTATGCCGAGCGTCGGGAAGGGGCCGATGCCGTTTATCAGACAATAGTCCAGGGGGATGTTGACGACCGCTCCGATCAAGTGGACCCCCATCACGGTCCAGGTCAAGCCCCGGCCGGTATAAAAGCAGGCCAGCGCGGAACTCAGCACCGGAAGTCCGGCCCCGAGGGTGAGAATATTGAAATAGGTTACCTCCAGAGCCCGAATGTGAGGTGAATGGCCGATGAGGTCGAAGATCGGACCGGCAATGAAGTAAAAGCAGGCCAGAAAAACGGAGGACATGAGGGAAAAATAGATGGCCTGCCAAAGTGAGGCGCCAACCCTTGAGAAGGCCTGTGCCCCGGTATACTGGGCTACGAAGGTGTTGGTATATTGGGCGACGCCCATAAAAAAAGCGATGGCGGTAAATGACACGATGCCGGCCGGCAAGGCAGCGGAGATGGCATCAACCGAATAGTTGGCCAAAAAAATGCGATCCGTAAATTGCATCAGGGTGATCGAGCCCATGGAGGCCACCAGTGGCAGGCTGATGGTCAGGACGTCTCGGTACCCATTTTTTTCCCCCCAACGCTCGATCATGGGCTGCATTCTTCTGGAAAAAATTTGTATTTAAGTCAAACCGCAAGCCTTAGGGCAACACGCAAGTCATCTCTCGGGAAGCATCGTTTCAGAAGGAGTCGGATGTCGAATCCTCTGTCTCGAGAAGTGCCCTGAGATACCTAAAGAGTGCTCGAGCGGCCTTGGGAGACCGTTCTTTTTCTTTTCGGGCACTCAGGGTGAGCCGGCGTAATTGCTGACGGTTTGTATGAGGAAATCGCTCCATCAGCTCATCGATGAGCGCATCATCACCACCAATCAGTCGGTCTCGCCATTGTTCGGTCTGTTGAAAGGCCCAGGCTTCTTTTTTTTGCCCTTGATCGATGCGTGCCAGTGCTTCCCGGATCGGTTCCGGGTTCACCCGGCGCATGAGGGACCCGATATACTGAAGCTGTCTTCGCCGGGCACCCCGTTTATTAAGGCCTCTGGCCAGAAATACGGCCTCCTTCAGGTCCGGAGGAAGGTCCATCTTTTCTATCAGGACCGGTGAAAGTCCCACAAGACGCTCTCCCATTTTTTGCAGGGCCAGCATTTCCCCTTTGATCCGGGAGCGGCTCTTTTCTTCCTTTTCCGTCATAATCTTTCAATATACTTTTGCAGGTGAGAGGCAAACAGGATTTACAGTGTAACCAGTGCAGGGCCTGGTCCCGGGAGAGCAATCCAATGGAAATATTTCGTATGGGCCTGGCGCAGTTTTAAGTTTTGTGACTCCTTTACGGTTCGCGATCACATGATGCCGTCACTTTATCATGTGTAAAAATCTTTTCCAATGGGGCCACGACCAATAGATGATAAATGCCTTTCCCTTGATGGATTGAGAAGGCACAAAACCCCAGAACCTGCTGTCGTAGCTATGCTCCCGGTTGTCACCCATAACGAAATAGTGACCGTCAGGAACAATTACGGGGCCGAATTTTGATTCCTTGCCTCCGGTTGTGGTCATTTTTTCAGGAGCTGCATGAAAACCGTACTTATCATCGAAAGGCTTACCGTTAATCGATACCCTCTGGCCGGAGATCTCCACCTTATCTCCGGGAAGTCCGATGACACGTTTTATAAAGTCTTTGCTTGTATCAACAGGGTAGATAAAGACAATCACATCATTGCGTTTGGGTTTGCCGATGGGAACAAGCGTATGTCGAAGAACCGGCAATTTAATCCCATAGATGAATTTATTGACGAGAATATGGTCGCCGATGAGCAAGGTGGGTTCCATGGAGCCCGACGGAATCTTAAAGGCCTGGACGACAAAGGTGCGTA
>CAZXWJ010000350.1:0-3853 GCA_964644375.1 uncultured Desulfobacteraceae bacterium | reverse complement strand
CCCACTCTCCACGATTGCAGTCCGTTTCACAGTAGTGATAACACACCCTGCCGCAAACCCCTGGCAACGGCGTCTCTTCCAGAAAGGCCCTCAGCGCGGCGTCAAAATTTCCCTGAGAGGCCCTGAAGAGGGCCAAGGGGATATTGTTACCCGCAGGACAGGCCACCCGGCAGGGAGAAACCTTTTCCCGATGCACGGGAAGGCGATTCCCCCAGTCCCCTGTCTTGAAAAATTCAGTGCTGGACCGGGAGATTGGAATAATCGTTTCAGGATCAATGCAACTCAAATCTCTCATGTCATCTCCCTCCTTCTATTACGGCCAATCCGTCGTACCCTTTTTGGACGGCCTCCTTGTTTGCATCAACCTTGGCAGGTACCATCTCCCCAACGGCTTTCTTCAGATGCTCCAAGGAAACATGCCCTGTGAATCGACAGTAAGCGCCGATCACCGTCGTGTTGATCACATGATTCAGCCCCACGGATTCTGCGATTCCCGTAGCATCGATCAGGCCCAGGGTATAATTGGACAAGGCCTCAAACTGACCGGGGTCCGCATTCGTATTGATCAGGATCTTCGAGCCCGGCGCCATGATTTCCTTGATTTCCAACTCGTTAATCAGCGTCGAGTCGAAATAGAGAAGTTCATTGGGCCTCTGGATATCGCATTTGAGGAGGATTCTTTCGTTGTCCACCCGAAGAAAACTCACAACAGGCGCTCCTCGACGTTCGCCGCCGAATACCGAGTAACACTGGGGGTACATGTCCGCCTTGAAAAATGCCATACCCAGCATCTGGGATGCCATAACCACACCCTGTCCGCCTCTTCCGTGAAATTTTATTTCATTCATCTTCTGCTCTCGACCGTGTCTGCTTTTTTTGTTTTTCCTCAAAGGCATATCGCCGAACACTACTTTTTACATACTCCAGGTGTTCTCTTATAACGGCGTCAATGCCCTGTTCATCCTTTTCCTTGATGCATGCAAGAATGCGCCTATGGCCCTCAATGGCCTCAAGCGCGGTCTCGGGAAGGTAAAGGCTTTCGATACGATATCTCAGCATATGACGACGAAGCTGTTCACAGAGTTCCAGGAGTCGCTCACTGCCGCTGGCGCGGACAAGAATTTCATGGAATTCCTCATCACGATCCACAAACGCCTTCTGATTTCCCATTCGAACTTCCTTCTCCCCTTGTTCGATGTTCTTTTCCAGGGCGTGGAGTTCCTTGGCGGAAATGCGTTTCATGGCCCATCGCGCAGCCAGGACTTCATTGATCGCTCGAATTTCACAGATCTCCTCCACCTCATCCCATCTGATCTGTTTCACCCGATACCCCACGCGCGGGATCGCTTCGAGGAGACCTTCTCTTTCCAGCATATGAAGCGCCTCTCTGACCGGGGTGCGGGATGTCTTGATCTGTTGCGCCAGACGTGTCTCGATCATACGCTCTCCCGGAGCGATATCTCCATTAAGGATCTCGTTTCTTACGGCCCTGTATACTTTTTCCCGAATGGAGACAGGAGCGCTGATGGACACTTTCAGCTTCTTCTCAACCATTTCGTTCCATTTGATTCTTCCGTCAAAAAAACCTGTACCGTCAATCGCACAGTAGTTTATACCCTGGCGTTGCATTAAACACAGGGCTCAACCCCATCTTTTCACAAACTGAGGCATCCCATATCCTGAATACTGTACCCCAGTTTATTCATTTTCGTCTCAGATGTCAAGGGGATTTCAAGAACCTAAATCCACGCCCTGATTTGCATATCATGCCTGAAATCATGATATTCGGGGGAATCCCTGATCACCATCAAGGTGTTAGGTTTCTGCAAGTTGAGCTTGCAAAATCCCGCCTAAAAGCGGGGGCGCCGCATCGCAGATCGCGCTGCAGTGTGCGGGAGGAGTGACGACTGAGTCGTATGACCTATACGTCGCAAGGAGGAACGAACGCTTGTCCGCCTCAGGAGGGAAGGCAACGCAACAGATGACGCCTTGATGGTTGATCAGGAGGAGGGACGGGGTTCCTGCCCGGGAGGACCCTGTCATATCCAGTCTCTTTCGCTACGGGGAAAAGAACGAAATATTATCGGTCAGCCGGGAGCATCCTCTCAAAAAAAATCGAAGACACGCTATCTGAAATCCCCTCGAATCGGGGCACTCCATAATGCAATTCACGAATCAAGATGTGACCCCCAATTTTCAGAAAATCGGATCGAGGGAAAAAGCAGTAGAGCAATCTTGGATTTCATGTTAAACCGGCGCGAAATAATTTTTATGGATTGATTTTACGCATATCTCCGATTTTCATATGGCCTGTTCCAGCAACTGTCCGTTTTCTTTCAGCCAGGCCTTTGCCTTTTCCATGGTTGGGGCCTGGGCGCGGATGATGTTCCAAAATCTGGGAGTGTGGTTGGCCTCGATGAGATGGGCCAGTTCATGAACGATGGTGTAGTCAATGACAAACATGGGCGCTTTGATCAGACGCCAGTTGAAATTGACATTGTTGTTGACGGTGCAGGAACCCCAGCGATAAAGGTTGTCGACGATTTTGACTTTTGAATAGGTCACGCCAAGCTCGTGGGCGTGATGTTTCACTCTGGGGATGAGTTTGGCCTCGGCCCGATGTATATACCATTCCCGCAAGACCTCCTGCCGTTTTCCGGCGTGGGCGGCAGGGATGTAAAAGCGCTGGTTGAATCGAATCTCGGATAGTCCCGTTTTGACCACTTCGATGCGGTAGTGCCGTCCAAGGTAAAGAGCGGATTCACCGTTGACGAGCTCTTTTCCCGGAGGATGAGGCAGGTCCCGGTATTTCTGTGGGTGATGCATTTTTTCGTAAATCCATTGGCGCTTTGCCTGCACCACTTGATGGATCTTTTCCACCGAAGTCGATTCCGGTGCATGCACGACCACGGAACGGTCCCGTTCGACGGTGATGGTCAGTTTGCGGCGCTTGGGCGACCTTACGATGGTGTAATCAAGATCCATGTCATTCCGCGTACAGGATGGTGTCGTTGTTCTTTTCCGCAATCTCCATAATTCTGGAAATAATATGGGCACGGTTTGAAATGAGCTTGGGGAGTCTGGCGTAATCGGGGGCAAGCAAAATTTTCTGAAGGTCCGCTTTGAGTTTGTTGCGGGCCGGAATGCTCTCCCAGAACCCGGTGAGTTTTAATTCCCGCTCCACCTCAAGGAAGACTTTCTGGGTCAAATCCACCAAGTGACTGATTTTATCTTCTTCGGTCATCCAGGGAGGTGTTTCGCTTTCACCCGCTTCAAACGAAGGGACCTGATTCAGGTCAACCTCACCATGTCCGAAAATTTCCCGCTTAAACATTCGAAACAACGGCATCTGCTTTTTCCGATGCAGGCCGTAGGTCGGCTCCTTTCGGGCATTGATGATGCGTTGACGCAGTTTTTCCAGTTCCTCGTAAATCTTTTTCCAGTTTTTTTGAAAGTCCTCCAGGATTTTCCTCAGAGCATCGGCAAAGGAGGCTTGCAGATCAGGATCGTCATCCAGGTCCACGTCAAGATGGTGGCGGATGGCGTGCTCGACCTCGGCGGCCTTGGTTTTCGTGCGTTTCCGTTTTCCGACCTGGCTTTCAAAGTCCTGGTCCAGAATCGAGATGGGGGCAACTTTGAGGTCAATGCCCCGGGATTCCAGATACGCATCGGTAATGCCCCTGAGCTTGGGAGGAATCCCTTTCATGCTCAGGCGTTCGTCGCAGAAATGCTTCCCCGCCAGCACGTTGATTTCGGAGAGCTGCTGGTAATCCGGCATAAATTCGAGAGCTTCTTTGGCCGGAAAGAGAAGATTGAGGCACTTGGTGAATTTTTTAAATGCCAGCAGGTACTC
>CAZXWJ010000349.1:0-3880 GCA_964644375.1 uncultured Desulfobacteraceae bacterium | reverse complement strand
TCAATTTTTTGGGCAGTATTTTGGCGAGGCCTACTCGGAGGGCACCTTGAAATACCGAAGTGTCGGTTCGGGGGTTATTCTGGATAAGAATGGCCTCATCGTGACCAATGCCCATGTCGTCCAGAAGGCAAGCGAAATCTACGTCGTGCTGAAGGACGGCACCCAGTTGAAGGGTGAAGTCCTTCGCATCAGTCAAAGTGATGACCTTGCCCTCATCAAAACGGATCTGCCTTACTCAATAGGCGGCATAAAACCCGCCGATATCAGTGATCTGATGATTGGAGAAACGGTGATTGCCATAGGAAATCCCCTGGGACTCGAAAATTCGGTAACCGTCGGAGTAATCAGTGGTCAGGACCGGACTTTTTCCAGCAAGCGATGTGAGTATTCGTGTGCCGGTCTCCTTCAGACAGATGCCTCGATCAATCCCGGTAACAGTGGGGGGGCTCTCCTGGACCTGGAGGGTCGGCTGATAGGCATCAACCTGGCCGTTGTGCAGAATGCGCAAAACATCGGGTTTGCCATACCCGTCGACAAGGTTGCCAGGCTGCTCAGGGAATTTCAATAGACTAAACAACCTGAACAGTTACGTTTTAATTTCTGTTTGACCTGCCTTTAAAGCAGGCTAAAGGAGAAAAATATCATGACCACGTCCGGGATGGACCCTTCAGTGCCCTGTTCGCCAACGGATCGCCTCAATACAGTTATTGGAGTGCTCACTCGTCGGGAGGTCGAGGCTCGCCTTATGGGTCCCCTGATCGATGCTCTGAGCCGAAGATTCGGTATCGAAGAGGTCTTGGAGGTCGTTCAGCAAACCATTGTTCAAATCGGTGAACAACAGGGAGAACAACTTGCCCGCCTGATGGGAGACGATTCCCTGGACCATTTTGCCGAATCTCTGGCATACTGGACACAGGACGATGCCCTTGAGCTGGAAATTTTAGAAAAATCGGAGAAGCGGTTTTCTTTTAATGTGACCCGCTGTCGTTACGCCGAACTCTACCAGTCTCTAGGCCTGAAGGACCTGGGCGCGACTCTGTCCTGCAATCGTGATTTCACCCTGATAAAAGGTTTCAACCCCCGTATTTCCCTGACCCGCACTCGAACCATCATGGAGGGGGCAGCCTTCTGTGATTTCCGCTATGCCCTCGATGAGACCCCTCAGCGCGGCAAGGCCGGCTGAAGAGAGGATTTTTTTGAATTCATCACCCCCTGAAATAATAGACACCCATGCCCACATCTGTGACGCGATCTTCGATTCAGACCGGAAGGAAATGCTTGCGAGGGCCCAGGCAGCGGGCATATCCACGGTTATCGCGGTTGGAGAAGATCTTTCGGATGCCCGGCGCAACCTGACGATGGCCGAGGCCCATCCCCTCTTGAGAGCGGCGGCCGGGCTTTATCCGACCCATCTTGATCCGGATCAGGCGGAGGCCATGGCCTCTCTCATTCGCAGGGAATCGGCCCGGTTGATCGCTATCGGCGAAGTCGGGTTGGACTACTGGGCCGTCAAAGAGGAATCCCAAAAAGAATTACAGAAGGAGATCTTCACGCACTTCATTCGTCTTTCCAAGGAACTGGATATCCCTCTGAATGTCCACTCCCGCTCCGCAGGCCGCTACGCCGTGGCCCTGCTCATGGAGCAAGGCGCAGAAAGGGTGCAACTCCACGCCTTCGACGGAAAGGCCGGTCCGGCCCTGGCGGCGGTGGAAGCGGGGTACTTCTTTTCCATTCCCCCGTCCATTGTCCGATCCCGTCAAAAGCAGAAACTGGTCAAACGCCTGCCCCTTTCCAATCTCCTCATCGAGACCGACAGCCCCGTGCTCGGGGCCCGGCCGGGGGAAAGGAACGAACCGGTCAATGCCCAGATCTCCGTGTCTGCGATTGCGGAGATCAAAGGTATCTCAAAACACGAAGTGATGGCGGTCGCCCTGGAAAATACCCACCGGCTATACGGGGATATGAAGACCGGATGATATGCCTCCCATTGACCCTATCAAGGATTTTGCCCTCGCATAAACCCGGACACCGGCTTTTTTTACGCCTCATATCCGTCTTCCTACTTGACGGGCACCCGATCGACTCTATAAAAGAAACCCTCAGGAGGAAATAATAATGATCAGAAGTTTCAATGGAAAGACACCCAAAATAGCGGAAAGCGCCTTCATCAGTGAAGCGGCCTATATTGTGGGGGATGTTGAAATCGGTGAAGGATCCAATGTGTGGCCCGGTGCGGTCATCAGGGGCGACTTCGGTAAAATAACCATCGGTCAAAATACCACGGTTGAGGACAATTGCGTGATTCACGCAGGTTCGCCGGAATCGGTCCTCGGCGATTCGTTCATTGGAGACATGGTGCTGATCGGTCACGGCGCAGTCCTTAACTGCCGCCGCATTGGGGACAGCGTTCTCATCGGTATGGGATCCACCCTTCTTCACAATGCCGAAATCGGAAACAAGTGCATCATCGGGGCCGGATGCCTCGTGCAACAGGACATGAAAGTCCCCGACCTTTCCTTTGTGATCGGTGTACCGGGTAAGATAAAAGGTGCACCGTCCGAGGATCAATTGTGGTGGGTAGAGGAAGGCTATAAGGAATACGTGGAGTTGACAAAACAGTACAAGGCCCAGGGCTTGTAATCAAACCCCATAGCCTCTCTGCGGAAACACAACCCTGCATGGACAATATTTCGAGTTCATGTCCCGCACTCCAGGCTTATGCCATGTCAGGGGGGAGCCTGCTCATCGAGCGGATTCCTCCCGACCGACTGCTTTCCGCATTGCTTTCGGGCCGCGTTCTGCACAGGAAACAGGGAGGAGATATTGAAGATCGGATTCATCCAATTTGCGCCTGCACTCTGCAAAAGTGAGAAGACGATGCAAAAGCTCTCCGAATTGATAGGGCAGGCGGGCGATGCGGATCTTTTGGTTTTACCTGAATTGTGCAATTCCGGCTACAATTTCAGCGGTTATGAGCAGGCATGGGACGCCTCTGAAGAAATTACACATAGTATATTTATAGAATATTTAATCTCCAAGTGCAAAGAGTTCAGCCTTTATGTCGCCACCGGCTTCAACGAGAGAGACCGAAACGATCTCTTCAATTCCGCCGTTCTTGTTGGGCCGGAGGGATACATGGGCAAATACCGCAAGATCCACTTATTTATGAATGAGAAGGACTTTTTCAAACCGGGCAACGTCGGACTGCCATTGTTTGATGTAGGATCCTTGAAGGTTGGCCTCCTTGTCTGCTTTGACTGGATATTTCCCGAGGTCTGGAGAATTCTGGCTCTCAGGGGAGCGGATCTCATTTGTCATCCCTCGAATCTCGTTTTACCGGGACTCGCCCAAAAGGTCGTCCCTATTCATGCCCTTACAAACCGTGTCTACACCGTGACTGCAAACAGGACGGGAACGGAGGGTGACCTGACCTTTACCGGCCTTTCGACTATCGCTGACCCGCACGGCAATACCGTCTTTCGGGCCTCCCAAACAAAAGAAGAAATCGGGATGGTAGAAATTGACCCCACCCTGGCCAGGGATAAAGTGGTCACACCCAGGAACGACATCTTCGAGGATCGAAGACCTGATTGCTACGATCTCTTGACAGAACGGATATGAAAGGCGTGATTGAGAGACATGTCTGTTTGATCCCGGTCCTTATCAGGGATTCTAAAGCAAAGAGTTATACGGGGAAGGAGTTGGTTTTTCGAAACAAGCAAAGAACCCGGGTCCAGAGGGCACGGCTTTGCCTTAACCCCAAGTGGGTTTTATCTTGCTGAAATTTCAAAATTCCCGGAGTACTGCAGTGATGAAAAAAATCATCTTAACGGCCACGGCGGCATTCCATGACCGCCATTTCAAGAATCTCACGGCGGCC
>CAZXWJ010000348.1:0-3950 GCA_964644375.1 uncultured Desulfobacteraceae bacterium | reverse complement strand
GCCTCGTCCTTTGCGACTGGTCGACGTTTCCGATCTTGACAAGCGTCAACACGCCTGATTACAAGGGAGACCCGGATGTGGAAAGAAGGCTCTTTTGTGCGGCAACGGGCATGGATGTGGATGTGGGCCGGTGGTTGAAGATTGGGGAAAGAATATTCAACCTGGAAAGGGCACTGCTTGTCCGGGAAGGGCGGCGGAAAGAGCATGATACCGTTGGGGAATACCATTTCAGGGTTCCCGAAACCGAGGTCCCCCCGTGGGAGGTCAAGCTGGATCCTCCTCCTGTAGCGGACAAGGAGAAATTTTATGCCATGCGGAACGAATTCTACGACCTTCGAGGGTGGGACAAAGACACGGGGATTCCCAAAAGGTCCACCCTGGAGTCCCTGGATCTGGGGGTTGTGGCCCGGGAACTGAGAGATAAATGGTCCGTGGATGTCCCGGACGATCATTGAAGCAAATGACCGGACCGGAATCCTCTACCGGAACCGATGAGAAGGTAGATAGGGAGTATAGATAGATGAAAGCAGATGCTTATAAGGTCGGCGTCGTCCTGCCCTTTTCAGGCAGTGAGGCACATTCCGGGGCCCAGTGCCTGAACGGCGCCGGGATGGCGGTGGAGGAAATCAATGAAAGCGGCGGGGTCCTTGGAGGGCGCCCCATCGAGCTGGTCGTGGCGGATTCCGAAACGGATCCCCAAAGGGCACTGGATCGGACCCGTAAGCTGGTGGAAGCGGACGGCGTGCAGGCCGTTCTTGGACCCCTTCTGAGCACGTCACGGGACCTGATGATGGCGTACCTTGCCGAACACAGAATTCCCCTCCTCTATGGCACAGATTATGAGGGAGGGGCCTGCAATCGATATCTCTTCTGTTACTCGGCCATCCCTGAGCACTACGCGCGACCCGTGGTCCCCCATATGATCAAGCACTATGGTGGGGCTTTCTACCTCCTGGGATCGGACTATGTCTGGCCGAGGAAGACCAACGCATACGTCAAGGGGATCCTCGCCCAAAAGGGTGCGACCCTTTCCGGGGAGGAGTACTTCCCCTTCGGCCACGAGGATTTTCGTCCGGCCCTCGATCGCATTGCCGACTCAGGGGCCGCCGTGGTCTTTCTGGACCTGGTGGATTTGGAACTCCGGACTTTTTTGCGCCAGTGCCATGAGTCGGGCCTCAAAGAGAAGATCCGTATCGTGGCCCTTGCCTTTAACGAAGGCACCCTGGCTTCTCTTCGCAGAGAAGAGGCCGAGGGGGTCCTGACCTGCAATCACTTTTTCGCAACGCTTGATCGCCCTGAAGCCCGGGAATTCGTAAGGCGTCAGAAAAAGATGTTCGGAGAAGATACCTGGGTAAGCTACTACAATGTGTCCCATTATGGCCTGATAAGGCTTTTCGGCCAGGCCGTAAACAGGGCCGGAACAGAAGATGTGGAGAAGATTGTCGATGCCATGGCCGATCGGTCCCTTGTCGTGGCAAACGGCCGGGTGACCATGCGGGGTTCCGATCATCACATGATCCTGAATATCATCATTGCCGAGGTCAAAGACGGCCGCCTGACGGTGGTGAAAGAGGTCGATTTTCTGGCACCGGCCGATCAGTGTGCCGACTAGAGGACCCCGCGATAAAGGGATCTCCCAAATTATTGGGAAGAACACCCCTGATCCACCATCAAGACATCATTCTGTCATGTGAACCGCACCTTACATGAGGGTTTTCAATTTCAACCGGGCTTAAATCAAAACCGGGCTCTCTGGACCCAGGCTCTTTACATCTTCTCATAGAGAGCAAGGATACCCTCCAGGGGTTTTCGGGGCGTCAATAAACGAAAACCCTCCAGTCGCGGCAGGATCTTTTCCAGGCCATAGACCATGAAGACTGCGCCGGTTTTAGCCCTGCGGGAAATGAGCCCGGCAAACTCATCATGCATGGTGAGATAGGTATAGAAGAGATCAAACTGCTCGAAGGATACGCCCGTTTTCTTTCGCACCGTCTCATGGACGGCTTCGTCCATGGAATCCCCGTGGAAGAGCGAAATGTTTTCGGGAGGAAGTCGTAAGTCTTCACTCACGAGTCGGGAATCCAGTTCTGATTTCAGAGGGGCATACTCCTCCCATGTCCATTCATCCAGTTCGATGCCGACGGAGATCTTCACCATGTAGCTGAGCAGGACATTGACCCTGCCGTCGGCCGCGCCCAGGTCCAGAAAACGGGTTTCATCGGGCAACAAAAGGCCCTGATCCTTCATCCGGTCCAGGCAGGGAAAAAGTCTGCTCAGGTCCGTCGATCTCCTGAATCCCAGTGCCCCCACCTCTCCGACCTTTCTTAGGTCATAGAAGGCCGCGACGCGTTGAAGGGTTTTCATCAAGATTTCATCCATGAAAATAAATCCGTATTCATTTCGCCTTTTGAAAAGAGATGGTCATAACCCGAACTCTGGTCGAATGCGTTTTAAAAAGCCAGACAGTTGCCTGAATTTTTATTTTCCCTCAGGATTTTGATGATCCGTTCATTGAGACGAAAAAGGCATTCCAGTTCCCTGCCTTCCTTTTCCCGTAGAACGGCGAGCACTCTGGGATCGATGCGATTCGTAATTCTGTGGCAGGCATAGTTGATGCAGATCACATGGCGGGCGAAGAGCCTGCAACCCTCTTTTCCCAGAAAAAAGCAGTCCGAAGGGTTTCGCCGTTTTTGGGGGAGTTCCACCCCCATCAAAAGGTTAATAAGAAGGAGGATGCCGCTGTAGTGGTTTTCCAGTCCCTTTCCACAGCAGGACCCCCCTTCATTCCGTTCGCAGTCCCTGCAAATTTCGACAATTCCCGATTCTGCCATCTTCTCGTGGGATTGCCCAATGGCCTGTTCGACCATCTCTAAAAGCGAACCCACAGTTTCATCCCCAAAAAGCTGATTCGAGATTTTCTGAAAACATTTCAGCGCCCAGGCGATTTTGTGTTCTATGGAGTTGTCGATAGAGACCGTTTTATAGGGCATGTGCAGTTATTCTTTCTTGGCCCTTGTTTTTTTCCCTTTCCCCTTTTCCTCTTTTTTTTCTTCTTCCTCTCCGAATTTTTTGAGCCCTTCAGCCAGTGACTTGAGTTTGTCATTCACCAGGGCGTTGATCGTGCCTTTGGGATAAGTCCCGTCGGCTTTCTTCTCACCGGCCTTTTTTCCGGTCAGGATCTCGATCCCTTCATTAATAGTGCTTACGGCGTAGATTTGAAATTTCCCGTCTTTGACGGCCTCTACCACATTTTTTCGAAGCATCAGGTCCTTTACGTTGCTCTTAGGGATCATGACACCCTGCTGTCCGGTGATGCCGGCCTTCTTGCAGCATTCATAAAAGCCCTCGATCTTGTGATTGACCCCTCCGATGGGTTGAACCTCGCCCTTCTGGTTCACGGAACCGGTCACAGCAATATTCTGTTTGATGGGCACCTCGGAAAGGCTGGAAAGGAGGGCATAGATCTCAGTGGAAGACGCACTGTCACCATCCACACCGCTGTAAGACTGTTCAAAGGCGATACTGGCGCTCATGGTCAGGGGTTTATCCTGGGCGTATTTCTTCCTGAGATAACCGCTCAGGATCAGGATGCCCTTGTTATGGGTGCTTCCGGACATGTCGGCTTCCCGTTCGATATTGATGATCCCGGATCGACCCATGGAGGTGGCGGCCGTAATGCGGGAAGGTTTTCCGAACATGTAGTCCCCGAGGCTGTATACCGCGAGTCCGTTGACCTGGCCCACGACTTCCCCGTCCACATCGATCATCAGGGTTCCACGGTCGATCATCTCCTGAATGTGCTCTTCGACCATGTTGGATCGGTAAATCTTTGCCTCGATAGCCTTATCTACATGCTCTTCCCGGACCACGCCTTGAGCGTCCTGGCCCGCCCAGTAGTCGGCTTCCCGGATGAGGTCCGTGATAGCCGGAAAACTGGTCGATATCTTTTC
>CAZXWJ010000347.1:0-3962 GCA_964644375.1 uncultured Desulfobacteraceae bacterium | reverse complement strand
CCGTTGGGCAGGCCTTTTGAAAACAACGGGAAAAACTGAGCATCGTACATCGCCGCCCCAGTGCCTCCTCAGGGGAATAACCCGTGATCCGCTCCATAGCGGGATTCCATGACGTTATCTCCCCCGCTTCGTTAAGGGTAAAAACACCGTCAGCCATTGCCTCCAACAACAGGCTTGAAAAGCCGGGCTCCAGTATCCAACTTGCGTTTTTATCCATCATAAAAAATGACCTTTCCATGGAAATTGCATTTTACAAAGAGGGCTGCAAAGATACAAACCGTTACCGTAACGTTACGAAACGTTATCTGTACTTTATTTAACGTTACCCCTGTTTGTCAAGTTGTTTGGATTCCACTTTACAGAGATGGCTCCAAAAATAATTATATTCATTTTTATACTTTATTTCGAACACTTAAGCCTCAAAGCATCTTACATATAATGGCTAAAACCTTTAATCGTGATAAGCGGCACCAATTTTGAAATGTAACAGATAAAACAATTTGGCATACCCCGAAACAGGGACCTGGATTCTTAACGGCAAAAAAGGGGGAATTCATTGAAAGTGAAAAAAATCACATCCAAAGGCGAGCTGGAAAAGGCCATAGAAAACAATATCACATTAATGGATTTCAGCGCGCCATGGTGTGCCCCCTGCCGTTTGCAGGAACCCATCATTCGTCGGCTCGCCACTCGATTTCGAGGAAGGGTTCTCATTGCGGCGACCAATGTCGATAAAAGCCTCGATTTGGCATCAAGCCTGGGAATCCGAGGTATTCCCACCCTGATCATTTTCAAGAACGGCAAAGAAATACAGCGCTTCGTTGGGCTCCAATCAGAAACCACACTCTCGAATGTTTTGAAAAAACATCTCGGATAGACCCGAGTCGGTGGGGATGAATACGTGACTGGCATATTCCTGCCTCATACCGATAGAGGACTTCCCCGGTCGGTCGACGATTGAAAAATATGGAGAAGAGCGACGTGACGAAAAAAGGAACCCCATATGAATTTAGCCTTATGAAAAAATGGGCGTCTTTTGACCAAAGTCAAATGCCATTAAAAAATGCCGAGTCATTGCGAAAGAACTCCATTTTAAGGGAGGAGCTTATGGAAAAGCTATTCAAGGGGTTTAAACTAGGCGCAACCGCTCTTGTAAACCGGTTTGTATTTCCACCCATCAAGCTTGGGGCCGGGAATCCCGACGGAACGGTGACGGAACGGCAATTGCTCTTTTATCAACAGATCGCTGAAAAGGGACCCGGGGTGATGATTCTTGAACCCGTCTCCGTGACACCTGAAGGAAAAGAGCATCCAAAACAGCTCTGTATCCATCTCCCGGAGAGCGCGGGGGAAATCAAAAAAATTGTCGATGTTGTGCATGAACAAGGGCGCCTCGCCTGCCTTCACCTGAACCATGCGGGCGCCGCCGCCAATCCCATGGCCACCAACACCACCCCCCGGGCGCCTTCGGCGATCACATGCCCGACGAGCGGACAGACATCGGAACCACTCAGCGAAGAAGAGATTCAAAGCATCCTTTCCGGATACGGATCCGCGGCCCAAAAGGCCGCACAAGCGGGATGCGACCTCATCGAGATCCAGGCAGGTCACGGGTATCTCGTATCCCAGTTTTTGAATGCAAAAATCAACAAAAGAAACGACCGTTACGGCCGGGACCGTTTGCTCTTTGCCGCAGAAGTCGTGTCCGCCGTCAAAGACGGCGCACCGGGCATTCCCTTTCTGATCCGTATTTCAGGCCATGAAATGTCGCCCGAGTTCGGTATCGGACCCGCGGACCTGCAGCCCTTTCTCAAACTGGCCGAGGGTGCCGGCGCGTGCGCCGTGCACGTAGGCATGGGAAACGCCTGCTTTAGTCCGCCATGGTATTTCCATCACGCAAGTCTTCCTGAAAAGCCTCAGACGGAGGCCCTGGCATGGGTTCGAGCGCAGTCCGCACTCCCCCTCATCGTTGCGGGAAGGATGGGCCGAAAGGACCGAATCCAGGAGATTGCGGCAAGCGGTCTTGCCGATTTATTCGCCCTCGGAAGGCCCTTGATCGCGGATCCCCTTCTGATCGAGAAGTGGGAAAAAGGAAAAGATGATGAAGCACTGCTTTGCGCCTACTGCCTGCAGGGGTGTCTGCATCGTGTTAAAAACGGCCAACCCCTGGGGTGCAATCTGAACGCGGAGATCGGATTACCGCCCATGGAACCCACCGAGCACCCCATGAAGGTCCTGATCGCGGGAGGCGGCCCTGCCGGCATGAGCGCGGCCCTGCATTTAACCCGGAGGGGACACCGGGTCACCCTTGCCGAAAAAGAGGATCACCTTGGAGGACAATTCGCTCTTGCCTGGCAGGCCCCGGGCAAGGAAAAGATGAAGGACGGGCTGGAGTCGATGGCATCGTCTTTGAAGGCATCGGACGTGACCATCCTTTTGGACTGGACCGTGGACCCGGACCTTGTTAGGGAACTTGATCCCGACCTCTTGGTTTGGGCGACCGGAGCGATTCAAAACATTCCGGGGATCCCGGGCCTCGAGAATCAACACCGGCTCACATCTATTCAATATTTCACCGGAGAAAAAGCGATAAGGGGGCACAGGATTCTGATCATCGGGGCGGGGAGAACCGGACTCGAAATCGCGGAAAAACTGGGTCGTGAAGGTCATACGGTGGTGGCCACCAAACGCACCGACCCAATCGGAAGCATGATGGAAATGATAACGAAAAACCTGACCTTGAAAAGGATCGGAGAAATGGAAAAGGTCATTCTCATGCCCCACACAACCGTCAAGGCCTTCATGGAAAAAAGCGTGGACATCGAACAGGACGGGGTCAGGATGTCCCTGGAGCCTTTTCAAACCGTGATCCTGGCCTCCGGGATGCTTTCCGCGCCGGGACCCGCCGAGGAGATACGCAAACTGGTTTCCCATATAGAGGCCATTGGAGATGCCGCGGAGGTACAAGACATTTTCAGTGCCAACCAGGCAGGCTACCGGCTTGCTCTTAGTTATTGAAATGCTCAACTTGAATAAAAATCACACATAACAAAATACCGACACAAGAGGGCTGCACGAAAATGAATCCGGAAGGTTTAAAATGAGCAGTGAAAAAGATCTTCAGGCCCTGAAAACGCGGGCAAAGGACGTGGAAGGCCGGCTTTGCTTCCTGCTGAAACGTATCGGAGAGTTGGAGCATGGTCCAAAACTTTTGACCTACAGGGCAACCGTGGACCCGGAAAGGTGTATTATCTGCGGGATTTGCCGGGAGTGCTGCCCGACCGGCGCCATTTCAATTGATCGGATCGCTCGCGTCGATCCTGTAAAATGCTCCGGCTGCGGCCGCTGCGTGGAGGCATGCCCGCAGGGCGCCATGAGGTTGCGCCCTGTCAAACGGACCTCATGCAAAAACGCTCGCGTTGCTGCGTAAAAATTATTTATTCTATTCATTTTAAAAGGAGGTATTTCCATGAATCATGTGTCTTTTTCCGATATCGCCATTGTTTCCTGCGGAACCTTGAGCCTCGAGCTGAACCATTTAAAAGAGGACGGTTTCCTGGATGCCAATCACCTGTTTTTCACGACGCCGGGTCTTCATGAGGATCCCCGTGAACTGGAACGACAACTCATTCAGCGGATAGAAAAGGCCAAGGAGAAGGCCGATAAGGTGCTCGTGGTTTACGGCGGCAAGTTCTGCTATGTGAATGTCGATCAGCCCACCCGAACGATGCAAAAAATCATCGAGGAGCAAGGCCCGAATGTAGCAAGAATCGACGCCACCCATTGCATGGACATGATTGCAAGCGTGGAGGAACGGGAGAGAATCGCCCTGGAAGTCGCCGGAGGAGAGAAGGTGTGGTGGATGACGCCGGGCTGGATCAAATTCCGTCACCAGGTGTTCAAGGGGTGGGACCAGGGACTGGCCAACGAAAACTTCCCCAAGCACACGGGAGGGGCCATCG
>CAZXWJ010000346.1:0-3973 GCA_964644375.1 uncultured Desulfobacteraceae bacterium | reverse complement strand
CTTCTCTCTCGAACATAAATATCATTGGTGTTTTAGCAAGGGTTCGACCGGTGACATCACTAAAAATAATATAACTGTAAAATTTCAATAAGATAATAAATTCAAAAAGGTAAGTCAAGTTTAATTCGGGTTCACACCGATAGGCTGACCATTTATTCTTTACCGATTAATCTTAATTGCATTCGGCAAGGGTATATTTCATTTGACGTCCACATTTACAGGAATTCTCATCGGATATCAAGCTATTTTTGGGATTCAGCGTTTCTTCGGAACCGGGAAGGCAATTAAAATAACGGCTGGCAAAAGACCTTGATATTTCTCAAAACTCTGATATAAATGACGAATCTACAATTGCACGGGGATGTGTCGAAGAGTGAGGCCTGGACCTTGGAAATGACCCCATGAAAGAAAAAGCCTTAAAAAAGGTAATCACCGTTGACGGACCCTCCGGGTCCGGGAAGAGCACAGTGAGCCGTTTGCTCGCACAAAGGCTGGGCATCCTCTATCTTGATACGGGCGCTATGTATCGGGCCGTTGCGCTCCATGTCAAGAGAGGTCAGATATCTGTTCATGATAAGGGAAAATTGAAGAAACTTTGCCAGGGTCTGGATCTGAGATTCGTAAGGGACGGCACGGAAAGTAGATTACACTCAGGAGAAGAAGACATTTCAAGAGCGATCAGAAGCCCTGAAATGGATATGCTTTCTTCTGAAATTTCTGCTCTCAAAGAGGTTCGGGAAGCGATGACGGAGCTCCAGCGAAAAATCGGGAGAGACGGCAGCCTTGTTGCGGAGGGTCGTGACATGGGCACCGTTGTGTTCATCGATGCCGATCATAAATTTTTTATTACGGCCTCCCCTGAAGTGAGAGCATTGAGGCGTTACAGAGAAAGGCTTGAAAGGGACGAAGAGGTCTCTTTAAAGGAGGTTGCGGAAGAGCTAATCAAAAGGGACGATCAGGATACAAAACGTGCCATCGCGCCGTTACGACCGGCCGAAGATGCAATGATCGTCGATACAAGCGAAATGGACACGGACCAGGTCGTTGAGGTGATGCTGGGCGCCGTTGGAGTTGAGTTTCCGGGTGTTTTTGTGGTGGCGTAATGGGAAATTTGGGGCACTGTACAGAAAAAACCGTTGAAAAAGTTGTGTTTTAGGTGAATTTTTGTTATCAGAAGGTAATCTAAACGTCCCATGGGAGGAGAAAACACTTAGGGGGTAATGAGTTTGATGGAGAACCATACAGACAAAACAGGGGAGAATGTCCAAGATATGGAGAACCATACAGACAAAACAGGGGAAAGTGTCCAGGATCAAGTTCAGGCGGAATCCGAAATTCGCGAGGATGAAATGGCTGACGCCGTTATGGACCCGATGGTTGAGAGTGAGGAGGAAGGCAAAGGAGACCAGGAATCCAAGAATTTTATGGAGCTTTATGAGGAAAGCCTCAAAAGCATCCAAGAGGGGGGCGTGGTCACCGGCGAAATTGTCCAGGTGGACAAGGAATTTGTCCTTGTTGACATCGGGTACAAATCAGAAGGACAGATTCCGATCAGCGAGTTTACCAATGCGGAAGGACAGGTCACGGCCAAGGTGGGAGACGAGGTCGAGGTCCTTTTGGAGCGGAGAGAAGATGATGAAGGTGTGATTCTCCTGTCCAAAGAAAAGGCGGCTAAGATCAAAATATGGGATGAGATCCAGGAAATCTATGAAAAGGGCGGGACTAGACGGGGAACCATTACGGCCCGTGTGAAAGGCGGTATGTCTGTCGATATCGGTATTCAGGCATTTTTGCCCGGTTCTCAAATCAACCTGAAGCCGATTAGGGATTTTGACTCTTACATTGGAACCGAACACGAGTTCAAAATTCTCAAATACAACAAACGACGCTCCAATATCGTTTTGTCTCGTAGGGCCATTCTGGAAGCCGAACGAGCGGTTCTCAGAGAAGAGACCCTTGGGAAGATAGAAATTGGTGCCATCCTTGATGGATTTGTCAAAAACATTACGGAATACGGTTTATTTATTGATCTGGGCGGCCTCGACGGTCTGCTCCATATTACCGACATGTCCTGGGGCAGGGTAGGGCATCCATCCGAGATGTACAAAATCGGGGATCCTATCACGGTCAAAGTGCTCAATTTCGATCCCGAGACGGAAAGGGTTTCTCTGGGATTAAAGCAACTGAAGGTGGACCCCTGGTCCGAGGCGGACGAAAGGTATCCCGTGGGAACCAAGATCGATGGAAAAGTGGTCAGCCTGGCCGACTATGGTGCCTTTGTCGAAGTGGAGGAGGGCATTGAGGGGCTCATTCACCTTTCGGAGATGTCATGGACCCGTAAAGTCAGGCATCCCTCTCAAGTCGTGAAAGTCGGAGATGCCGTTGAGGCGATGGTATTGAATATAGACTCTACCAATAAGCGCATTTCATTGGGGCTGAAACAGATCGAACCGAATCCCTGGGATGTTATCGGGGAGAGATATCCCGTCGGCACGACCATTGAAGGTAAGATTAAGAACATTACGGATTTTGGGGTCTTTATCGGTATCGATGAGGGCATTGACGGCCTTGTCCATATCTCCGATATTTCCTGGACGAAAAGAATCAAGCATCCCTCTGAACTGTACAAGAAGGGGCAGGAAGTCCAGGCGGTGGTACTCAACATTGACAAGGCAAATGAGCGGTTTTCTCTCGGGATCAAGCAGTTCACACAGGATCCATGGGACGATGTGCCAGTAAAATATAAACCGGGGACTCGCATCACGGGGACTGTGACGAATATCACCGACTTCGGCGTGTTTGTCGAACTGGAGGAAGGTATCGAAGGCCTCATTCATGTTTCCGAGTTAACCAAGGAGAAGGGCGGAAATCCTTTGAGCCGATTTAATGTCGATGACGTCATTCAGGCCAAGGTGATAAACGTCTCCAGAAGGGATAAGAAGATCGGCCTCTCCATCAAAAAACTGGAAGAAATCGAGGAAAAAGAGGGATATCGGAGCTATCTGGGACATCGTGATGGAGCTACCTCCAACCTTGGAGAGCTGTTGAGAAAGGGTATGATGGACCTGGAAAATCAGGCCTTACCCGAAGGCGAGGCAATCGAAAAGAGCGAAGAAGAATCCGAAGCTCCGCCGGAGCAGGAAGAATTGCCCGCGGAGAATGTGAAACCTGAAAACGCGGAGACCGCATAGACGGTTTCTGGATGAGACAGATGAGCCATTTTAAATCCTGCCTGAACCCACATAGGACCTCTGGGTGATCCCGAAAGAAATGTCAGGGAAAAGGCATCCTCTATTGACGGTCATTGTGGTGATTGGACTCATTGCCCTGTTCCTGGGCGGTTTAATGGCGCTCGTCCTGAGATTTTCCGGCAGGCCGTCGAGCCTCTCCTTCGGCTCAAAGATAGGCATCATTCCCATCGAAGGCACCATCCTGAATTCGGGAACGATCCTAACCCAGCTCATCAAATTCCAAAAAGAAAAACAAATCAAGGCCATTGTCCTGAGAATTAATTCTCCTGGAGGGGGGGTTGCTCCTTCGCAGGAGATTTATCGTGAAGTCATGAGGACAAAAAAGACCAAGAAGGTCATTGTCTCCATGGGAAGTGTAGCTGCTTCAGGGGGGTATTATATCTCCGCGGCGGCAGATAAGATTGTAGCCAACCCCGGAACCCTGACAGGCAGTATCGGTGTGATCATGGAGTTTATCCATATGGAGGAGTTTATGGACAAGCTCGGTCTGGGTCTGGAGGTTCTGAAAACGGGAGAATTTAAAGATATTGGTTCTCCACACAGAAAATTGACTGATCGGGATAAGGCCCTGATGAAGACCCTGCTGTCCGAGATTCAGCAGCAATTTGTCGATGCGGTGGCGCAAGGCAGGGATATTGCCAGGGAAAGGGTTCAGGAAGTAGCTGACGGACGCGTATTGTCCGGTGCACAGGCCAAGGAACTGGGCCTGGTCGATGTTCTGG
>CAZXWJ010000345.1:0-3974 GCA_964644375.1 uncultured Desulfobacteraceae bacterium | reverse complement strand
AGGACGACCCCATTCCTTCCGGGGACGAAGAAAGGGCCTTTGGAAATCAACATGTTCTGAAGAGAATGGCCATCGTTGCTGCGGGTCCGATTTTCAACCTGGTTTTGGCAATGGTCCTTTTTTTTGGCATTTATTTTATTTCCGGGGCCTATGTGAGTATCCCTGAAATAGGTGAAATTACTGCTGGTTCTCCTGCCGAAAAGGCTGGTCTCATGAAGGGCGACGTGATTGTGTCCATTCAGGGCGAAAAGATCATGGGGTGGGTCGAAATGAGAGAACTCATTCAGGATAAGGCCGGGGTTTCCATTGATATCACCCTACGCCGGGGAAATGAGCTTTTGACAATGCGGGTTGTCCCGGAGGAGCACATTGAAAAAATATACGGCCAGGAGGTGAAATCCGCTCTTATCGGAATTGTTTCTTCCGGGAAATACGAAAAAAATGAATTCGGCCTGGTGGAGGCCTTCCAAAAGGCCTCCTTTGAGACATGGAAATGGATCAAGCGGACTTGCATGGTTGTCGTCAAATTGGTCCAGGGACGTCTGTCGATGAAGTTGCTCGGAGGTCCTCTCATGATTGGGCAAATGACCGGTGAGGTGGCCCAGGAGAGCTTTGCCCTTCTCGTTCCCTTTATGGCCATTGTGAGCGTCAATCTTGGGATTTTGAACCTTTTTCCCATTCCAATTCTTGACGGTGGTCTGATTTTGTTCCTCCTTTTTGAGTTGCTGATCGGTAAACCGATCAGCCTGAAAAAACGTGAGTTGGCCCAAAAGATCGGTATGGGAATCCTTGTCTTCCTTATGATCTTTGTGACCTACAATGACGTATTGAAGCTGATAAAATACTAATCGTCTTCGGATTCCTGACCATGTTGCTAGCCATCAATACATCGACTCTTCAGTTTAGCCTCGGTCTTCTTTTGGAAAACGGTTCTCTCCTGTCGGAGTTTTCCATGGCGCCGACGTCAAAAAATTTTAACGGAGTGATGCCCGCTATTGATTATCTGCTGACCACCTCCCGGGTTCAAGCAAAGGACGTCCATGCCGTTATTGTAGCAAAAGGCCCAGGCAGCTTTACCGGCCTAAGGGTTGGCCTTTCTGCCGCCAAGGGGTTTTGTCAGGGTCTAGACATACCCATTATCGGCGTCTCCAGCCTTGAGGCCATGGCAAGTCAGGCGCCTTTTGCTTCCATTCCGGTGTGCCCCATTCTCGACTCCAGAAAGGGAGAGGTCTTTGTGTCCCTGTTTCGTTGGTCCGAGGATATGGAAATGCAGAGGGAGAGGGATGATATGAGTTTGAAAGTGGAGGACCTGCCTTCCTTTATTCGTGAAAAAACCCTGTTTCTGGGCAATGACTTCAGTGCTCAGGGACCCGTTGTCTCTAAAATACTGGGCCCCCGGGCCCTGATGGCTCCAGCCCCCCTATGGAATTTGAGATCTGCCTCAGTGGCTTCGGTGGGTGTCGAACGATTCAAGAAACAAGATTTTGATGATCTTCGAGATCTTGTCCCGGGTTACTTGCGGCCCCCGGATATTCGGCCCAATCCTTTTCCTCTGCTTTCAGATAAACCTCATGCCTAAACCAACGCTGCAGATGATTTTTCGATGTTGGGTCAAGAACCCTGGAAGTCCGTTGACAAACCATCGCAGAACCATATAATGATGCCTTGATTTTATTTGGAGCCCCGGTGAGGTCAGGCTTTGCCGGGGACCTCGTGAAAAGACAAGCTTCATGATGCAGGAGGGATCCTTGTCAATCCTTCTCCCTGCGACCCGAGGATCACCTCACTTTCAGTAGGTCAAAAGGGACGGTTTCCACTCATGCAGTGTCTTCGAAGAGGATTATGCCTAGTGTGGGGCTTATTGGCACCTAAAATTTTTACCGCTGGTGGATGACCCGTTTAGGTCTTACCGTTCCGGGGGAAACAGCAAAACAATATTCGAAGCACGAAATACGAAACAAATTCAAAATTCTAATTCTTAATGTTCAAAACTGAAAAGCTTTTAATTGCAAATGGATACGGGCAAGTGTCCACAATACTGGTTTTTTTTGTGTCCTTCGAATTTTGGGAATTCGGATTTGAAGCTCAAATGGGTATAAATACCCCCTTCGAGGGGGCTACCTGAGGCCTCTTGCTCTACGGGCGGAGCCTCACTGATCGATCGGAATATGATGACCCAATCCAAGCTGGAAAGAACTCGAATACACAACCGATTGCCTGTGGCAAGGGAAGGCCTTCCCTTTATCTTGACAGGGTGTTTCGTCACGCTCATCCTTTTTCTGTTGGGCCTCCTTATCCTTCCCGTCATTACAGCACTTCTCACACTATTTACCCTCTATTTTTTCCGGGATCCCGATCGTGAAATTCCGGCCCAAGAACGGGCCGTCCTCTCTCCGGCCGATGGCAAGGTGGTAGAACTCAGGAAATTCGAGGACGATGTTAACCCTCTGGGCGAGCCTGCTCTCAGAGTGAGCATTTTTATGTCCGTCTTCAATGTCCATGTCAATCGGATACCCACAAACGGAAAAATTTTAGGGGTCAGTTATCACCCCGGCAAGTTCCTTTCCGCAAATTTGGACAAGGCTTCTGCGGAAAACGAAAATAACAAAATCCTTCTTGAAACAGATGACGGCAAAAAATTGATGACCGTGCAGATCGCCGGCTTGATTGCACGGCGAATCGTGTGCTGGATCAGAGAGAATGATCTGGTCATTGCGGGAAACAGATTCGGCCTCATTCGTTTTGGTTCGAGATTGGACGTGTATTTGCCTTACGACAGCCAGATTACAGTTCAGCTCAACCAAAAAGTGAGGGCAGGTGAGAGCCGACTGGGATTTTTGCCATGAGAAAAAAACGAGAGAAAGACTGAAAATCGGTGTGGTGTGGAATCGTTTCAAGGGGCTGGAGGATCTTGGCGTGATTGACGGAAAGCGTTTGGCGGTGAGAGATGGAAAATAAGATCGCTGTGCGATGAGATAACGCTTTTCAAGGTAACACGGGCTATGAGAATAACGGGCGGACAGATAAGAGGCCGACGTTTGGCAGCGTTGCGGGAATTGAAGATACGGCCTACGTCCGACAAGGTCAGGGAGGCGATTTTCGACCTTCTCGGGCAGGATATGATGGGCCTCAATATTCTGGATCTATTCGCGGGAACCGGTAGCCTTGGCATTGAAGCCTTAAGCAGGGGGGCTTCTCGCACCTTGTTCATTGATAATTCATCAACATCCATCAGCCTTGTTAAGAAAAATTTGGGGTTGTGCGGATATGAGGCTTCGGGCATTGTCCTGAAAAGGGATCTGACGAGGCCTTTGAGCCCGAAAGCCTTCCCAAGGCTGAAAGGGTTTGGACTGGTCTTCATCGATCCACCTTATGGCAAAAATCTCATTCCTCCCGTATTAGGTGGGTTATCGCAAAGACAGGTCCTTGTCCCCCCATTGACTGTGGTCGCTGAATCATCCAAGACAGACGAACTTCCTTTGGCAATTGGCAAACTGGAAATGATCGACACGAGGACTTATGGTGATACTAAAATAACCCTGTACCGTTATGAGGAAAATCAATGAGCTCTGAACGCGTTATTTATCCTGGAAGCTTCGATCCGATTACCAACGGGCATCTGAGTATCATGGCAAGGGCATTGAAAATATTTGACAAAATGGTTATTGCTCTGCTCAATAATCCCAATAAAGCACCCCTCTTTTCTATGGAAGAGCGGGTCGGGATGATCAAGGAAGTCTGCAAGGAAATGCCCAATGTGGAAGTTGACTCCTACGATGGGTTGCTGGTTGATTATGTGATTGAACGGAAATCAAACGTCATTCTCAGGGGGTTGCGAGCCCTCTCGGATTTCGAATATGAATTCCAAATGCAGCTTATGAATCGCAAGTTGAATAGAAACGTCCAATCTGTTTTTCTAATGACCGACTATAAATGGTTCTACACCAGTTCGACGATCATCAAGGAAGCCGCCC
>CAZXWJ010000344.1:0-4014 GCA_964644375.1 uncultured Desulfobacteraceae bacterium | reverse complement strand
AGGTGAATCTGCATGCGATTTTCGGACAACAGGGATCCAATCGCCTGCGGACCGCAGCTATGTTGATTTCCCATGACCTGAATCAGACCCCGCGGGCGAGTTGGTCAGGTCTGCTCGCTAGACACGCGGAGATCCATCGGGTGGATTTTGCCCTTGTGCTTGAAGATGGATCTCGTTTTTTTTCAACGGATATGGATCTGCCTGAGGCGGTCAGAATCAGGGCCGGCAAGGCCCTGAGGCGAAAATTTCCCCCAGGCCTGTTTCAGCCGCCCCATGTCCCCGGCGACCTTCAAAGGCGTCCTAAAAACCGCGCGGTTGATGATGCACGGGACTTCCCTGAAAAGAAGGGCATCGGAAGAAGACCGCCCATGCCCCCCCATGCTTATGATAAAAGGCCTCATTTGATGATGCGCACGCGGCATCCGACCCGCTACTGGTCCGGCATTCGGATTCCGTTGTCCTCTGAACTGTCGCGACCCCCGGCGCCCGTCATGCTTTTGGCCATGTCGGATTCCATTACGGGAAACGGGTTTTTTTTCGACCCCCTTCCCTGGATGATCGTCGCGGCAGCGGTGATACTGATTTCGGTGCTATTGTGGATACCTATGGTTAGACGCATCACAAGACCGCTTTTGCGCATGACCCTTGCAACCGAGGATATTGCCAAAGGGCGCTTTGATGTGTCCATCCATGAACCCCGGGCCGATGAGATCGGCCGCCTGGCGCGCGCAATAAACCATATGACCTCACGTTTGTCCGCTTTCGTGAGGGGACAAAAACGATTCCTGGGAGATGCGGCCCATGAACTGGGCGCCCCCATAGCCCGGATACAGTTCGGGCTCGGTGCCCTGGAGCAGCGCGTGCAGGAGGAAAACCGGAAGCGGGTGGCGGGCGTCATGGAAGATGTGGATCAACTGTCCAAACTGGTCAACGAACTGCTTGCCTTTTCGCGGGCCGAACTCAACACAAAAACCGTGAGACTGGAAACAATGGATCTGCTTCCCGTGGTTCAAGAGGCGGTGAGGCGGGAGGCTACACCGGAGGCCCGGATCGTGGCTGACATAGATCCGGTAATCCGTGTTGTCGCATCTTCCGAGCTTCTGACACGGGCGCTTGCCAATCTTTTGCGAAATGCCGTAAAATACGCCGGAGACGCCGGCCCGATTCATGTTTTTGCGGAAAGAAGAAAAGAGGGGATCGCCATAGAGGTTCGGGATACCGGCCCCGGTGTGCCCGAGGATCTCCTGGATCAACTGTTCGAGCCCTTTTTCCGCCCGGAGCCTTCACGGGATCGGGATTCCGGTGGTGTCGGCCTCGGACTGGCTATTGTGAAAACCTGTATCGAAACGTGCAAAGGGACCGTCTCTGCTCGCAATCTTGAACCCAAAGGATTTGCGGTTACTATCACCTTGAACCCCGATTTCGAATGATACGGCCCTGAGGTGTCATAGTGTCCCATGTGAAACCAGGCAGGATCCAAATAAAAAATTCAAGCCATCCGGAAATAGAGCAAGGTGATGAGCAGAAGAAGCTATAGCGGAGACTTCAAGGCAAAGGTAGTGGAGGAACTCTTGAAGGGAAGAAAAAGTCTGAATGAACTGGCGGATCACTACGGACTTCATCCTAACCAGATCAAAAATTGGAAATCCCTCCTGTTTAAGCGCGCCCACCTCGTTTTGGAGGACAAACGACGCGGCGAGAAGGATTGCACGCCCCGCCAGTGAGCCGAATACCTCCCCAATTGCTACATTGGAGTGCTCATCTTTAAACCGAAAAAATTTCCCTATTGCGCGTGAATTATTCGTTGGCCTTTCTGACCCGGAAGCTATAAGCGACATGACTTCCTCTGGGCTCTTCCGAAACGGTCTATTCCGGATGAGCCCTGTCATTTAATCCCAGATCGCGGGACCGGTTGTTCGTGAAAACGTCAAAGGAACGGGGCATCAGGCAAACAGAAAATTCTCGGTTCGTCAAGGCTCTCAAAGATCATGACGAGCTCTCGGCGGTATCCTCACCGGATTCAAGAACCCTGACGACCGCTTCGGGGTCGACAAGGCCTTCTCCGATTAGAAGATAGGGGGTGTCCCATTCGTAGGTTATGCCTGTTACCCTTCCGCTGTAGGCCGTCTGAGCGGTGACCTCTTCGCCTGAATCATCCGTGGCAATGACTTCAAAAGAATATTTTCCATCCTCCATCAGGTTCCCCGCGCTGTCTTTGCCGTCCCAATCGACGTCATGATAGCCCGCCTCCAGCCACCCGAGACTTAGACGATTGATTTCGCTGCCGTTCGAATCATAGATGGCGACCTCGACATTCGCGTCTTCTTCAATGGCAAAGGATGCCCCTGATAGTTCACCCTCTTCTATTGTCATGGCATCACTCAGGATCATCACCTCTTTTCCCACGTAATCCAGAAAGCGGTTTTCGGACTGAGTATCGAGCTTTAAGGAGATCTCCTCGAGAAGGTCGTTTGTATTCGTCTGCTGCTCGAGTGAGGAAAACTGCGCAAGCTGGGAGGTCATCTCTGTCCCTTCCATGGGACTCAGAGGGTCCTGGTACTCGAGTTGTGTCAAAAATATTTTCAGAAATGCATCTTGCCCCATCGAATCGCTTTCTTCCTCGGTTACCGTGGTTGTATACTGACTCGTCAGGTTCTCCAATACGCTTGATTGAATGCCTTCTACTGTCATGTCCTTATTCCTCATATGGGGTTGTTGTATCAGAATTTGCGTGTGCAGGTCTCAAGACCGGCCTTCATTTATCAAGAAAGGTCAAAGTGCTTGAGAAAGCGGTGATACCCCTCGCTGCAATCTACAGGTCCGTCAGTAATGCTGAGATATCGCTTTCGTCATCCTCGTTTGCAAAAAATTGATCCAGCAAGGTGGCGGTCAGGTCTTCAGACTGGGTTGTGACGCCCAAACCGGCTGAATTATACATCCCTCCCATGCCGGAAGGGGGCATTCCGTTGGGCCTGCCCGGAGGCGGACCCTTTTTCAGCATTTCTTCGAGGTCAATGTCATTTTCTTCGGCAAACTCTTTGAGAGCGTCCGGGGCCTTTTCAGCCATTTCCGAGGCATCAAAGTTGCCGGATTGAACGGCTGCAATCATTTCCTCATGGAAGGCCTGCATCTCGGCCTTGTCATCCTCACTCAGGCTCGACATGAAGTTTGCCATCCTTCCGGCCTTTGTGATATCAGAATTATCGCTCCCGATCCGCCCCTGGAAGGCCTCCTGTCCGGATTGTGCCCCTGCATTCAGTTGGGTCGGATCCAATTGCCACATCGCCGCCATGCTTGACGTTGATTGAATCTCCATGTTTCAAATCCTCCTTTTCATTTTATCTTAACAGTGTTTGCTCGGGGTATCATCGCCTCTCTGAAAGAGCAATCGACATGCCGGATGAGGCCTCGAAAAGCATAAAGAAAAGAGAGGGCAGATTCTATAAGTTACTCCTTTTCCGGCCCGGGCATTGGCCGATTAGGGCGGCGGCCGTCTGCATTGGCTAATGCTTTTTTAAATTTATTAGAGGAGAAGTTCGTGAGGAGTGTAACTTATAGAAGATGATAAAAATTTTGACCAGCAGTATTTTGTAGGGTTCTGGACTCCTTTTTTTCGACTCATTGAAGCCTTAAAGGGCGCTTCGAGGAGGAAGGGTTTTCCCAAGGGCAAGGAAAATTTTTCCCGGCTTCAAGATTTTGGACTGACCCAATACCAAAATTTGTTCGTACCCGGCCATACTCTCTTTCGATGTCGGGCAGACGATCGACCTTCTGGAAATTCGACCCATTAAATGGCCGTTAGGGCTGTTTGGTTACGGTCTTGTATGCCTCATTTTCAACAACTCTTTGCCGGTCGTTCTCTGTGTCTTCTGAGGGTCAGATAGAAGGGCGCGGTTGAGATCTCCAAAAGGTGGCTCTCAAGTGGGCATGGTCCCAAGAATTATCGATGTGATTTGATTTAATTCTATGGACAATTGATAAATGAAAAGCGTCCGTTGAAACAACGAATCTTTT
>CAZXWJ010000343.1:0-4015 GCA_964644375.1 uncultured Desulfobacteraceae bacterium | reverse complement strand
TTTCAGGGCCTGGAACAGAAGGCCCTGCCTTTCCTCACCAATGCGAGGAAGAAAAAACTGGATGATATTTTAAAGTCCTTGATGGCCCAGAAGCGCGTCATCCAATATGACAAGGAAAAGGGCATGCTCATCCATGCCGATTTTTTGAAGAAGGCAAGAGAGGAAGCCTTGACAACCCTGAAGGATTATCACAGGAATTTCCCCTTGAAGGTCGGGCTCCTCACCGAAGAACTTCGTTCGAGAACCACCGGGTCAAGGAACCAGAAACTTTTCAACTATCTGATCAATCAGTTGTTCCATGAGGGCGTCATCGTGCAGGAAAAGGAGGTGGTTCGGTTGAAGGAACACCGGGTCACCCTGGCCAGGGATCAGGAAAAGGCTAGAGAGGACATCGAGAAGATTTACTCGAAAGCCGGGCTGCAACCTCCCTACTTCAAGGAACTGAAAGATAAGTATCCCGGAACCATGGCAAACGATGTCCTCGAGGTCATGGTCAAGGACGGCATTCTGATCAAGGTCAAGGAGGATCTCTATTTTCATCGTGCCACCGTCGAAAATCTCAAAGAAAAGCTTGTAGCCTTTCTCAGGGAGAACGGAGAAATAGATACTCCCCGTTTCAAGGATATGACCAACGCCTCCAGGAAATACACCATTCCACTGCTTGAATATTTTGACCGTTCTCAAATTACCGTGAGGGTTGGAGACAGCAGGGTTTTAAGGAAAAAATAACTCCCCGGCCCACCGGAAAAAAGTTTTTCATGAACGTCTCATAAGCCCTCGGGGCTCGCACCCAAAAACTTTTTTGCGCACGGAGAGTCACTTGACCACCTTCAATGATGTCTGCAATTTGTGAAAACCATGACCAATCCGATCTCTCGACCGCCCTGGCACTGGCGCCGAGAGAACATTTGGCGATCGTTGGCGGGGGCGGCAAGACGACCCTCATGTTCACCCTGTCCGCGGTGATTCGGAAGGCCGGGAAAAGAGTTCTAACCACCACGACGACCAAGCTGTGGCATGGGGAAGCCCTTTCATTGCCCCCTGTCCTATTTGTTCAGTCCGACGTTTCCTGGAAAAAGGATCTCCGGGAAAACCTTCGGACCCGAGGGCATGCCTTTCTGGCTGAAAACGTCCTGGCTTCGGGAAAGGTACAGGGAATCGACCCTTTCCTTGCCGATGATCTCTTTCGGGAAGAGATCATGGACTATCTGATTGTAGAGGCCGACGGCGCCGCCGGACACCCCGTAAAGGCCCATGCCGATCATGAGCCCGTTATTCCAGGCTCCGCCACAAAGGTGGTGGCCCTGCTGGGACTGGAGGCCCTGGGCAGGCCCCTCTCCCCGGAGACAGTCTTTAGAGAGGATCTCTTCCACGAACTCACAGGGTGTAATCCGGGGGAGGCGCTTTCACCTTCGGTTCTGTTCAAACTCATTTCGAGTCCGAAGGGCATCTTCAAAGGGGCACCCGCTTCTGCCCAAAAAATCATTTTTCTCAACAAGGCCGACTTGCTCGTGCAGGACGATCGAGCAAGAGAGCTGGTCGATCTGTTACTGAGCGATCAAACCCGGAAAATTCACCGGATCATTATCGGCACCCTGACAAAAGATCAGTATTCCACCGTGAGGAGAAGGGATGGAGGACATTTTCCAGAAGATTGTTGAAGAGCATGAAAGAGGTCGGTTTGCCGTCCTTGCGACACTTATCAAACTCAGTGGTTCCGCCCCAAGAGGGATCGGGACCAAGTGTCTGATCCTGGAGGACGGGTCCTTTGAGGGGACCGTGGGGGGGGGTCTGCTGGAAGCCCGGATTCTAAAGGTCGCGGAGAAAATTTTCACCACTCAAGCCCCTGAGCGGCTCCATTTTGTTTTAAAGGGCACGGACGTGGCTGATTCGGAAATGCTTTGCGGCGGTGACACGGAGGTATTCCTGGAGCCCATGCCGCCCGGGAGTCTCTCAAGCCTAAAAATTTATAAAAGGGCCACTGAAATTCAAAAACAGGGTGGTTCTGCAGTCATGGCCACCCTCCTTGATGAAAAAATGTGGGGAAAGGGAGAGCCTCCCAAAATGATAATGGAACCTGACGGACAACGGTTAGGCGGCTCTCCCGACCTGGAAGACCTGGAGCCGGCCCTTCGGGAGAGGATTCCCGCCCTCCTCAGGGAAAGGCAGTCCGGTACTCAAATTTTCGAGTCCAGGGACGGGGGATCCGTCGAGGCCTTTCTGGAGCCGGTGATGTCCGAACCCGGACTCTATATCTTCGGCGGCGGACATGTTTCCCGACAGATCGTCCCCCTGGCAAGCCGGGTAGGATTCAGGGTAGTGGTCATCGATGACAGGCCCGCTTTTGCAGATCCCGATGATTTCCCCCAGGCCTCGGCCGTCCATTGCTTTCCCTTTCAGGGTGCCATGGATCGTCTGGAGACTGACAAGAATGCCTACCTCGTCGTCGTGACAAGGGGACATTTGCATGACAAGGATGTGCTGCAGCAATGCCTGGGAACGGGGGCAAAATATATCGGCATGATCGGCAGCCGACGAAAAATCGACATCATCTACCGAAAACTGAGAGAAGAAGGGGTGGGGCAGGACAAAATTGATCGTGTCCATGCACCCATTGGTCTAAACATCGGAGCGGAGACTCCGGAAGAGATCGCTGTGAGCATTGTGGCCGAACTGATCAAGATCAGGGCCGGCCTGGAGGAGGAATAAAGATGGAAGACAACCAACAGGCATGGTTGTGGCAAAAATTGGGCGAAAAAGCCGTAACGGCCTTAAAAAAACATGGGTTTGACGCCCACTTTGTCGCGAATATTGACGAAGCCCGCGATTTGATCCTGGGCATGATCTCGGCTTACGACACCTTTGGATTTGCGGGATCCCATACCACCCGTTCGCTCGGTGTCCTTGAAGCGCTCAAGGAAAAGGGCAAAAAAATATTTGACCACTGGGAGGAAGGGCTCACCAGGGACGAGGATCTTGATTTGCGGCTTCAGCAGGGGCGGTGTGATTGCTTTCTTTGCAGCGCCAATGCCGTGTCGGCTACGGGGGAGGTCGTCAATATGGATGGGGTCGGGAATCGCACCAATGCCATGACCTTCGGTCCCAAAAAAGTTGTTATCGTTGCGGGAATGAACAAGGTCCGTCACGATCTGGATGGCGCCTTGCGAAGAATTTGGGAGGTGGCAGGTCCCATGCGGGCCAAGAGTCTCGGCATGGAGACGCCCTGTGCCGAGACGGGAATCTGCTCGGACTGCAATTCTCCACAAAGGATCTGCAGGGTGACCGCGATTCTTCACCGCAAGCCCATGATGACCGATCTTTCAGTTATCCTGATCAATGATGCCCTGGGGTTCTGACAGGACAAAAAGATCATGACCGAGGGCATTGGATTCATGCCCATATCGAAATCATAACAAAGGAACATCCTTTCATGCCAAGACACAGCCACCGGTTTGTTGAAGAATATGACGGTTTGGTCGGATTCGGTCTGGACAGAGAAACGGATCAGTATACCCTCACATGTTATCTTCAAAAGTTCTCCGACGACGAACTCATCGCTCTGATCAGGTCCCGGATGACGGACGAAGACCTTGAGTCCCTTTTCAGTCTATTGGGAAGGCTGTTAAAGACCTATCTCACGGAAGAAGAGTATCACGCATATTTTCTGAAGGATAAAGAGTAGCCGCCGTCACGCACCAGCTTCAGATGCATTTCAAATGGGCAGGCATTCTCCATAAACGCCAAAGAACGCACAAATACCGACTTATTCAGGGAGCGAAAAAGGAATGCGGATTTTCGATGTGGACAAACATTTTCCCATTTATCGATTGGATTAAGGGTTACAATCGAAAGGCGCTGATAACCGACGCCCTTTCAGGTCTGACCGTGGCGCTGGTATTGATCCCGCAGTCCATGGCCTATGCCCAGCTCGCCGGTCTGCCCATCTATTACGGCCTCTACGCCTCCTTCCTCCCGCCCATGATCGGCGCCCTGTTCGGTTCCAGCCGCCAGCTCG
>CAZXWJ010000342.1:0-4060 GCA_964644375.1 uncultured Desulfobacteraceae bacterium | reverse complement strand
TCCTTCAACATGACGAGGCGGTGACAGTATTGGGCGGCCAGATCAATATCATGGGACACGAGGACCACACCCAGACCTTTGTCCACACTGAGAGACGAAATCAGACGAAAGACCTCTCGCTTGAACTTGAGATCCAGAAAAGACGTTGGTTCGTCCAGAAGAATGATCTTCGGTTCCTGGGCCAGGGCCCGGGCGATGAGCACCCGTTGTTTTTCTCCCCCGGAAAGTTCATGGATGGAGCGCTCCGCCAGGACCTCCGCCTGAGTAGCCCGCATGGCCTCGACGACTACTTCAAGGTCCCTGTCCCCCTCGAATTGCAGACCCTTGAGGTGAGGAAAACGGCCCATCATCACGACTTCCAGGGCAGAAAAGGAAAACCTGAAATGGTTTTCCTGGGCCACCATGGCGATTTCCCTGGCAATCCCCGACCTCCCGAGACGATTGAGCGACCGGTCTCTGAGGCGGATTTTCCCCTCCTCCGGAATCAGAATCCCATCCATGATTTTGAGAAGGGTGCTTTTGCCGGAGCCATTGGGCCCAATGACCCCCAGGATTTTTCCCGGGCCGATTTCCAGATCAATCCCCCGCAAGGCCCACATGGGTCCGTATCTGAAACCGACATTTTCCAAGGTCATGAGCGGTTCCATCGACTCCCCCTGGTCTTGAGAAGATAGATGAAGAACGGGGCCCCCAGAAATGCGGTGACCACACCCACCGGCAGTTCGCTGGGGGAGATGAGTATCCTGGCCAGGGTGTCGGCGACGATCAGAAAGGAGGCCCCGCCCAGGGCGGCCACCGGAATCAGGAGACGGTGATCGGAACCAAAGGCCATTCTGGCCAGGTGGGGGACAATCAGGCCCACAAACCCGATCAGTCCGGAAAAGGAAACCACCAGGCCCATCATCACGGAGACCACCAGCAGGCAGGCCTTCTTTGTCTTTTCCACTTCCACGCCGAGCTGAACGGCCGTCTCCTCACCGGCCGTAATCAGATTCAGATGCCTGGCGAACCCGTAGATCAAAAGGGAACCCAGAAAAAGGACCGGCGTCAGGAAAACCAAGGGACCGTAACGGCTTTGAGAGAGGTCCCCGTAAAGCCAGAAAAGCATGGTATGAAGGCGATTATCAGCGGTCGTGGAAATAAAGAACATGATGATGGCCGTGAAAAAGGCGTTTATAATAACCCCCGTAAGGAGGATGGTCGAGGATTCCATCCCCATTTTCCGGGTGCCCAGGGTCATGATCAGATAGATGGTCATGAGGGCCCCGCAAAAGGCCACCGCCGGAACGCCCAGGCTGAAGCTGAATCCCGCAAGAATGCCCAGCACGGCGCCAAAGGCGGATCCGCTGGAGACGCCCAGGATAAAGGGATCGGCCAGGGGATTGCGCAGGATGGCCTGAAAAACCACCCCGCCCAGGGAGAGGGAAAACCCCACGAGGCCGGCAAGAAGGATCCGGGGCAGCCGGATTCGGAGGATGATCATCCGCATGGGATCGTTTGCGTCAAGGTCCCCGGAGACAAGGGCCGTTATATGACCCAGGGTCACCTCGGCCGTGCCGATCACCAGGGAAAGGGCCGTGACCAGGACGAGGGCGAGGCACATACCCAGGGATAGGGTCACCACCCTGGCCGGGCTCAGGGGTCTTGTATTGGCCTTTGATAGGGGATTCATCATCGGAAGTTTGGATCTTGGTATCCGTTTTTTGTAACTGTTCAGGTTGTTTAGGCTGTAGGCTACAGGCTATTAGTTTCCGAACCCTTCGCTATCCGCGCATTGATCGAAGCAGGGCGCCCAAAACCTTCTCGGCTTCCACAATTCTTGATCCACAGCTAGAAACTTCATCAGCCAATTCAAATGCTCTGAGTTTCCTATGATCATGCATGTTCCCTTCCTGCGGTACCTTACAGCCTATCTAGCTGAGTAGTTACCGTTTTTTTTGATTTAAACCCTCTGAGGTCCCTGTGTGAGATACCTTTCTCTGTTTACTTATCGATCCCATTCGGCCTCGGGGTGGAGCAATCGCGCCATGGCCTCCAGCCCGGTCACGATGCGCGGGGACGGCCTGTCAATCAGGTCCGAATCAATGAGATGGACCCGCCCCTGTCGTACCGCGGGAATGGAGGTCCATTTCATCCATTCGGTTCGAGCCCTTTCAAAGGTGCCCCCCCGTTCCATGGAGGAGATGAGAATGACTTCCGGTTTTCGGCGGATCACTTCCTCCAGGCCGATCCTGGGGTAGTTCAGGAATTCATTTTGGGTCATATTGACCCCGCCGGCGAGCCGAATCAGGTCGTGATGATAGGTGTGCCGGTTCACGGTGATGATCGGCCGAAGATTGATCTGAAGGAAGACCAGGGGTTTTTTCCTCATCCCGATTTTCTCCAGAATGCGATCGACCCGGGCCTGCAGCATCCGGGACAGGGCCGCCGCCTTGTCATCGATCCCACAGAGCCGGCCCAGATTGCCTACCGTTTCGATCACCTGCCCCACATTTCTCGGATCGACGATAAACACCCGAAGGCCGGCCTCTTCGAGCATGCCGACCGTGCTGGACTCATTGCCGTCCACCGTGCCGATGACAAGATCCGGATTCAGGCTGATGATCTTCTCTATGTTCAGGTTGATATAGGTCCCGACCTTGGGTTTCCGGGCCGCCTCCGGGGGGTAGGAACTGAACCGTGTCACTCCCACGACCCTGTCGCCCAGGCCTAGGGCATAAAGGATCTCGGTCAAACTGGGGGCAAGAGAGACGATTCTTCCCGGCGGCGCCTCCAGGGTTATGGTTCTTCCCAGAGAATCCTTGAAAATCTCGCACCTCGCAACCGTCACCACCCAAAGCATGGGGGCAAGTATGGTCAACAGTGAAAACAGGTACCGGTATCGTGTGCGCCTCAAATGTCTGCCCTCTTTCCCATGTTGCCCCGCGGGTCTTTCGTGTTCTCCCGTTGCGCCTGTTGATCCCTCCCGAAGGGCGCTACGCAGCGATTGGACCCCGTTTTCTTGTTTCACAACCGGCACGATTAAAACGGGAAATCAGAACGTCATCCGAACTCCTCCGAAGAGGACCGCCTCGGGCATGGGGTAGTAGTTATAGGTCCCATTCCAGTCATTATAGTAGCCGTAATCGGAGTATTCCTCACCAAAAATGTTGTCGGCGTTCAAAAAGATCTCCAGCGTTTTGTTGATTCGATAGCTTGAACCAAGGTCCACGGTGTGGAAGGCCGCCATCTCCTTTTCACTGTTGTCGTAATCGTTCCCAAAATATCGTTTTCCTGTATAGTTGTACTGAATCTTGAACCGACATCCGGGTACGGCAAGGATCTCCACGCCTGCGTTGGCCTTCCATTCCGGGACCAGGGGAATGCCCTTGCCATCGTTTTCCCCCTTGGCAAACTCTGCCTTGGTGTAGCCCCCACCCCCGTAGAAAGCCAAAAAGTCCCGAACCTGATACCTCACATCGAACTCACCGCCAAGGTGTCTTGTCTCCTCCAGATTCTCGTTCTGGTTGGTGACGTTGTTCCAGGAAATTTCGTCTTTCAGATCCATCCAGTAGATCCTGGCATTGAGGGACCATTCGGAGGCCGCAGCCAGTCTGATGCCGGCCTCGTACCCCTGGGCGGTTTCCTGCTTCAGGCCGGTGTTGACCTGCCCGTTAAAGAGATTGGTATACTCATCCACGGCGGGATATCGAAAGGACCGGTAGACCCTGGCGTAGACCTTGGATTTCGGCATAAAAGACCAGGCCAGCCCCACATTCCAGGCCCATTCCCCCTCGTCGAGCTCTTCTTGCGTCAGGCTGCCGGCGAGGTCGGCTCCCAGCTTGGTCTTGGGTTTTTCGTAACGCACCCCGAGATTCAGGATAAGGGAATCCCAAAGGTTGAGCTCGTCCTGGGCATACCCTCCCATGGCCCGCCTGCTGTGGTCGTAAACATTGGTCATAGCACCCTTGAAGGCCCCTCCAAGGGCGTCATAGGCCGTATGATACATGTCCAGGCCGAGGGTCAGCCGATTGTCGCGCTCCGCAAGGGGCCTTTCCAGGACGTACTTGGAGGTCAGACC
>CAZXWJ010000341.1:0-4062 GCA_964644375.1 uncultured Desulfobacteraceae bacterium | reverse complement strand
TCGCGACCTCCGGCGTGACAGGCCGGCGTTCTAACCAAACTGAACTACGCCCCCGTAGTGTCCACAATATGACAAATTAAACTCTTTTGTCCCTGTCAGGGCTTTGTCGCGATCTTACCGCCCCGATTAGCAGGACCTTCCAGCCAGACCAAATGATGTTGCCTGGACCTTACCTTAAAAATCTTTATTTTAAAAGCTTTTTCAGACACCCTTACCAATAAAACTGACGGGTAGGATTTCTGAATCAATTTTTCGATGGTGGGCGGAACAGGGCTTGAACCTGCGACCCCCGGCTTGTAAGGCCGATGCTCTCCCAACTGAGCTACCCGCCCGGAAGGATCCCTTATTATCTACAAGTTTCTTTTTTTGTCAAGCTAAATTAATGGGCTCTTACACCGGACTCGGGACTTGCGGTGTCTTTAATTTCCTCAATACAAAAGGGCTGCCATTCAGTCTGCGGAGCAAAAAAATCTTCTCCTTCCGCCAGGACCAGGGCCTCCTTGAGGACCTCATCCATATGATCGACGGGCACCAATTCCACTTTGTTAAGAATTTTTTTAGGGATCTCCTCTATATCCTTTTTGTTTTCCATGGGGATAAGAACCCGCTTGATTTCAGCGCGATGAGCGGCCAGAATTTTTTCCTTGAGCCCTCCAATAGGCAAAATTCTTCCGCGAAGGGTGATCTCCCCCGTCATGGCCAAATTCCGGTCCACCGGTTTCCTCGTGAGGGCCGAAATGATGGTCGTTGCCAAGGTGATGCCTGCCGAAGGTCCGTCCTTGGGAATGGCGCCTTCAGGGACATGGACATGTATATCGACCTTTTCGTAAAAGTTATCAGGTAGCCTGAGCTGTCTGGCTCGAGTCCTCACATAACTCATTGCGGCCTGGGCCGATTCCTGCATTACGTCGCCGAGCTTCCCGGTCAGAACCAGGTTTCCTTTCCCGGGCATAATCATGGCCTCGGTCTGGAGGAGTTCGCCTCCCACCTCGGTCCAGGCAAGTCCCGTGGCCACACCGATCTGGTCTTTCTCTTCACTGCGACCGTATCGAAACTTGATCACGCCCAGGTATTTATGAATGGCATTGGCCGTGATGTGGATGCTCGTATCCTTTCCTTTTCTCACGACTTGCTTGGCTACCTTCCGGCAGAGCGTGCCGATCTCGCGCTCCAGATTCCTCACGCCCGATTCCCGCGTGTAGTTTCTGATTACGGTAATTACCGCCTGATCCGAAAAACTGATATTCTCGGGCGTCAGTCCGTTTTGTTCGATCTGTTTCTTTATCAGAAATTGCTTGGCGATATTGAGCTTCTCCAACTCAGTGTATCCGGGCAGACGAATAATTTCCATCCTGTCCTGTAACGGGAGTGGGATGCTGTGTAGGGTATTGGCCGTTGTAATGAACAGGATCTCCGAAAGATTGTAGTCCAGATCAAGGTAGTGATCATTAAATGCAAAGTTCTGCTCCGGATCAAGCACTTCCAGCAGGGCCGCTGAAGGGTCTCCTCTGAAATCGGTGCTCATTTTGTCCACTTCGTCGAGGCAAAAGACCGGATTATTGGATTTGGCCCTACGCAGGTATTGGATAATCTTTCCGGGTAAAGCGCCGATGTAGGTCCTTCGATGCCCTCGGATTTCGGCCTCATCCCTGACGCCGCCGAGAGAGAGACGGACGAAATTCCTGCCGGTGGCTCGGGCCACGGATTTTGCAAGAGAGGTCTTTCCCACACCGGGAGGCCCCACAAGACAGAGAATGGGACCCTTTATTTTTTTTGTCAGAGTCTGGACGGCCAGATACTCCAGGATTCGTTCCTTGGGTTTCTTCAACCCATAGTGATCCTCTTCCAGGATCGTTTCCGCCCGGTCCATGTCCATCTTGTCTTTGGTGCGATCCTGCCACGGCAAACTAATAATCCAGTCGATGTAGTTCCGAACTACCGTTGCCTCAGCGGACATGGGAGACATCATCTTCAGTTTTTTAAATTCCTGCCAGACCTTGGAATGGGCCTCCTTGGTCAGCCGCTTACGTTTTATCTTCTTTTCCAGTTCATCCAGCTCGGCCTTGAAGTCGTCCTTACCACCCATTTCCTTCTGGATCGCCCGCATCTGTTCGTTCAGGTAGTAGTCCTTTTGGGTCTTTTCCATCTGCTTCTTGACCCTGGTCTTCAGCCGGCCTTCCAGTTTCAGGATGTCAATTTCACTGCGGAGTTTTTCAAAAAGCTTTTCCAGCCTTTTGGTGACGTCGTCCATTTCCAGGAGGTCCTGCTTATCCCGTACTTTCAGGGGCAGGTGGGCCGAAATGGTGTCGGCCAGACGCGCAGGATCCTCAAGGGCTGAGATGGTTGAGACAATATCCTTCCCGATCTTTTCGTTAAGCTTTGCGTATTTCTCAAAGCTTTCGTTGACCGCTCTTATCAGGGCCTTGGATTCAAGGGTCATCTGCCATTCATCGACCAATTTCTCGACCCGGACCAAATAAAATTCCGGTTCTTCCACGTACTCTTCGATTACGGCTCTCTGTTTTCCCTCAATCAGTGCCTTGACGGTGCCGTCGGGCAATCGCAGCAATTGCAGCACATTTCCAAGCGTCCCCATTCTGTAGATGTCCTTCGTTGAAGGATTGTCCACTTTGGCGTCCTTCTGAGCGGAAAGAAGGATTTCTTTCTCGTGGGACATGGCATATTCCAGCGCCTTGATGGATTTGTCTCTCCCGACGAAAAGGGGAATGACCATGTTGGGAAAGACAACCACATCCCGCAATGGGAGCAAGGGATAATGGATCTTTGGCCCTTTAAAAAATTCAGTTGGGTTTTTTTTATTTAAATTAAACATAGTTTAAGCGTATCCTGCCTGATTTTCATAAAGTAACAGGGGAGATTCACCCCTGGCGATAACCTCTTCCCCGATGACACACTCCCGGATTTCCGGCATCTTGGGAATATCATACATGATATTCAACATGATGGATTCCAGGATAGCCCGCAAGCCCCGGGCTCCGGATTTACGCTCAATCGCATCCCTGGCTACGGCCAGAAGGGCTTCCTCGGTGAATTTGAGATCCACATCTTCGAGTTCAAAGAGCTTCTTGTACTGCTTGACGAGGGCGTTTTTGGGCTCGGTCAGTATCCTTACCAGGGCCTCGAGACTCAAATGATTCAGAGACGACACGATAGGTATCCTACCGATAAATTCCGGAATGAGACCGAATTTCACCAGGTCCTCGGGTTGGACGGCGGACATGATTTCGTCCGTATCGTCCTTCTGCTTGAAATGAATATCCGCCTCGAATCCCATTGACTTGCTGCCGATACGATTTCTGATAATCTTATCAAGGCCGTTAAAGGTGCCACCACATATGAACAGAATATTATTGGTATTGACCTTTACAAAATCCTGCTGAGGATGCTTCCGCCCCCCTTTGGGTGGAATGCTGGCCATGGTGCCCTCGATAATCTTCAAAAGGGCTTGTTGGACGCCTTCTCCCGACACATCCCTTGTGATGGACGGACTGTCCGATTTACGGGCAATCTTGTCAATCTCATCGATATACACGATACCCCGGCTGGCGGCCTCCACATCATAATCCGCCATCTGAACGAGGTTCAGGATAATGTTCTCCACGTCCTCGCCCACATAGCCGGCTTCTGTAAGGGTAGTAGCGTCGGCAATAGTGAAAGGCACTTTGAGAATCTTCGCGAGGCTTTGAGCCAGAAGGGTCTTTCCTGAACCCGTGGGACCGATGAGCAGGATATTGCTCTTCTGGATCTCCACCCCTTCCATATCGATCTTGGTGGCAATGCGCTTATAGTGATTGTGGACCGCCACGGAAAGAATCTTCTTTGGCTTGTCCTGTTCTATCACATACTGATCCAGAATCTCTTTGATTTCGTGTGGTTTGATCAGCTGACCATCCAGTTCAGTCTCTTTTTCCTCCCCATATTCCTCTGCAATGATCTCATCGCACAGCTGAATGCACTCATCACAGATATAGACGGAAGGTCCGGCGATCAGCTTTTTGACCTCGTCTTGGCTTTTTCCGCAGAAGGAACAGAGAAGATCGT
>CAZXWJ010000340.1:0-4065 GCA_964644375.1 uncultured Desulfobacteraceae bacterium | reverse complement strand
TGGCCAGGTTTGTGGATAAGGAAGTCATCCCCAGGGCCCAGGAGGTCGACGAACGCGGTGAGTTCCCCATGGAGCTCTTTCAAAAGGTGGCCGAGATGGGCGTTCTGGGTATCCGGTATCCCAAGAACAAAGGCGGCGCCGGCGGAAACACAACCCTCTATTGTATTCTTGTAGAGGAATTGTCACGTGGCCTCCTGAGCCTTGGCGCAATTACCGCCATGCAGAGTCTGATGGCGACTAATTTTCTTTTCCACTACGGTACGAAGGAAATGCACAAAAAGTATTTTCTTCCCGCCATGAAGGGGGAGAAGATCGGCTGCTTTCTCCTCACGGAACCGGAGGTGGGTTCCGATCTGGCAAACGTCAATACGATTGCCAGCAAAATCAGTGACGGCTTTGTTGTAAACGGAATGAAGACCTGGGTAACAAACGGACCGATCGGAAGCATGTATACGGTGCTCTGTCAGACGGACCCTGCAAAAAAACTGAAGGGGCTCAACTTCTTCTTTATTCCACGAGAAACACCCGGAATTTCAATCAGTAAGCCCTTCAGTCTGCTGGGAACCCGAACGACGCGGATTTCGGAGGTTTCGTTCAATCAGTGTCACATTCCTCCGGAATTCCGGCTTGGCGATGAAGGCCAGGGCACCAATAATCTCTTGGAGATCCTTTCCGAAATCAGGGTGATGACGGCGGCCCTGGCCATCGGGCTTGCCCAAGGCGCCCTGGAAGATTCCATCAAATATGCCCATGAACGGATTCAGTTTGCACGGCCCATCAGCAAGTTCCAGTTGATCCAGGCCAAGGTCGCCGAACTGGCCGTAGACATCGAGGCCTCGAGGCTGTTGACCTACAAGGCGACCCATATGATCGACCACAAAATCCCTTGCCTCAAGGAGTCTTCCATGGCCAAATACTTTGCCACGGAAACGGCCTGCAAGGCGGGTGACTACATCACCCGAATTTTCGGAGCCTATGCCTATTCCATGGAATACACGGCGCAAAGATACTACCGAGACAACCGATTCCTGCTCTACGGCGGAGGGACCCACGAAATTCTTCTGCCAAATATCGCTCGTTGGGTCGGATTATGAACCGGAGATTGAGGGATCAATGAAAACTGAAAACGAAATGAAAAATCTGAGCCCGGCCCCCATAACGCCACTTCCCACGAGAAAATCACTGGGACAACATGTCTTTGAGAACCTGAAACAGGCCATTATACGGGGAGACATCGCCCCTGGAAATCGTCTGGTGGAGAGCCGCATAGCGGCTACCATGGATATCAGCAGAACGCCCGTAAGAGAGGCTATCCATAAGCTGGAAAGAGAAGGCCTCATCGAAAAACTCCCCAAGGGAGGATTTTCGGTGTTGGGACTGAGTCGTGAGAATATTGAAGAGACCTTCGGCATTCGGCGCGTTCTAGAGAGCTATGCAGCCAGACTGGCGGCTGAAAAGCACAGGGAAGAAGATCTGTTCCCTTTGGATAAAAAGATTCGGGAATTTCAGCAGTGTTTGGATAACGGGCAGGTTGAAGATCTGGCAAAAATCAACACGGAGTTCCACAACCTGCTCTATGCCCTGAGCCAAAGTCCCAAACTGATCAAAATGATCAGTGACCTTATGGATCAGATCTACCGCTTTAGGAAGATCCTCATGAAGGTCGAGGACATGCCCCGTGCCGGAAACGAGGATCATCGCCTGATGTTGAGGGCCATACGGGACAGGGACCTCGATCGGGTGGAAAGCCTGGTAAAGGAACACATTCTAAGGGGCCAGAGGGCCGTTTTAAATGCCCTTGGAAACAACCCTGAAAGGTTCTAGAGGGGGCGGCAAAAAATGGCGGAAAGAAAGATAAGGGTTCTTTTAGCGAAACCGGGGCTGGACGGCCACGATCGCGGGGCGAAGGTTGTAGCCCATGCCCTGAAAGACGCCGGCATGGAGGTCATCTATACGGGTCTCCACCAGACCGTGCCGAGTATCGCAAAACAGGCCGTTCAGGAGGGGGTCGATGTGATCGGTCTCTCCATCATGTCCGGGGCGCACATTCCGATCTGCAGAAAGCTGATGGGCATGATGGAAGATGAGGACCTAAAGAGAATACGAGTGGTTGTGGGAGGCGTGATCCCCAAAAAAGATGTTCCTCTTCTGAAACAGATGGGCATTGCAGGGGTATTCCCCGGTGGAAGCCCTTTCAGCGAGATCATTCGGTTCATTAAAGAGAAGGCCGTTAATTAGTTTTCATCCGGAAATGACCCTTTCCGGATTCGGGCTATCAGCTTTCAGCGCACAGCAAAAGACAACACAAATCAACATATTAGCTGACCGCTGATAGCCGACTGCTCCTTCCTGGAATCTCTGATTTCTGGATGGACACTAATTGGACGGATAGTTAGCGTCTCCTTCGCCAAGATATCTGATAGGACCGTAAACGGTTCGTAACTTTTTTTTCCACCCCACCCCCGGCGGGTGTGATGGCCCGCTTTGAGCGGTCGGGTCACATGAACCCACAAAGGGGCCAGCAAAGAAAAGAGGAAATCATGGGAGTAGCCACCTATATCAAGGACGAAAAGGACGCCATCCGGGAAGTCATCTACCAGTCGGGGATCAAGGTCAAGTCCCATTATACACCCGAGGACCTGGAGAGGATAGGTTTTGACTATCACGAGGATCTTGGTGATCCGGGGGTCTACCCCTTTACCCGCAGCCTGCACCCCCGGGGCTACCGGAGCCGAAACTGGACCACCCGGCAGTATACGGGGTTCGGCACACCGGAGGAAACCAACGATCGCTTTAAACTGATGATTTCCCACGGTCAAACAGGGCTCAATGTGGCCTTTGACCTTCCCACACAGATGGGCTATGACTCGGACGACCCCATGGCCGAAGGGGAAATCGGACGCGTCGGGATGGCCGTGGATACCCTGAAGGACTTTGAGATCGCCTTCAGGGGCATTCGCCTTGACCGTATCGGCGCGGGACTCACCATCAATGCCGTTGCCTCCGTCATGCTGGCCATGTACGAGTCCATGGCCGAAAAATTCGGATATGACAAAAAGGATATCTCCGCGACACCCCAAAACGACATTCTCAAAGAGATCGTCGGGAGGGGGGCCTGGGTGTATCCGGTGGAACCCGCTGTTCGGCTCATCGGCGACACGATCGAATACGCCATGAAGGAACTGCCCCGATGCAACCCCGTCTCTGTCTGCGGCTACCACATTCGGGAATCGGGCTGCACACCGGCCCAGGAAATTTCCTATGCCTTCATGATCGCCTTTGCCTATATCGACAACGTGGTTGCCCGAGGCTACCGGGCCGAAGATTTTGTCGGACGATTCTCTTTTAATCTCAATATCTTCGGAAATCTCTGGGAAACGGTGGCGAAATTCCGGGCCGCCAGAAAATTATGGGCCAAACTGCTCCGGCAAAGATATGACGTCCAGGACAAAAAGGCCCTTTTTCTTCGGGGTATCTTCGGCGGCGGCGGATCGGGCATGACCAAGCAGCAACCCGAAAACAATATCGTCAGGGGCGCTTACTACGCCCTGGCCTCTGCCCTCTCAGGTGCCCAGACCACGGCCCTCTGCTCCTTTGACGAGGCCTTCACCATCCCCACGGAAAGGGCCGCGCTTCTCTCCCTGCGAACCTTTCAGATCCTGATGGATGAAATCGGTCTTCGGGACACGGTTGACCCCCTGGCCGGTTCCTACTTTCTCGAGACCTTGACCAAGGAGATGGAAGAGAAAATCCTGGAAGAGATGGAAAAGGTCGAAAAGATGGGCGGAATGATCGAGGCGGTTTCTTCCGGCTATGTCCAAAGGGAAGTCGCCGTCCAGGCCTATGAATACGAGAGGAAACTCCAGGAGGGAAAGGTATCGAAGGTAGGGGTCAACAAGTACACCGAAGGCGTGGACATGGAAGTTGAGCTCCACGAGTACAACGAACAATGGGCCGTTTTGCAGATCGAACGCCTCAAAAAACTGAAGCAGACGCGGGACGACAAAGCCGTCGGGGCGTCCCTCAAGGCATTGGAAAAGGCTGCAAAAGAACAAAAAAATATCA
>CAZXWJ010000339.1:0-4120 GCA_964644375.1 uncultured Desulfobacteraceae bacterium | reverse complement strand
ATGATGCTGACAATCACATGCGGATGAGCCTGAAGAGGCACCGGAAAATCCAGGGTGCCCTGGCGGATCTGCCCGAACCCGAGGCCTTTTATGCGGACGGCCCCCTGGATGTGGGTGTCGTTGCATGGGGGTCCACCTTCGGTTCGGCCCTGGAGGCGGTCGAAACGGCCCGTGATAAAGGTCACAAAGTTGGCACGCTCAAGATCACCGCCCTCTATCCCTATCATGAGAAGGTGATCCGTGGGTTCATGGAAAGATGTAAGACTGTCCTGATCCCGGAATTGAATCTCGAGGGGCAACTCTCCACATTGATCGGACATCTCTTTCATAAGGACGTAGCAAAATTAAACAGGGTCACGGGATTGCCCATTCCTCCCGTGGCGATTTTGGAAAAGATTGAAGCACTGCTGGCATGATGTGAGGAAGGATTTTACCATGAAGGACATGAAGAGCATGAAGAAATATAAACGAAAAACCTCTTAATAATCATAGTTGCAATCCAAAGTTCGAAAAGACGAGGTCGATTTCATGAAGACATCGGGAAAAGTACTCGCAGAGAGAGTGAAGCAGATTGCAGATTCCCAAGTCTTTTCCGCCCGATCGGAAAACTTGCCCACCTGGTGTCCGGGGTGCGGCTATTTCGGTATCCATCAGGGGATAAACAATGCCATTCAGCAACTGGGACTGCCGCATCACATGGTCGTCACGGTGTCGGGCATTGGCTGTGCCGGACGTTATCCCTTCTTTTCCGATACCTACGGCCTCCATACCGTGCACGGGAGGTCCCTCCCGGTTGCCACGGGGGTAAAACTGGCCAACCCCGAACTCACGGTCTTTGCCGTGGGCGGCGACGGTGACGGCCTCGGGATCGGCGGCGGACACCTTCCCCATATCGCCCGAAGAGACATCGACGTCAATTACATCCTCTTTGACAATTCCATCTATGGTCTCACCAAAGGACAACCCTCCCCTACATCACCTATAGGCTTCAAAACCAAGGCATCGCCCCGGGGGAGCATCGACGCTCCGCTCAATGGGACACTCATGGCCCTCTCCTATGGGGCCTCCTTTGTAGCGAGACTCTTTGCGGGCGACCCGGAAGGCATTACCCGGGTCCTCATGGAGGGGATCGGGCACAAGGGATTTTCCTTTTTTCACGTCTACAGCACCTGCCTGACCTTTGATAAGGAGTACAAAACCTGGGACCACCTCAAGGAGTGGATTCATCCTATTGCAGCGGATCATGACCCCTCCGACAGGAAACAGGCGATGATCGAGACCCTCGAGGATGACTTCAGTCTGGGTATTCTTTACAGAAGAGGAACTGTTTAACTTCACGAAATCGTCAAGCCCATGAGCAGAAGAGAGGCAATCCATGGCAAACAACCTGACCCATAAGATCCTCAAAGCCCACCTTGTAGAAGGGAAGCTCACTCCCGGTGAGGAAATTGCCATCCGAATCGACCAAACCCTGCTCCAGGACGCCACCGGCACCATGGCCATGCTGCAGTTTGAAGCCCTGGGTCTCGATTCGGTCAAGGCGGAACTGTCGGCACAATATGTTGATCACAACCTGCTCCAGTCCGACTTCAGGAACGCCGATGATCACCGGTACCTTCAGACGGCCTGTGCCCGATACGGTATCCATTTCAGCCCGCCCGGAAACGGCATCTGTCACCAGGTGCACATGGAACGGTTCGGGGTGCCCGGAAAAACCCTGCTCGGCTCGGACAGTCACACGCCCGGCGCAGCTGGCGTTTCCGTGCTCGGCATAGGGGCTGGCGGCCTCGACGTGGCCATGGCCATGGCAGGTCGTCCTTACTATCTCCCTTGTCCCAGGGTTCTGGGGGTGAAGCTTCGGGGCGAACTCCCGGACTGGATCAGTGCAAAGGATGTGATTCTGGAGATGCTGCGCCGTCACGGGGTCAAAGGCTGCGTCGGAAAGGTTGTGGAATATTTCGGCCCCGGTGTTCGGTCCCTGTCGGCCACGGATCGTGAAACCATCGGAAATATGGGAACGGAACTGGGTGCTACGACCTCAATTTTCCCCTCCGATGAAAACACTCGGGCCTACCTGGATGCCCAGGATCGTGGAGATTGCTGGGTGCCCCTCGCCCCCGACGACGACGCGGAATACGACGAGCACGACGAAATCGACCTCTCGTCGCTGGACCCCCTCATTGCCTGCCCGTCTTCTCCCGGAAATGTCGTCACGGTTCGGGAGGTGGCGGGACTCAAAGTCGACCAAGTCATCATCGGAAGCAGTGTAAACTCCTCATTTCGGGATCTTATGGTGGTTGCCCGGATCATGGAGGGACGGCACCGCCATCCGGATACCTCGTTTAATATCAACCCCGGCAGCCGGCAGGTGCTCGAAAATATCGCGGACCGCCATGGGCTCATATCCCTTCTCTCTTCCGGGGCGCGAATCCACGAGTCCGGATGTCTGGGCTGTATAGGGATGGGTCAGGCCCCGGGAACGGGCCAGGTCAGCCTTCGAACCTTTCCGAGAAACTTCCCGGGACGATCAGGCACAGAGGATGATCAGGTCTATCTCTGCTCTCCCGAGACAGGGGCCGCGGCCGCGCTCAAGGGTGTGATCACGGATCCCAGGGACCTCGAAAAAGAGATGGCCTATCCCCGAATACAAGATCCCAAGAAATACGATATATTCCTGAAATCCATCATACACCCTTCCGACGAACGCCATAGGACCGAGGTGTCTCGGGGCCCCAATATAAAGCCCCTCCCCGATATGCCGCAATTACCTCACGCCCTGGAAGGAGAGGTCGTCATCAAGGTAGGGGACAATATTTCCACCGATACCATCATGCCTGCGGGCAGCCGGGTGCTTCCCCTCCGCTCAAACATAGAAGCGATCAGCGAATTCGTTTTTTACCAGCTCAATCCGGACTTTCATAAAGAGTGCCGCCAGAAGGCAAATGTCGTGGTGATCGGCGGGGAGAATTACGGGCAGGGATCGAGCCGTGAGCATGCCGCCCTTGCCCCGCGGTTCCTGGGGGTGCGGGCTAAAATTGTCAAGAGCTTTGCCCGCATCCACAAGGCCAACCTCTGTAATTTCGGGATCCTTCCCCTGGTGTTCAAAGATCCCGGGGACTACGAAAGCCTTCAGAAGGGGACGAAAGTCTTCTTCCCCGACATCAGGAAGCACCTTGAGCAGGGGGCCGAGGAAATACCCGTCCAAATAGATGGGCAAGTCATCATCACCCTGATCATGGTCTCTACTCGGCAGCGCAGACATCTTCTTGCAGGCGGTGCACTGAACTACGTGAAGAAGGAGATCGAGAGGGAGTGATGGAGGATGCCCTATGGAGATTTGAGGGAAGAGGCCCTGCGGGCCGTCAAAACCCGCGGCGAAGCCGCTGTGGGTCATTCTCTTGTACCCCTCTCCGGGGCAAGAGAAAAGATCCCTCTCTCCGTGTTCTCGGTGTCTCCAGCGAAGCGGGTGGTGAAAAACAATCTATGGCATGCGTTTAGCCTTTTACCAAAGGGGGAACAGCCATGGCCGAAAATGTCAATGTCAAAAATATTGGATTACGTGGCGTCACTGTCGCCGATACCAAGGTCAGCTTCATCGACGGGGAAAAGGGCATCCTCATCTATCGGGGCTATCGGATCGAGCAACTGGCGGAGAATGCCTCTTTTATTGAGGTGGCTTATCTGCTGTTGAATGGTGCCCTGCCGGACAAAACGCAACTGGATGATTTCGAGAAAGAAATCATCAATGCCAGAACCGTTCCCCAATTCGTCTTTGACAGCTTCAAGACCTGGCCCCGGGAGGCAAAGCCCATGGATGTGCTTCAGGCCGCAGTTCCGCTTCTCGCTATGGCCGATCCGGATATCAAGGACGAGAGCAGGGAGGCCAATATCCGCATGGCCCTCAGGCTGATCGCCCGCCTGCCCGCTGTGGCGGCGGCATGGCACCGGACGAGGCAGGGGCTTGTTCCACTGCCCTCGGATGATTCCTTGCCACATGGGGCGAATTTCCTTTATCAACTCCTGGGAAAAGTTCCGGATCCCGAAATGGCCAGGGACCTCGACACGTGTCTCACGCTTCATGCCGACCACACCTTCAACGCCTCCACCTTTGCCTGCCGTG
>CAZXWJ010000338.1:0-4124 GCA_964644375.1 uncultured Desulfobacteraceae bacterium | reverse complement strand
TTTCAAATCCGTGGCTGAAATCAAACAGGCCCACGAAAAAATTGCGGATCAGATCAGGGACGCAATATTTGAAAAAAAACTTCATCCCGGGGAAAAACTACCCACCGAAAGGGAACTTGCCGAGATTTTCAGCACGAGCAGGGTAACGGTCCGATCCGCCCTTCTGACCCTGAAAAACGGCGGGTTTCTTCAGGTACGGCAAGGGAAAAAAGGTGGGGCCTTTGTGGCCGAGGATATTGGTGAAGCCGAACTGGCCCGGCTCTTGAGAGACATCATTGGATGGAAAGACATCAGCCTCGATCATGTCATCGAGGTCCGAATCATGATCGAGCCACAAATCGCCTACCTTGCCGCCAAAAACGCAGAGCAAGAAGATATGGATGCGATTTGGACCGCGATAAACGAACTGGATCGCCTTTTCAGGACAAGAAACAAATTCAGGGGTTCAGATGAAAACTTTCACAAAGCCCTGGCGCGCGCAGCGAAAAATCCCCTGTTGAGCGTCATTCAGGCATCACTCATCGATATCCTGTTCAAATTCATTTACACGATCGCATGGGCACAGGAACACAAAGAAAACATCCTCCTCCACCATAAAAAAATCGCGGAAAAAATACAGGAACACTCTCCCGAAGCTGCGATGGAAGCGATGAAAGAGCACCTCTCTGATATGCAGTTCATACTCTCCCAGTTGCCTGCCGCCAAGACGCTCAAGTGGTTCAAGAAGTAGGTCTGCATCCTTTACCCTTTGCGCTCCAGCATTGACTCGGCCAACTCTTATTCAGACTTCTTCGTCAGATCCAAGAACCGGTATCCCGTTTCCGGAAAGAAAGGGGATGAATATACCCCAAGGTTGCAACTTTGGGGTCAAGGCGGGGAAGGCATCACGCCAAACCTGCCGAAGCGGCGCTGTTTCATTTGGTTTTCAACCTTTTTATTGGAGGGAGTGAAAATGAAAAAGTGCTTATTTGTGTTAGTCGCAATCCTGATCATGACCGTCTCGGCAGCCCCGGTTTATGCAAAGGGGCCCATTAAACTCAAGATGGTCTCCTTTCTCCCTAAAGGGGACAACAACATGACCGCCTGGATGGCCTATATCGAGGACGTCAACGAAAAGGCCAAGGGGGAGCTGGAAATCGTCTTTACCGGAGGACCAGAGGCCATTCCGGGTTTCAAGCAGTTCGAGGCGTTGCGAAACGGCGTCGTGGATATCATCTACGGCTGCGAATCCTACTATGGACGACAGGTCACGGGCGCCGCCTATACCCACCTTACCCGTCTCGATCCCGTCAAAGAAAGGGAAAACGGCTATTACGATTTCAGGGCCGAACTCTTCAAAAAACACAATATCCATTATCTTGGCAGGACCGAGTTCGGGGTATGGTTCCAGATATTCACAAACAAACCGGTCAAGAGGCCTCAGGAACTGAAGGGGCAGAAAATTCGTGTCTCCGCCACCTACGAGCCCTTTGTCAAGAAACTGGGAGCCGTCCCCGTCACCATACCGGGTTCCGATATCTATACGGCCCTCGAACGGGGCACCATCGACGGCTATGCCTGGTCCGCCCTGGGCAATGTGCAGTCGGGCTGGTGCGACGTGTGCAAGTATATCCTGGAACCTAGAATCTACCAGATGAATATTGAAGGCCTCATCAATCTCAAGACCTGGAAAAAACTTCCCGCCCACCTCCAGAAGATCATGACCGACTGCATGATCGAAAACGAAAGAAATTCCAGCAAGATCATGGCCGAAATCGCGGAAAAGGAACTCCAAAAGATGCAGGAAAGGGGTATGAAGCTGATCAAATTCTCTCCGGAGGATTCCAAATGGTACATAGACCTGGCCTATGAGGCCGGTTGGGAGGAGGTCATCAAGCAGGATCCCGAACTGGGACCGAAACTCCAGAAGCTCCTCAGCCCCTGAGGTCGTGAAGAATGGGCATTCGTGCGACATCAGACCGTGTGTTCGACGGCGTGCTGAAAGGCTTTGCATGGCTTGCGGGCCTCTTGATGATGTTCGCCCTGTTCAGTGTCTGCGTCGATGTCGTCCTGCGGTATTTTTTCAATAAACCCATGGGGTGGGTACTCCAAATAAGCGAATATATCCTTCTCTATATTCCCTTTCTCGCTGCAGGGTATGTCCTCAAACAGGAAAGTCACATTCGAATCGACATCGTGTTGAACAGGGTCGGAAAACGACTTCAGACCCTGATCAACATGATTACTTCCATCCTCGGATCCCTGGTCCTCCTAGTCTTGACCACCTACGGCACCTATGTCACCTGTGATTTTTTTCAGAGAAAAGTACCCACCCTGAAATACCTGAAAATCCCGGAATTCCTGGTCATCATGGTTATTCCTTTGGGTTGTTTCCTCTTTTCCATCCAGTTCATCAGAAGGGCTTACGGCTTCTACAAAGATTTGAGGCAGCAAAGGCAGGAAAAGCACTAGGTGGGGAACAGACATGGACTGGTGGCTTGCATTAACCCTTATGTTGGGCGTCATGGTCATCCTGATGCTGTCGGGGATGCCGGTGGCGGTCTCCTTCCTGCTCATCGACATCCTCGGGGCCGTCATCTTTCTGGGAGGTACGGCAGGAATCGTCCAGTTGGTCCTGAACATGATGGAGAGCCTGACCTCTTTCAGCCTCCTCCCCGTGCCTCTCTTTATCCTCATGGGAGAGGTGATGTTCCACTCCCAACTGGGCTTCAAGGCCATTGACGTGGTGGACCAGTGGATCGGTAAGATTCCGGGAAGGCTTTCCCTTCTGGCCATTCTGGGCGGGTCGATCTTTTCTACCATGAGCGGCTCGACCATGGCCACCACGGCGATCCTCGGCTCCATGCTGGTCCCGGACATGCAGAAAAGAGGCTACCACAAAACCATGAGTATCGGTCCGGTCATGGGTAGCGGCGGGCTTTCCATGCTCATCCCGCCGAGTGCGCTTGCCATTCTGTTAGCGGCCCTGAACCAGATATCGGTGGGTGGTCTTCTCATTGCCGGTATCCTGCCGGGGTGTCTCATCGCTCTCTTTTACGCAGGCTATGTCATCATCCGTTGTATGTTACAACCCCGACTTGCCCCGCCCTTCGAAATCCCGGACATATCCGTTATGGCGAAAATAAGGGGGACGGTTATTCACGTCCTGCCCCTCGGACTCATCATCTTCCTGGTCATCGGTCTCATTTTTCTCGGCGTTGCCACGCCTTCCGAGGCGGCCGCCCTGGGTGCCTTGGGGACCATTCTCCTTGCCGCCGCTTACGGGAAAATGGACGCCGGCACCCTGAAGAAGAGTATTATCGGTACGGTCCGGGTCACTTCCATGATGTTCATGATTATCGTGGGCTCCATGACCTTCAGCCAGATCCTGGCCTTTTCAGGGGCCAGCGCCGGTCTGATTCAGGTGGTCACGGATCTGGATTTACCGCCCATCATGGTCCTGATCTCCATGCAGGTCCTTCTGCTCTTCCTGGGTTGCTTCATGGACAACCTTTCCATGGTCATGATCGCCATTCCTATCTTTCTTCCCATTGTCAACGCCCTGCACTTTGATACGCTCTGGTTCTCCCTGATCATGCTGATCAACATGGAAATGGGAAACACGACCCCGCCCTTCGGACTGCTGCTCTTTGTCATGAAGGGTGTTTCGCCGCCCGACACCACCATGGGCGACATCTACAAGGCGGGGATCCCCTTTCTTCTGTGCGACGCCCTGGCCATGATCATGGTGATGATTTTTCCGCAGATTGCACTCTATCTGCCGGGACTTATGAAGTGATTCTCAACTGATCTGTTTTTTACCACAAAGATCATGAAGGACATGAAGAAAAAAAACAAGGTTATGTAACGGTTTCGCTTTTTGAAATGCATTCGGCCATGGACGGCGGAGCGAACGTAGTGAAGAGAACATGCCTGCCCCTGCTTGGAGCGGAAAATTTTATTTTGGAAAAGGGTGATGACGCATATTTTTTAAATGGCTAACCTGCTACAAGGCTTTGACATTTCACTTGCAGCATTGAGACATCGGACAAACTGTTATTCATACTTCGGGAGGAAGCTGCCATGGCGCTCAAAATCGGCGTTGACGTGGGAGGAACCTTTACAGACTTCCTGCTCATGGATCA
>CAZXWJ010000337.1:0-4134 GCA_964644375.1 uncultured Desulfobacteraceae bacterium | reverse complement strand
ACAGAAAAGCAACTATACCCAGAATGAACAATCCCAATTTTCTATTGCGTAGCATGTTCTTTTTTTTCCTCCGTCATTTGTGTTGTTTCAAAAAGATAATTCATTTTTATTAACCAGTAAAAGGGCCCTGAGGAGGTGCTTCCCACTAGGACTTGACCTGATAATCGAACGAGACAGCCGGAAAGGGCTTGAGGTTGAAAGAGAAGCAATGCGCGAGAAAAGATCATCCGGTTCTGTATGACTCTGACGGTGCGCTGTAAAGCCCATACTCTATGTGCCTAGTAGGATATAATAAACGATGACTTCCATGAGATGTCAAGGAATTTTTTTTCAGAAGAGGAACCCCTCCAGCAAGGGCATTGCGCTGAGTCTCTGAACAAGGAGGGGCAGATGAAAACACCACGAATGCCCTTGCTGTTTTGCCTCCTGACGGAAAAAAAGCCGCCAGGAATGCGGGAGAGGTGGGCCCGAACCCCGCAAGGGGTCCGGGCCCGGGGGAAATGAATGCCATAAAGTTAAGATTGCCTAGAAGATCGGCAACAGAAAGAAAATGAATGACAAGTCTTATATCAATATTGACATGAAAGAATTCTATGTTTCTCCTATCAGGCTGTCAAGAAAAAAAAAGAAAAAATATTGACTATCGAGGCGCGATCGGAATAAGGGGTGGCAGCACGTTTTATTTATTGAAAAGACGATCCCATATCTTGACCCTTGAACAGGGGAAATGATACAACCCCGACGAAACGATGCACAATGAAAAAACAGGTATCAACCGACGAAAGGGTAACCATATTTCGGTTTGAAAAATCTGCCCCTCTGGGCGAGATCAGAGACAGTTGGCTGTGCCAAAGAAAGGCCTTGGAAGACTGGAAAAATGACATGCAACCGGAAGATTTTTAAAGTGGCATTCATGAAATACCGCACGAGACGGTAAAAAAGCCTTTTCAGCACTCCAGCATTCCATGAGCCTTGAAATTCCGGTAAGATAAGACCCCTCCGGGGTGCAACTAAAGCCCGGTCCCCCGGGCCGGGACTCTTTAACTGCGCGCTACAAACGCCGAGAGACGGGACGTGAAATCATCCAATGTGAATTCCATCAAGGGATATATCTGTATCATTGGGGCCGCCTTGATGTGGGCCTCTTCCGGCACGGCGGGAAAGGCCCTTTTCGAGAGTGGTATCACGCCCTTTGAGCTGGTCCAGGTCCGGGTCACGCTCTCTTCTCTCCTCATGGCCGTCCTTTTTGCGGTCTTCTCCCCGGCCCTCATGAAAATTCGTGCCAGGGATGTCCCTTACTTCCTGCTACTGGGCGGCATTGCGATGGCCCTGGTCCAGATCACTTATTTTTATGCGATCAGTAAGATCCATGTGGGCGCCGCCATTCTTCTGCAATACCTGGCCCCTATCCCGATTGCCCTCTTTTCGATTATTTTCTGGAAAGAACGCCTGTCTTTTTCAAAAATAGGGGCGATCGTTCTGGCCTTCGGCGGTTGCTATCTGGTTGTTGGAGGCTATAATGTCCAATTCCTTCATTTGAATCGATTGGGAATCATGAGCGGGTTGGCATCGGCCGTCTGCTTTGCGAGTTATTCCCTGCTCGGAGAACGGGGCATGCACCGCTACGATCCTTGGACCGTGCTTTTTTACGCCATCACCTTTGCCACCCTGAGCTGGCATATCTTTTATTCTCCGTTCCATTACATGACCGCGGGATATACCTGGGGCCAGTGGGGTTGGATGTCTTATATTGCCGTTTTCGGCACCTTTATCCCCTTCGGACTCTATTTTGTGGGGATCAATTATATTCGCTCGACCCAGGCAAGCATTACAGCGACTCTTGAACCCATTTCGGCAGGGCTGATGGCCTTTATCATTCTCGGGGAGGCCATGGAATGGCTCCAGATTCTGGGGGGCGTGCTGGTTATCAGCGCCATTGTATTGCTCCAATTGCAGCGGGAACAGAATGAAATGGCACCAGCTGAAATCCGCGCAAAAGGAGCATAACGGAATGTGCTACCATTGGACAAGGTCTGTCGTAACGGGACTCGTCGTTTTTCTCGTTTTGTTCGGGTTGGCGACCACCTTGCGGGCGGGCGGCCAATCCGGAAAGTCACAGGAAAAGACCGCTCAGGCCGATGAAAGCAGTTGGGAAAAAGCAGGGCATGAGACGGGAGAGGCCGCCGGCGCGATTGGTGCGGCAACGAAGGAGACAGCCGGTAAGGCCTGGAAATCGAGCAAGGAAACGTCGAAGAATGCCTGGAATGCGACAAAACAAGCCTCAAAGCGAGCCTGGCGAGCCACGAAAGAGGCGGTATCCGATGCGGTTGAGGCCATAAAAGGCGATTGACGGTTTAAGTGTCATTCCGGTTTCTCAAAATTCACCGTTTGATTCGACTATCGTTCATGAAATAAGGATATTGAAACGTAAATGGGTTCGGATTTCGACGGTGTATGTCCCGTCCGGAGCAGATATCCGGTGCAAGGTTTAAATCCTGTCTTGACCGGTGTAAGACCCTCTTCTATGATGGGGCTTATCGGATGCGTATCGGGTGATGGACGGGAAAGGAAAAAAAATTTGCAAACGGGGATCTTAAACCCGTCTATATCCGTGACAAGGTGGTTTTTGACCAATTCTTTTTCCTACCCCCCCCTCTCTCTCAGGACCTCTGAAATGAATTTCACACTTTAACCTTTTGAAATTTTTTGTTTTATGTGTGACGTTTTCAGACGTTCCGGACCCCAAAGGAGGTGGCTATGGAAGCCATAACCCAGTCTTCGGCCTATACGGAGAGCACGAAAAATGCGATAAGAAATCTGGGTGCAGCCCTTGTCGGGGTGGCGGACGTGGAACCCTTGAAGGCCCTCAACGTGGATCCTCCGGATCTGCTCGACCCTTTTGTCCGGGCCGTTGCCATCGCGGTCCCGGTCCCCGGGGCCGTGGTCGAACAGATTTCAGACCGGCCGACACGGCTCTATAAGGCCGTTTACGAGACCATAAACCGCATACTGGACGACATCGCCGTCCGGACCGCCATCCGCCTGGACCAGGACGGCTACAGGAGCCTGCCTATCCCCGCCTCCCAGGTTCTGGACCGGGAAAACCTGTCCGCAGCCATCAGCCACAAGGCCGTGGCAAGGATGGCCGGGCTGGGCTGGCAGGGCAAAAACCTGCTTCTCATAACCCCGGAATACGGATCGCGGGTCCGGCTTGCGACTGTCCTTACCGAGGCACCTCTTGAAGCGGATGCTCCTGTGAAGAATCGATGCGGCCAATGCTCCCTGTGCCGGGAGGCCTGCCCTGTCGAGGCCATCAAGGGGGTGAACACGGAAGACCATTATCGAGATCGTGATGAGGCCCTGTACTTCTCCCGGTGCGTGGATCAGACGATGAACAATTTTGCGAAGCTGCCGGGGATCGAGAGCCCCATTTGCGGAATATGTATTAAGGCGTGCCCTTTCAGCTGAAGGGTTCGAGGGCATGAAGGCCCCGATATCCCATAAAAGCGGCATCGTGCAAAAAAAGAGAATATTTTTTTGGAAGGCAAAGGGCACATCAGAGAAGTGATGAGCCTTGGGACTAATTTTTTAGAGGAGGACTATCCGGTTTAGCCTATGAACGAACAACACATCCAAAAGATAGCAGAAGAACTTTCCCTTAAAATGCAGCAGGTCAGGGCAACGGGGAGCTTACTCGAAGAGGGAGCCACCGTGCCCTTCATTGCCAGGTACCGCAAGGAGGCCACCGGCACCCTGGACGAGGTCGCCATCACCACGATTCGCGACAGACTGAACCAATTGGAAGAACTCGACAAAAGGCGGGAGAGTATTTTGAGCTCCCTGACGGAACGGGAACTGCTCACGGACGAACTGAAGGAGAAGATTTTTGCGGCAGAAACCATGGCCACCCTGGAGGATATCTATCTGCCTTTCCGACCGAAACGCCGCACCCGGGCGACCATAGCCAGGGAAAAGGGACTTGAACCCCTGGCAACCATGCTTTTTTGCCAGGAGGATGTCACGGACCCCCTGGAAGAGGCCAAGGCCTTTGTCGATCTTGAAAAGGCGGTGGAAAATATAGAGGCGGCCCTTGCGGGCGCCCGGGATATCATCGCCGAGTGGGTCAACGAGGAT
>CAZXWJ010000336.1:0-4173 GCA_964644375.1 uncultured Desulfobacteraceae bacterium | reverse complement strand
CGAGGGGACTCCACTACATCCGCTGTTTCCAACTGGAGGTGGAAAACAGCCCCAAACCCATCTTTTTTACCGCCGAATCGAAGGAGGACCTTCAGGTGATCATGGAGATGGCCCAGGCCGTTGCAGGCGGCGCGGAGGCCCTCACTTCCCGCCCTTTTCTGATCCATTATGCCGAACCGGTCTCGCCTCTCACCCATTCGAAGGAGGCTGTGTCCAAACTCATACTATGTGCTGAGAAGGGCATTCCCATCAATTACACCCCTGCCCTGCTTGCCGGTTCCACGGGACCAGTGACCCTGGCCGGGGCCCTGTCCGTGGCCGCCGCCGAGGCCTTGTCTGGCCTTGTGATTCACCAGCTCACCCATAAGGGCGCACCCATTATTTCCGGGGTCGCCGCCACGACCATGGACATGCTCCAAGCGACCGTCTCCTATACCTCCCCCGAATTCAGACTGACCCACTCCGCCTATGCCGATCTCTTTCACTACTACGATCTCCCCATATGGGGCACCGCAGGGTGCAGTGATGCCCATTTTCCGGACCTCCAAGCTGGGGCGGAATATGCCTTCACCCTTTTGAGCGCGGCACAGGACGGCACCAACCTGATCCATGACTGCGGCTATATGGGGCAGGGATATGTGGCCTGTCCGGAAATGATCGTGTTTGCCGACGAGATCATTGCCATGGTCAAGCGTTACATGACAGGATTCGCGATTGATGAACCCCACCTTGCCCTGGATGTGATCCGTGATGTGGGACCGGGAGGGCATTTCCTCGGCGAGAAGCACACCCTTGACTTTTTCATGCATGAACATTGGCGGCCCGGCCTCCTCAATCGTGCCAATCTGGATAACTGGATCAAGGATGGGAAAAGCACTGCTTGCGACAGGCTGATCGCAAGGACGCATGAGATCCTTGAAACCCACAAACCCGCTCCGCTTGATGAGACCTCAGGAAAGGAACTGAACAGAATATGGAAACGCATTTCCGTAACCGGGAGGAAGTAATGCAAGGTGAGATAGAAACTATCTACCAGGCGGTAATGGACGGTCGAATAGAAATCGCGGCCAGCGGTGTGGAGGCAGCCCTTGCCTCCGGGTTGCAGGTTCATGAAATCCTGGACAGGGGCTTGATCGGCGCCATGGATGTGATAGGGCAGCAATTCGGGGAAGGCGAAATCTTTATCCCTCAGGTTATTTGGTCGGCCAAGGCGATGCAGGCGGGCATGGACAAACTGAAACCCCACTTCAACCGGGACGAGCGGGCCTCACGAGGCAAAATCGTCATCGGCACGGCCCGAGGCGACATTCACGATATCGGCAAAAATCTGGTCGCTATGATGATAGAGAGTTCGGGATTCGAAGTGATCGATCTTGGCGTGGACGTCTCTCCTGAGAGGCTTGTGGACACGGCCGTGGAAGTAAAGGGGGATATCATCGCCCTTTCCGCCCTTCTGACCACCACCATGCCAGCCATGGGGGAGGTGGTGAATCTCCTGAGAGACCGGGGCCTTTCCCACATCAAGGTCCTTGTCGGGGGAGCGCCGGTGGACGAAGCCTTTCAAAAGGAAATCGGTGCGGACGGTTACGGAACAGACGCCATGGATGCGGTCAAAAAGGCCCGCGAATTGTTCGCCGCCATGGATCATTAGAATTGCTGAAGAAGATTTCTTTTCGGCCTTCAGCCGCTTCGTGAGCCTGGAGAGCAAATCAAATATGCTAAGGAAAAACAATTAATGTCAAATCTTTTCATTGAAAAGTTAAACAAAAAAATCATCGTCTTCGATGGGGCCATGGGGACCATGCTCATGGCGGCGGGCTTGAGTCCCGGGGAGATCCCGGAGGTCTGGAATCGCGACAGAGCGGATCGCGTCAAGGCGATCCACAACAAATATTTTCAGGCCGGTTCTGATGTGGTCGAGACCAACACTTTCGGGGGAAACCCCTTGATGCTTGCTAAAAAAGGCCTGGCGGATCACATGACGTCCCTCAACCTCGATGCCGTAAAACTGGCGAGGGAAGTGTGCCCCAAAAACGGATTCGTGGCAGGATCGATCGGTCCCACCGGCCAGATGCTCGAGCCCCATGGGAATCTCTCTTTTCGCGAGGCCGAGGAGGCCTTTTATCAGCAGGCAAGTGTCCTGATTCTGGGAGGTGTGGATCTGCTATGCATAGAGACCATGTTTTCTCTGGACGAGGCCCTTGCGGCATTGCGAGGGACAAAAAGGGCGGGGGATGTCCCGGTGTGCAGTACCATGACCTTCATACGGACCCAAAAGGGTTTTTTTACCATGATGGGGGAAGGAATCAATCAATGCGTCAAGGCTCTCGAGGAGGCCGATGCGGATATGATCGGGTCTAATTGTACCTTGGGCAGCCGTGACATGATCGACCTTACCTCGAAGATTCGGGAAGTAACCGAAAAACCGGTCCTGATTCAGCCCAACGCGGGAAAGCCGGTCACCCGGCGCGGCGTGACCCTCTATGAACAGACACCTCAAGAGTTCGCCCGGGACGGTGTGGCCATAAGAGAAGCCGGAGCGGACATGATCGGCGGGTGTTGCGGGACGGACGACGCCTTCATCAGGGCACTGGCGGGTGCTCTTTCGTGACCGGCGAAAGACGTTCCGGCCCAACGGCTGCGCCTTTCAACAGGGCCGTCTTTAGGCCTTTGCCCTTGACACCACGAGGGATCTTCCCCTATGATTAAAAATACTGCATTATTCGAATCGTTCATCTCCGGCTGCGGGGCCTGTCCAAATATAAAGCGTTTTGAGAAATGAATCATACCACTGACTCAATCCTATTTCAGTCCAGTTGAGCCCCGATCAAATGTCTGCAAAATGCCGGCATGGTTTCAAAGCACCCGAAATCCGATCTTTAACCGTTGCAACCATCGCACCTGACACCAAGCCTCCACCGGGAAGTCGTATGTAAAAGGAATGTCATAGTGCACTTTTTGGGTCGATATTCTTGCAACAGTAGGTTCATTCTAACCAATTTCAAGAACTCAAGTCTCGCACGGTTCAAGCAATTCTAAAAAGCAAAATACCTGCCCTTTGTCGTGATTACGGCTTCGTTGAACCCCACCACTCAGGAAGTTAAACCGTGAGGTGAAGAGTATATCGGCATCTGGGCGTCTTTCATCCATTCACCTTTTACAAAGGAGGTTAAGCCATGAAAAAGGTTACGCTACTCCTAATTCTTCTCGCGGTTCTTGGCCTTATTTTCGGGGCCGGCGTTTCCGCCGAAATGATCCGCATCGGTGAATATCAAATCGTCTCCCATCCTGCCCTAGACAACGACTCGAAAGGCTTTAGAGCCGCCTTGGCGGAAGAGGGCTTCATAGAGGGCGAAAACATCACCATTGATCGTCAGAACGCCCAGGGCGATCAGTCAAACTGTGCCATCATTGCCCGTAAATTTGAAGATGACCGGGTCGATCTGATTCATGCGATCAGTACACCCTGCGCTCAAGCCTCGGTCAAGGTCAGCAAAACGATACCGATCGTTTTCTCCTCCGTAACAGACCCCGTGGCCACAGGTATTGCGCCCAGAATGGGAAAGACCGGCATCCATGTCACCGGTGTCAGTGATCGATGGCCAATCGCCCTTCAGTGCCGAATGTACCAGGACCTGATGCCCTGGGCCAAAAAGTGGGGAACCATTTACAACCCCGGCGATGTAAATGTGACCTTTCATATCAAGGAAATGAAAGAAACCGTTGAGAGTATGGGGTGCACCCTCGTGGAAGCCCACGTATCCGCCACCTCCGAGGTTATGCAGGCCGCTCAGAGCCTTGTGGGACGTGCACATGCCATTCACATCACCTCCGACAACACCTCGGTTTCCGCCTTTGAGTCCATTGTGAAGGTCTGCAACGAAAACAACATGCCCCTCTTTGCCGGAGACAGGGACAGTGTCCCAAGGGGTGCGGTAGCCGCCTACGGACCCGACTACTTCCTCGTGGGATACACGGCGGGCAAGAAGGCCGCCCGTATTCTGAAAGGCGAATCCGCGGGAGTAATCCCGGCCGGACTTGCCTCCGCCTACAGCCTCTGGGTGAGTGCCAAGCATGCCAAGTCTCAGGGATTGAAGATTCAACCGACCCTTGTCCAGAAGGCCTCGGACAAGTTCTGGGATGAAGAGGGTAAAGTGGTGAAAGGAGAATAAT
>CAZXWJ010000335.1:0-4185 GCA_964644375.1 uncultured Desulfobacteraceae bacterium | reverse complement strand
CTCGACCTCTTCAATCCCCGTCAGAACGGCCTTGACATGGACCGGGTCCAAATGATGGTTTGAAACCACGATATACCTGAAACCGTATTTCGCAAGAGAAGAACAGACATCGGCCACTACACCCGCCATCGTGCTTCCCCGCAGTGAAACCGTCCCCGGGAAATCCGCCGTGATCCCGCAGCACCCCAGGGGGATGACGGGCATGAGAACGACGTCAAGCCCAGCGTCTTGCTCCAGAACCAACTCGCAGGCCGCTGCGGCGATGTCCCTGGCCGCAAAAAAATCCGTTCCCACGGGTAAATGCGGCCCATGCTCCTCTATGGGGCTGAGGGGCAGAAAGAGGATCGTCCTGTCTTTATCCAGGGCCGAGACCTCCGGCCAGGTCAGTTCTTCAAATCTGTGAAACCCCATTGTCCTCTCCTTTTGCATGTCCGGCGATAGAATTGCCCCCTGGCAACGAGGGCGCATTTGGAATTCTTGAATTGGGAATTCATTCGTGCCTGGATTTTATTTCCGGACGGGCTCCAGGTAAATGAATGAAGCCAACTAACCATATCGAAAAATAGCAATGTCTGGTAAACTTTTTCAATTGTTTTTCGAAATGTCCCTACAGGCCTTCAAAGGGTGCCTTTTGTGCGTGGCACATGAATATTTTATGCACCGGTAATATCGCCATTGGTTGAACATGTCCGGTCTACTTTGCTCGTTGCTCACCCTGTAACAAACTCAAATGTGAACTATTGCGGAGTCCGTGCACAGACCAGGTTCATATATTGGAAAATCTACAGAATAATATAACAGGGGAATGAACAGCGAACTTATCATCTCATGGACGTCCCCAATTTTCCCCACCTTAACTTCGAATTTGTCTGAAAGGATCAAACGATGAAGGCGGAACTACCAAGCAACGAAGCCGCGTGCCTTGAGGCTCTGCTCAACTATCGGATAATAGACACTTTGCCTGAGGCCTCCTGCGATGACATTATCTGGCTGGCTTCCGAGCTTTGTGCCACGCCCATGGCCGCAATGTCTCTGATTGACAGCTCACGGCAGTGGTTCAAGTCCAAGGTAGGTCTCACAATTTCGGAGACGTCGCGGGACGTCTCGCTCTGTGCGCATGCCCTTCTTCAACCCGATATCACAGTCGTGAACGATGTCCAGGCAGATGAACGTTTCGTCGACAATCCGCTTGTTACAGGGGATCCGTGGATACGCTTTTATGCCGGTGCACCCCTGATCACGCCAAAGGGTGAAGCAGTGGGTACGCTATGCGTAATCGATCAAGTCCAACGCAAGCTCACTGAGCCTCAGCTCAACTCTCTACGTGTTTTATCTCGGCAGGTCATGGCTCAGCTCGAGCTCCGCAGGCTCTTCGCACTGCAGGAACAAAACCGGCGGATGCTGAAAGACTACCAGGATAAACTTGAACGAACGAATGTGCTGTTACAGAAACAGAGCGTTACCGACGATGTCACGGGCTTTCATAACACCCGTTCCCTTCACCAGTATATAGACCTGTTCCTGAGCCCAACATCTTCTGAGATAGGGCAATTGACCTTGGTTTTCTTTGATATGGACAACTTTAAACAGGTTGTGGATATGCATGGGCATCTGCTTGGCGCCAATGTCTTAAAGGAAGTGGCAGAAGTCGTCCATTCACATCTCGACACCTAGGATCGTATCGTTCGGTACGGCGGAGACGAGTATATCGTGATTCTTCCAGGTCAGGGCGGTGAGGCAGCTCTTTCGAAGGTGGAAGCGATCAGGAAAGGGATCAGCTCCAGTTCCTATCTCCAGCAGGAGGAGAACCACCTCAGAGTCACGGCCTCCTTCGGACTGGCTACGTTCCCCGATGATGCCAGGGACAAGAAGCAACTCCTCATGGCAGCAGATCAGTGCCTGTTCCAGAGCAAGGAACAGGGAAAGGACAGAATCTCTGCATGGCGACATCCACCAGTGTAAAATCAAGGTGATATGTCATTTTGGGATCTGTCACCGGTTGCGAAAGGTATTATGAAAGCAATGGGGTGGCCGGATATTAAAGATTTTTTGCAAAGGTGAGCAGATTTCGGTTGATGCGCAAATTGAAGGCAGGCTGAGACAGTTCGTTCCCCTTTTGATGAAAGGGCAGATAGATCAGTATATAGCTTTTCGGCGTGATCTGAAGCCCGGATAACTTCGGAAACATGAGCCTGGGCGGCTTCAGGAAAGCGGCCAGGGTCGTTTTGAGGCCTTCCACGGCCTCTTTGACCGGCAGGGTTACGGGTTGCATGGGGCCGCCGGGAAGGGTCGGAACAAATTGGTTTTGTGGCTGGGTCAGGGTTAGGTACTTGGAAAAGCGAAGGAGGTCCTTGGGCCTGACCTTGAAGGCCGGAAACCAGAAACGGAAAGGGATATCTTTCCAGGAGGCCTGGACGACCTTGGGAAGATTCCCGACCTTTACCATATCGGCATAGGATCCCAGTGTCATTCCCTCGACTTCGGCCTTGATTCTGTAAAAGGGCAGGAAAAGGACCTTTTCCCCCTCTTCGGGCATGTGAGCAAATTTCAGCCGAGAGTACCCCTTTTTCCCGGCCTGCCAGGCGGATTTGCAGTTCCTGCAGGTGAGCACCAGGGAATCCCGACTCCCGTCAAGGTCCCAGCCACAGTCTGGACAGAGGGCCGGAAGAAATTGGACGTTCCATTTGGGCCGTCCTCCGTCGAAGGCCTGGAGATTGAAATCCTCCTGAGGTTCCTGAGATACAGGCCGGTTCAGGATCGCATCGTAGATCTTGGAATCCAGATAGAACGGGGCGAAGATTTGGCTCAGGCTCTCACCGATAAAACTCTGGTGATAGATGGGTTTGGGCAGAAATTCACTGAATCGGAGTTCGATGATTTCCAGGAACTTGTCATAGGAAAGGCGTGGGGATAAAAATCGGCCTTCGGCCTCAGGGGTGACAAATTTCAACTTCAGGGTCTGGCTCCGCAACCCTAGGGAGGCGGGAAAATGACCGGATTCCAGGCCCTGATGGCTGACGTCGATAATCTTCTGCCTGATTTCATCCTCGATGCAGGAAAAAAGCATACCCTTGAAACGCCAGTAAGGGACATAGACCAGTTCCCTATTTTTTGGCGCCTTGTGGGGCAGCATATAACGAAAAAAATCCCTGGCCACGAGATAGGATTTGACCTTGCAGAATTCACAGTCGATCAGATGATCCGCTTCTTCCAACGTGATGGGGGCGCCACATTGTGGGCACTGATGTTCGATTTGCAGTCGGGTCTGTTGCATGGAGGATCTTAAGTGTCAGTTGTTATGTATCAAGCAAGCCCAAGGGTCGATCGGGCCATGGGTCGATGCGTTAGAAAGCGGCCCCATAATTCTCAAGTTTTCCATTTAACTATAGCTTTTCTCCACACTGATTACAGAAAAGGGATTCCGTCAGGTTCTCCTTACCGCATTTGGAGCAGAAGTTGGGTTTTGGTTTGTCTTCAACAGCATGGCCGCAGCGTGAACAGAATTTTGCGTTGGGGGCCAGGTTTTTTCCGCATTCTGTGCATTTCTCGAAGATCAGGAGTTGGTGTCCGCATCTCGGGCAAAATTTTGCGTTTATAGGAACGGTGTTGCTGCATTCAGGACAGGTCGTGGTCTCCTGTGACGGGCCCTGGTCGGTCTCGGGTTTTGCCCCGGTAAAATACTGGGAAAACATGGCCGGCATCATCAGCCCCATACCCATGCCCATGCCCTGTCCCGATCCCCCTTCGGCCTCGGAGGCCTTTTCCATGGCCATGGCCGCCTTCATCTGCATGAGCTTGTTCATGTCTTTAAAAACGCCCATTCTGGCCCGATCATCAATGGCCTGCTGGACTTCCAGCGGGGGCGTAATCGCATTGATATAGATATCCGTCAAACCAAGACCGAAGCGGCTAAAATCTTCCTGAAGGCGTTTCGAGAGGCCGTCGGAGAGCTCATCGTATTTTGCGGGAAGATTGAGGATCGAATCAATGGTTTCGCCCATATAATCATTGAAGCGTGATACGATGACACGATTCAGGTACTCTTCGATCTCATTCGTGGTGTACATGCCTTGGGTGCCCACCAGGCTGTTGATGAAAAGGACGGGTTGGATGATCTGCACATTGAAAATCCCGAAGGCCCTGAGCCGAATGAGCCCTAGTTCATCGTCCTTGAATGCGACCGGA
>CAZXWJ010000334.1:0-4199 GCA_964644375.1 uncultured Desulfobacteraceae bacterium | reverse complement strand
CAATGAGGATCAGGGTGTTGGTGTCAGCATAGGGAATCACCAGGCCGGTCTTGGCCACCAGGGGCTTCAAGAGCCTGGTAAAATCGGTGGCGTCTCCATGTTCCAGGGGGACCAACTGCGTCACGATCTTATCGTCCTGCACACCGGTTTTTTTCTGAAAACGACTCTCAACGCCCTTGCTCCTGGCCTGGGCCGCAGGAACGATCTTGACGATCTTTCCCGTGGGTACGGTCGTATACCCGTGGACTTCCAACACGGAAAGAAAGACCCTGTAGGCCTCGTCGACCGTCACTTTTTCGGGCGAAAGGACGGTAATGTTCCCCTTGACCGCCGGGTCGACGAGAAAATTTTTATTGGTCAGCTCGCTGATGAACTTGATGAAAACACCGATATCCACATCTTTGAAATTCATGGTGATCAATCCGGTGTTCTTTTTCGCGGTCGAACCCACGGGGATCTTTTCCTGACTCCAGGCAGGCACCGACAGCAACATAACCACGCAAAGAACCACGATCATGAAAACACGATTCACATCAGTCCGTTCCTTCAAGGTCTTCACTCCACTTTTAGGTTTTGCTGGTTCACCCCCTACGGCTTCTCAGATTGCAGCGACTAAGGTATCGGCCGGATTGCCGTCCTACTCCTCATTGGGCTCTTCGTCTTTTACAGGTCGTCTAATCGGCCTTTTTCTGGGCAAAACGGATTTCTTCCTAATGATGCCCTTATTTTTCTGTGGGCCCACAATCGACCTTTTGAAGGACGCCGACGACCTTGGCGCACGCCCCCGTTCATGTGAAATAACAAGGAGTTCCTCTGCGCCATCCCTCTCGATGACGACACGATCGGACAGTATCCGAGAAATTTTAACATCGTCGATAGCGTCATCCAGGGCGTAGAGATCCTGCTCTTTTTTGTTCTTCTCCCTGATGATGGCATAGGAGTTACCATCTTCTGCCACAACCGTACCCATCAACTCAAAACGCGTATTTTCTTTTAGTTTCGCCACATCTATTTTTTGAGTAGCCCTTCCCCTTGAAGGCTTGACTTTGGTCTTAAAGATGTCGCGGGAAACGATGAACCGATAATCGCTGCGCCTTTTTAACTTCTTCGGATCCGCCTTTTCCGTTCTGCTGGTTTCCAGGGACGCCGTTATGGGCCTCTTTTCCATATTCTTATGAGAAGCCCACGTGTCGTATATATTGAAACCCGTCCACAGGACAAGTCCTGCAAGCAGAATGTTCAGAAACAATAAGATTTTTTTTAGATTCATATTATTATAGAACCTATCTCGTGATGAAAACTGCCCAAAGCCCTGCCGTTACAAGTCGTTAAGCCCCTTTTCCATTGCCGGGCGACAGGGTCCTCTTATCAGGACGCAATCCCCCCTTTTTAGCCTTTATATCGATTTTTTCCTTTAAAATCAAACCATATAACCACACATCCGGATTGATGGCACGATGAGGTCTTCTTACCAATCCAAGTCAACTCTGCCCTATATCTTACGGGATCAGCGACATCCGTATCAATTCCATTTACGCTCGGAGTGAAGACTTCCCAAATCAATCCAATCGTTTGGGGGCTTAAAATATTTTAGGTGGTTGCCGGAGCGGACTCCCGGCGATGGATCGATCCATTCATACATCGGAAAGGGATCTTTTAATCTCGGACTTTCCCGTTCATTTTCTCCCTCATAACCGGGGAACATTTGAAAGTCACCGATCTTTTTGCTCCCAAGGTTATATGGTAGCCGGGAGCAGGTTTTTTTACTCTGCGTTCGTTCCTTTCATTAACGCAAAACTTCCCGAATCCACTGATCAGGACATCCTCACCTGAAATCAGAGATTGCTCAATCACTTCGAGTATGAGTTCAAGTAGCTCGGAGGGCCTACTCTTGCAATAATCGCATTCGCGGCAGATATTTTCCGCAATGGCGCACTTGGTAAGGCTCATGACAGGCTCCGATCTTAAGGTGGAAGATGTCAAATTATATTTAATTTGATTAATTGTCAATGGATTATCGATAAATTATTGTTGATTCCTTTATTTCTGTAGCCAACGAAGGAAACCATAGGGAGGATTCTGCCGGTTGGAAACTCTGTACCCTCACTTCTCATAAGTTTTGAGATTTAGCTTCGGGAATAACTTTCTGGGGGTTGAAACATTTTTCCTTCTCTTCAAGAACGACGATTAGAAAACGCCTGAAGCCCATTAGACACAAAAAGAGGCGGCTCCAAGCGGACCGCCTCTTTATTTTCATTTATTCTTATGGTCGGGACGCGGGGATTTGAACCCCGGGCCCCCTGAACCCCATTCAGGTGCGCTTCCAGACTGCGCCACGTCCCGATCTGTAATTTGATAATTTTATACTTCTCAGTTCCTTTGTCAAGCCGAAAAATACATTCCTGCCTTACCATCAAGGCATCATCCGTCACGCGTCATTCCAAGATTGCCTTCCAGCCGGAGGGGTTGTCCGCTCTGGAGGGCAGAAAGCCACGCCAGAGGCCGGCAAGCATTCGTTCCTCCCTCCGGGCCGTAGGCCCTGCTCTCCGGAGGCCTTTCGGCGTATACCTCATACGCCTCGGTCGATTCTCATCGCTCGCATCTCACAGGTTGCGGGCAACCAGAAATTATCCCTAATATCCCATTACGAATGGACGCCGGCTCACCAACAAAAGGCAAAAACATTCGCACAAAAAAATGTGCATTCTCTTACCTGTTTTGCTCGAACGTGATCCGTATCTGACATGAAAAATCTTTAAAATCAACAATTTTCATGTCAGGCACAGCGCTTGCATTGATTTTTTCTGATCCATTCTTTCCTGCGAGGCTATTGCCATGAGTCGTACAGATTGCATAAGCAACCGCAATTTCAAAATCGTAGCCACCTACGTGAGCAGCAAACTGGGTCATCACGACCTTCTATTTGAAGATCTCACCTACCCTACGGATCGCTACACCCGTCCCGACGACTTTTTTCTCAACGAAGATGAATGGACGACCTACTCCAATTTTCAAACGCTCATACGCACGGCCAAGGCCATGGTTGGAGAGCCCTATTTTTATTTTAACTGCGGTGCCTCCTCCGCAAACCTTCGATCCTGGGGACGATACGATTATTTCGTCAGGGTCTTCCAGACCCCGACCGACGGTTACAGAAGGATTCCTTTTTTTAACCAGAATTTCAACGATACAAAAGATATCGAAATCATTGTCCCTCCCCATCGCGACAAGTTTTCAGGAAAGACCAGAACCATTCTAAGAGTTCAATATCACAATGATTTTGATGTTCAAAAAGACTACATAAGCGATCCTTACAGAAGAGGGATCATCTCCGCGATCCCTACTATTTGGGGTCTGAGTCCCGCTATGGTAAAACAGCCCATGACTCCCTATGACCCCGAGATTCTCTTTAACGAAGAACCGGAGTTCGCCCACTTCAGGCTCAACGCCAGGGTGGATCAAGGCCACCTGACAATCAAGCGCCCCCTGGACAATCGGCGAAAAGTCGTGGGCAGGCGAATTCTCTTGGAAGCAGACACAATCAATGGTCGAAAAATTTTCCTCGGAAAGCACAAAATAGCCACCCCAAAATCCGAGGCATTGAACAGGGACCCAGAGGCAATCATCATCACTGAAACGGTGTACGTGGGCGATCGGATTATCTTCAAGGCGGGAGAAATTTTCAAGGCGCCCTATTTCATTCTTGACGTCACCTACGACGATCTTTCCCTCAGGAATCGTCTATCCCTGGCCTTCAGGGTAAGGCGCAACCCTATCGAGGCAGGGAACGGGCTCATAGAGGCGATCAACAGCCTGAGAAAGACCATGGAGGCCCGTAACAGGGCCTACCGCGATCTTGAAAAGACCAATGCCATGTTGATCAGGGCCAAGAATAAAGTCGACGATTATGCCGCAAACCTGGAGCAAAAGGTGGAGGAACGCACTCGGCAGCTGCAAAGTGCCCAAGATAAACTCGTCCGTTTTAACAGGGATCTTGAGGCCAAGGTGGAGGCCCAAGTCCTTGAGCTCAAAAGATACGACGAACTCAGGCGTTATTTCTCCCCTAAACTCACCGAAAAAATCCTTTCCAGCGGAGATCCACTGGGTGTCGAACCACAACGCAAGATGATGACCGTCGTGTTTTCGGACATTCGAAATTTTTCCGACTTTACGGACAGTCTCGAACCCGAGGAGTTATT
>CAZXWJ010000333.1:0-4216 GCA_964644375.1 uncultured Desulfobacteraceae bacterium | reverse complement strand
TCCAAATTGAAGCTCATGCCAAACAGGGGAGGCTGTGACCATTTCGCCCTGAAGGAGTTCGAATTTCTCCATAACAGATTTGTCGGGATTCGTTTTAACCGCTTCTGAAATCACATTTGTATCCAGAAGGTATTTCATCAACTCAATTCGACTTTTCTTCCGTTGGATGTATCTCTAAGATCTTCGAAATCCTTATCTGTGATTTTCGTTTTCTCATCAAGGAGATTCATTCGAAATGAGGTCAAGGCCTTCCAAAAACCGCCATATTGACCGCAGAGTTTTTCATATTCCTGAATCGACAATAAAACCGCTACCGGCTTTCCACGTCTTGTAAGTTTGACATAGGGGCCTTTTTCCACATAGTGAACGATGGAAGGAAGTGTGTTTTTCGCTTCGGCTATTGAAATATGTTTTTGCATCATCGCCTCCTTCATTATCTGATTCACCCATTATAGCCATCTTCATGGCTATTCACAAGTGATAGCTTTACGGTTTGAATTTTTAATTCTTAATTCCGATCATTCTCCGCGTAAGATCGTCTTCCATTTCTAAGTTCGTCCTTGGCAAGGGAATTTGGCCGCTTTTCCAGGGCAGAAATTTAGGATAAAAATGCATATTGACATCATATTATTATCTGATTATTGTATGGTTAATTATCCAATAAGGGGGATTGAGGCAATGTCTGCAAAAGATTATTTATCTGCAACGGCACTTTCAAAAAAGACGGCCGCAACATTGGATGCACTTGAAAAGGACGAGGCGGAAAAATTTATAATTCTCAGAAACAACGCACCTAAAGCCATCCTTTTATCCATTGACGCCTATGAAGCCATGGAAGAAGAGATGGAAGACCTGCGCCTTACCGCTCTCGCCCTGGCCCGTCTCCAGACATTTAGGTCGGAAGAGGCTGTAACCCATAAAGAAATGATGGAAAAGTTCGGCAAATGACCTGGGCTGTCATCTACCACCCCGATGTTGTGGAGGACCTGGAGAGCGTCGGCCCTTCTGCGGCGCGGCGAATAATGCGCGCTATCGATTCTAAGCTTGCAACCGCGCCCATGGCGTTCGGCGCACCGTTGTCAGGAAATTTGGCCAATTTTCGAAAACTAAGAATCGGAGATTATCGGGTGGTTTATCAGGTAAGGGAAAAAACGGTCATTGTTTTTGTGCTGGCGGTTGGCCCTCGAAGGGATAAAGAAATATACAGGACCGCCATGAAACGCAAATAGTGCATTTCGGCGTCCACTATGACATAGACCCCCCCCGCCAAAAAAATACCCCTCTCTCTCCGAAAATACGGCCGCCTCAATCCCTCCGAAAATCTTTCGATGGTATAGCGGCGCATGGTGCGTGGCATTTCTTCGCAGTAGGTCTTTAAAAACGCCTTTTCAGTCGGTTGATCGCGCTTACTGATTTCCCGAAGCATCCAGCCGATGGGCTTGTGGATGAGGTCCTCAGTGCCCGGATTATTTTTTCCCGCCGTGGCGCAGAGGGAAAGAAAATCGAAGACAATTTTAAATTCGGAGCATTCCTCACATTCCAATCCTTTTTCCAATCGACTGATCAACAATGCCCAAATCATACAAGAGAGGCAAGAAACTCTGTCGCCGACTGGTGAATAATGCCGTCTTTGTCTTCGAAAGCCGACTCCTCTTCTAAAAAAATGCTTGTCGCGCTGGTTTCCGGAAAACGTTGTTTTAGATATCTCAAGGCCTTGTTGGAGCCTTTTCGGCCCTTCTTGCATTCGATAAATTAAACCGGTTTATTTTCTTCCGTGACGACAAAGTCCACTTCTCTCCTGTCAATATCTCTGAAATATCGCAATTCCATGTCCCGACCCTGGGTATCTTCAAGATAACGGCACCATTTCAAGATATGACAGGCAACAAGGTTTTCGAATCGCGCACCGGGGTCTTTTACGACCTGTCTCCATCTGGAACACTTATGGACCTCATCAAGAACGAGGAGCCCCTCACCGGTTGGAAAGCGTTCACGGATGATATTCTCCCTATCCTCCGGTGAATCCCAATACATATATCGGTCTTCAACACGCGCCTTCTTCTTTTCCAGAAGATGCGTTGCAAAGGTCGTTTTACCCACCTGCCTGGGACCTGCCAGAAAGACCATCTTGCGGTCTAAATCTTTAATGATTTCGTCTTCAATATATCTTGGCAATATTTCCGGCAAATTTTCACCAGACATAAATTTGCACGCGAGTTTTTTTAGGTTAGCATAATTTCACTCGCAAAATTATCGAACATCAAGCTATCATTTTCGCTCAAATTTGGAGGACATCCTTAATAATACAATAAAATCCGTTTCCGATTTTGTATAATGCGACTGCGCCCCTTTGTTTGAAAAACTATCCCTCGCGCAGAGACGGTAGAGGCGCTGAGGGGAAAGACAATTTTTAATGTTTAAATTCTTAATTCCGATCATTTTTCGCGCAAGATCGTCTTCCAGCATCAGGAAATCAGCACAAGTCCCTTGACCTCCCTGAAATGCCGATCCTTTGAAAAGAGCGGAAGACCGCACTGGAATGCCACGGAGGCGATCCAAATGTCATTGGTTGGAATCGGTGTGCCGTTTTTCCTTAGTTCGTATATGATCTCCGCGTAGAATTCGGCGGTATTCTCATCAACAGGGTATAAACGGACCCTTGGGGAATCCAGAAACTCGGCCAACTCCCGCGTGTTTTCCTTTTCTTTTTTTCCCCCCTTAAATCCCGAGAGAAGTTCACCAATGCTGACGGATGAGATGCCGATACGTCTTGCTTTTTTTAAGGTTAATACGGTTTCCGGGTCTCCCTTAAGGGCATAGGAATAAATGTTCGTGTCGATCAGGAAATCCCTCACCTCCAAAGCTCCCTGTCAATGACGCGTTCGGAGTTGACTTTTTCCTGAATGGTCTCGAACTCCTCTTCGGACCATCTTCCGAACAGATGATCCAAGTCGTCATGGACAACCGTGAATTTTTTTTCTTTGATCAGGCCCATTTGCCTTTTTAGTGCATCAACCACGAACTGGTTGATGCTCATGCCCTTTTCCCGGGCCATTTGTTTCAGCCTTTCATCCAACGCATCGTCTATTCCCCTAACGGTAATGGTCTTCATGATGATGGCCTCCAAGAAGTGATGTCATTTACTGAAATCATGATGCCATCACTTTATGCACCCATTGTTGCGATGTCAAGGCCCGAGTGGGCCTGTGTCGACTGGGGGCCACGATCACTGGGGAAGGGCAATTGAAGACAATGTTGAATTTTTAATCTTTAATTGCGATCATTCTCCCACCGGGCGCAGGCCTATGGGCCGGAGGCTGCGTCCCTGCGCCTGTGCCCGAAATGTTCTATCTCTTCCCGACCCTCTGATGCCACTTCCATGCCGACTCGACAATCACCTCGAGATCTTCGCAGGCCGGTTTCCAGCCCGGGCCCTTGCGGATTTTTTCGGAATCTGCAACCAGAACGGCTGCGTCTCCTTATCAAATCGATCGAATGATTTCCACGATTCTCTCCGCCGCCTTGCCGTCCCACAGTTCCGGGATTCTGCCGGTTTTGCCGCCGTTTTGGATAACGGTTGTTGCCACTTCCATTATCTTTTCCCGGTTTGCCCCCACCATGGTATTCGTTCCTTCCCAGATGGTCACCGGCCTTTCCGTGTTTTCCCGGATGGTGATGCATGGCACCCCGAGGACCGTGGTCTCCTCCTGAAGCCCCCCGGAGTCCGTGAGCGCCATTTTCGACCGGGACACAAGGGCAAGAAAATCCAGGTACCCCAGCGGATCGCTCAGAATAAGTCCCTTCATCGCCTTGACCCGGGTTTCGAAACCAAAGGTCCGGATCTGTTTGTAGGTCCGGGGGTGAATGGGAAAGACAATGGGAATTTTTTCCTGAATCTTTTCAATGGCATCAAGAATGCCGGACAGGGTTTCCCTGTCATCCACATTGGAGGGGCGGTGGAGCGTCATGGCGGCATAGGAGATCGGCGAACCGTTTTTCATCAGGTCCAGTCGTTGATGAATGTCCGATTGCCTGGCCTTTTCGACGTGCTTGAGAAGGGTGTCGATCATGACATTGCCGACAAAGAAGATCTTCTCTGCGGGAATGCCGGCCTTTTTCAGGTTTTCATCGGCATCCCGGCAGGTTGTGAAGAGATAGTCCGACAGGGTGTCGGTCACAAGGCGGTTGATCTCCTCGGGCATGGTCCGGTCATTGC
>CAZXWJ010000332.1:0-4231 GCA_964644375.1 uncultured Desulfobacteraceae bacterium | reverse complement strand
GGTGCCAATCACTCCCGACCGAAGAGCTTGAACCATCCATGCACCTGCATGTTCATCCGGTATAGGATATGGTGCCTCAAACCCGAGATGCCCAGCTGGTTCAAATCCATAGCGGGGATAGTATTCCGGATGGCCGAGCACGAATACCAGATCAACTCCTGATTTGGAAAGAAGCTCTAATCCTTGTTCGATGAGTTTACCACCAATGCCTTGTTTTTGAGCATCCGGCACTATTGCCAAGGGCGCCAGGATTGCTATCGACGCTGTCTCTTGGGTGCCGGATAGTCGTGCCTTGGTAAATAAAATGTGTCCTACTGCTCGATCCTTTTTAAAGGCAAGCAGAGATAATACCGGTTTTGCACTAGGGTCATGTAAAAGGTCCCTCACCAGATTAGCCTCTTTATCATAACCAAATGCCAAGCGTACTATTGACAGTACGTCGTTTAAATCTGTTTCCACTGCCTCTCGTATTTGCAACTTTTTCATCCCGTTTTTTGCCTTCCTCTTTAGTATATCACTCATTGCGCCTCCTTTTTTTCATGGCTTTCACTTTCAAAGCCACCTCTTTCCAGCGTTCTTTTTCCACCCTGTCGGCACTCTTGTGCCGGCGGTGGGATAGATATCCCAGTTCACGTTTCATTTTCCGGTAGTTTTCCAGTCTGTCGTGCGAAATCTCCTCATCAGTTACCGCCTGAAGGACCCGGCAACCGGGTTCGTGCGTATGACTGCAATTGGAAAAACGGCATTTTCCGGCAAAATGTTCAATCTCCGGAAAGGCAACCTTGATCCCTCCGTCATCGTCCCAGAAGGCGATTTCACGAATGCCGGGGTTATCAATCACCATCCCTCCCTGGGGCATGATAATCAGATCCCGGGTGGTGGTGATGTGCTTCCCTTTCCCCACACTGTTACTTATCGAACCGGTAGCCTGTACGGTCTTACCGTAGAGCAGATTCACCAGGGTGGATTTACCGGCACCTGAAGACCCGACCATGGTGGTGGTCTGCCCTGGAGATAGATATTTTTCCAGATGAGCCAAGCCTTTGAAATCCAGTGCCGAAACCAGGTGTGTCGGAACCCCGAAAGCAACAGGTTCTACTTCAGTGACGAAATGCGCCGGATTTTGGTGGAGATCCGCCTTTGTCAGAATGAGGACGGGATTCAGGCTACAGTTGTAGACCAGAGTCAAGTAACGTTCAATACGACGCAGGTTAAAATCCCGGTCCAGACCGCAAACGACAAATACGGTATCGAGGTTTGCCGCAATGACCTGTTCTCTCTGTGGCTGCGCATCCTGTCTGCCACGGGTGCCTGCAGTTCCCCGGGACAGGGTGTTTTTTCGTGCCAGCACCTCAGAAATCACCGTATCGGTCATCAGGATCCAATCCCCTGTGACCGGAACCATGAAATCGGAGTGGTGCTTGAGCCTTCCGGCTACGGTAGCGAGCCATTCTCTTTTTCCATTACTGATACGAAATGTATTTTTCCTTACCCCGACCACTCTGGCCGGAATGAATTCTTCGCTACAAAAGTCTTTGAGCTGTGTCTGGAAATATGAAGTCCATCCCAGCTGGGAAAGATGGCGGGTGGTTTCGTTGGTATGTATCCTGTCTATATCTTGCTTTGTGATCATTGCTGAACTCCGCTTTTTGTTGCCTCTATCCATACCGGTATTTCCTGGCGCATGAGACCATGGACGGAACACACAGTCTACCCTACCGGTAATTTTATAATCTATTGATATCTCAGTGTATGAATCATTGCTGACGGAGGGGGCAACTATAACGGCGGAATCTCAGATAGTTTTCATCCAGAAATGGCCCTTTTCCGCAATTCCCCGCCTGCGACGGGACAGGCCCGCGTCAATCTGCGGGATGCCTTTGATCTTTTTGACAAGACGCCCGTTTTCCTTTAGCCTGAAAAATAAGGCTCTGCCCGCAGAGCCCCGCTCAGCGGGACAGGCGTGCGCCCTCAGGTAACCCCCTCGAAGGGGGTATTTGCACCCATTCTTACGTCAAATCCGAATATCGAAATTCGAAATCCGAAACAATTTCGAATCCTCAAAATTCGAAAGACCAAAACAAAAATCTAAGATCGTGGACATTTTCCCGCATCCATCTGCAAATCAAATCTTTTTAGTTTTGAACATTGGGAATTAGAATTTTTAATTTGTTTCGTATTTCGAATTTCGTGCTTCGAATTTTGTTTTTCTGTTTTCCCCCGGAACGGAAAAACCTAAACGGGTCCTCCACCAGAGGTGGAGGTTTCAGCTGACAATAAACCGTCTAAAAAGGAGGGCATCATGGGTTTTCAAAGCTTTGAGGAGATTATTCGTTTTGCCATTGGAAAAGAGGAAGAAGCCATTGCTTTTTATCAAGAGATAAGCACGCTGGAGCCTTATCCGGGTACGAAAAAAACCTTTGTAGGTTTTGCCGTGGAGGAGAAAAAGCACAAGGCCATGCTGGAGGAGATTCTGAGCGGAAAGAAACAGCCGGCCGAATATGATTTCAAGTGGATCCCGGACCTGAAAAGGAGTGACTACATGGTAGACCTTGAGTATGAAAAGGGCATGCCCTGGACGGATATCCTCAGGTTGGCCATGAAGCGGGAGGAAAAGGCCTTGAGACTCTACAATGAGCTTCAGGCCAAGGCCGGGAAAGAAGACCTTACAAAGGTCTTCAAGATGCTCGCCCAGGAAGAGGCCAAACACAAGCTTGCCCTGGAAACCCTGTACGATGATTATATGGCCGAACAGGGAGATTAGATCCCTGCCTCAAAAAAGTAAGGCTCCGCCCGCAGAGCCCCGCTCAGCGGGACAGGCGCGCGGCCTCGGGTAACCCCCGCGAAGGGGATATTTATACCCCTTCGAGCTTCAAATCCGAAATTTGAAATTCGAAATCCGAAACAAATTCGAATTCTCAAAATTCGAAAGACCAAAACAAAAAGCTAAGATCGTGGACACTTTCCCTTATCTATCTGTAATTCATAACTTTTTTGGTTTTGAGTATTGGGAATTAGAATTTTTAATTTGTTTCGTATTTCGAATTTCGTGCTTCGAATTTTGTTTTTCTGTTTTCCCCCGGAACAGTAAAACCTAACCGGGTCCTCCACCAGAGGTGGAGGTTTTAGCTACCCAATAATCATACGACAAAAAAAACCGGGGTGTTGAACCCCGGTTTTTTTTGGAGTTTGCTGGGTATGATTTAGATCTTCTCAACCGTGGTCTTGATATACTTGAGCAGGGGCGTGCCGCCTACCTGCTCCGTAAAATTGGGTTTCATTATGCCTGGGGCATTGGTGCCTTTGAATTGGGGATATTTGGGATCCCCTTCCAATCCTCGGCAATGGCCGAAGCCTCCTGCGGCCCCCAGGACGCCGCTCATGATATCCCACGTGGGATGGGCATTCATCTCTGCCGTTCCCCAGGGGGACTTGATGCGGACCTTGTCTCCCTCGTTGATGCCCAGTTTTTGGGCGTCCAGTTTGTTGATCCAGAGTGGATTGGTCCCATTGGCCTTCATGAGCTGGAAGTTGCAGAAAGTAGAGGAATGCTCATGGAGAAAGAGTCGGAAGTTTCCGAAGACGAAAGGATAGTCCTCATCAGGCTTTATATCGACTTCGGGTTCCTTGTAATCGGGCAGGGGGTCGATACCCTTTTCCTGCGCCACGGTATTGAGAAAGTTATACTTTCCTGTCGAGGTCTTGCCTGAAGACCCATAGCCGTCAGGGACGTTAAAGGATCCCCACTTTTTATATTTGTAATATTCCGCCGGGTCCGTGAGGATATAGCCTTTTGCCTTGAGTTCCTCGTAGGACCAGGGCGTGCCGGCCAGTTGGTTGCGCTCGATTTCCTCCGCGCTTTGCCAGGGGAAAGAGTCTTTGAGTCCGAGCCTTTTGGCCAGCTCCAGGGTGATCTGGAACATGGGTTTGGAATCGTACATGGGGGAAGCGATCTGGGCATAGTAGGCAATGAAGGCCTCATACATCCAATCCGCCTTGATCTGGCTCTGCTCCAGCCATGTCGCATCGGGAAGGACCACGTCGCTGAGCACCGCAGTGTTGCACATAAAGGCATCGATCGTGGCCACGAATTCCATCTTCTCGATGGCCTTGGTGATGGCCTCCTGGTTACCCCAGGACAAGACGGGGTCCCCATAATAATTGACCATTCCCTTCAGTTTTCCGGCTTCCACGTCCGCCAGGAGGTACGCCGGGGCCCAGCCGGACCAGA
>CAZXWJ010000331.1:0-4238 GCA_964644375.1 uncultured Desulfobacteraceae bacterium | reverse complement strand
TAAGCTTCCAATCGTGGCACTGGGCACAGAAATTTTCGGAGGTATCGTGTTGGTGGTGGCAGAGGTCACAATCCTGTTCCTTTCCATAGTGAGGCGAGTTGTGAGGATCGGGATCTGATCCCGCGGTTTTGCCGGCCACCTCTTCATAGCTCCCGTGGCAGGAAAGGCATTGTTCCGTCGTCAAGGCCTGAAATTTTCCCCCTGAATCATGACAGTCACGACATGCGATGCCGTTGAGTTGATGAGTATGGGATAGGGGCAGTTGCGCCCTCAAATTTTTCAAATCTCGCGTATGACATTTTTCACAGTCTCCGGCTGCCATCTTTGATGTCTCCGCATGGCTCTTTGGAAGTACCGGTTTCGCGCCGTGACAGGCTTTACAGTCGCCCGGTTTAGCCGTCTCCAGTCGTTTGGGCTGTGCCAGGCCGATATCGGCGCACAGGAGGATAGAGAGCGCGGCGTGACATAGCACCAGAAAGACGAGAAGTGGCCTCCGGATCCTGGAGAGTGCAAAGATTTTTTTACAATGGGGAAAATTCGAACGACCCGTGAGAAAAAAGAAAAAGGGCCGAGCCTCCGGGTGACTGTGGCGAGGTTTTCAACTATCCGGTCCTTTTGGCGACCCTATCGAATCCTGATCGTGAGGAGGATGAGAAGATCATGGGATGGCTGAGGGATGTCGTTCCGGAATTTTTCTATCCTCGCCACCGCATCGGTCCCGGTTTAGATAGCCGGAATATCCCCCTTGTAAGTCCACACCTTTACTTCAGATCTTTGTCTGGATTTTTAAGCCTTTTATCCAAAATTTCAGACATTTGTCAAAGCCTCTGAAAGAGAAAAAGCCCGAGGGGAATCGGTTTCCTGTTTAAGAATAATGGGACCTTTTCCGGTTTGTTTTTCGCCCACAAGGGGCAAAGGTGTGATGAGGGATTTTTTTGGTTCAAGAATTCCCAAGGCGCGGGCCTCCCTTTGGAGTGCATGCCTTAGGGCGTCCTGAGAAAGACCCCGATACTCATTTGTCGTGAGATCAGTCATTTATTTACCCACTATGATCGCGGCCTCTCTTCTCATATCTCGAATGAAAGGATGGCCACAATGATTGTCGGCATATGCTCTGTCTTGCATTTGATGCAAAAGTCATGCAAGTTCCACGGGTTTGGCAAACATCAATGATTGCAGTTGGTTGGGGTTGGGGATGCGCCTGCTGATAGTGGTGTAGTGTAAAAGTTTCTTTAAAAACCTGTACTTTTTTGCCTATTTTGTGAAACTTTTTTATAGGGGGTGACTCTATCTTTCTCAAAAGGCGTGCATGCTTTCCCTGCCGACACGGACCGTATTCCCCAGGATTTTTCCGTTGACAAACAAGCCCTTATTGAATTATCCACTAAGGTTAAGTCCAAATTTTGAGAAACCATCAACTCCTATTTGCGGCCATGGCAGCACGGTTTCACCTTGGCCTTTTCATCCCACAATAGACGGTGCCATGACGAATAATAATCTTCGAATTTCACTTATTGTCCTGTTTTTTCCTTTATGGGCGTGTGTTTTTTCAGGCGGATTCGCCCTAGCCGAGGAGCCGAAGAAAATTTTGAGCATAGAGGCCTATGATATGCTCAATACGGTACCCGATACCTATCTTATTGACGTCAGGACCCGTGCCGAATATCAGTTTGTGGGTCATCCGATCCGGGCGTACCTTTTCCCCTATATGCTTTTTACCGGACGATTCATCAAAGAGAACGGAAATTCCGGTTATCGGGTTGGAGAGGAAAACAAAGACTTCATGACGGAAGTGAATAAGATTTTTAAAAAAACGGACAATCTTCTGATCATCTCTCGGGATGGAACGAGGAGCGCTCTTGCTGCGAAGAAACTCGTTGAGGCCGATTTTAAGCTGGTGTTTGACGTCGAAGACGGTTTCGAAGGGGCGGAATTCCCTGCTTTTCAAGATGCGAATCGACATAAATTTTACCGGCAGCTTGCCAAAAGCAATAAAATTTACGGTTTCGGACATCGACGCCATTACGGATGGCAATGGTGGGGGCTTCCCTGGACCTATGCGGTGGATCCCAAATATGTCTACCCGCCGGACCTGAACCAATCCAAGGAATAATTTTTTTTGGGGGAGACCGCTATGGAATCAGAAGAGCTGATCGGCCTTATGGATCAAATCAATGAAAAGGGCATTGAATGGAAGGAGGTCGAGGAGAAAATAAAGGTGACGCATGATATTTTAATGCTCTACGCAAGATCCGGGCCCGTTCCAGTGACGATCATCAATGGCCTTAAAAAATTGCTCGAAGAGGATCAGGCACAATAGCCTGCGCGGCGTGTGCTTATGCCTGGAAGGAAACCTGTGACAAAGGCCGGTCGATGAACCCCATAACGGATAGGCCGATGAGGGTCTTTCCGTCCAGGATAACGCCTCTTGCAATCAATTCCTTCGCCTTCTCGATGTTCACCCTCTCGACGGAAGAGATCTCTCTTTCGTCGATTTGTGTCTGAATCTTTTCCAGGTCGTGGCCGGCATAGATGTGGATCAGTTCATTGGAATATCCAATGGCCGGGGCATAGGTGTGGAGCCGTTCGATCCTTGATGCATCGTAGCCCGTCTCTTCCAACAATTCTCTCCGCACACATTCCTCCGGCCTTTCGCCCGGGTCTACTTTTCCTGCGGGGATCTCCAGGGTCTCTCTTCCGAGGGCATACCGGTATTGCCGAACCATGAGGATTTCGTGGCCCGAGACAAAGGGCAGAATGGCCGTTGCCTCGGGGTGATCAATCTTTATTCTTTTCCCGATCCTTCCGTCTCTCAGCAAGACTTCGTCAAGGGCCGCTGAAAAGCTATGGGTGCTGAGTGTGGCGATTGTTTGAATTTTTTTTTCCATACCGACAAATAACCTTTTGGCCGATGACGGCCTCCATTTCCTTTAACATGTCTTTGCAGGGCATGACCCTGTAATTTTGATGGGCGGAAATAATATACTCCGTCCCCTGACCCGGATTCACCCTGAACAGGACGGGTGACTTTCCATGATACTTGAAGAGAATGTCTTTGATCTCTTCCAGGTTTTCTCTTGAAAGGATCTGCTTTTCAAGGGGGAGTTCAACGGTCCTTATGATACCCTGTCTTGCCTTTTCGAGGGAAATGATTTCCTGGGATATGACCTTGACGGCATTTTCTTCTACTTCCGCCGTGCCGCGGATGAGCAACGGTTCTTCGCTCTTCAGAAGCGGGGAGTACTGGTTGAAGACGGCCGGGAAGACCACCACCTCGATGGAGCCGGTGGGATCTTCGAATTTCACGATGGCCATCTTTTCCCCTTTTTTGGTCCTCTTGATCTTGATGCTTTCGATCACCCCGGCCATATCCACCGTAGTCTTGTCCGTCAGGTTCGACAGATCCTGTAGCGCGCAGGTGGTCAGACGTTTGACTTCTTCCACATAACCGTCAAGTGGATGGCCTGTAATGTAAAAACCCAGTGCCTCCTTTTCCCTTCTGAGTTGCTCTCTTTCTCCCCAGGGCTCCACGTCCTGAAGTTCAAGTGTGCCGTAGGCGCCCAGTTCGTCCCCGCTCAAGGAGGCAAAAATGTTGAGCTGGTTGGTGTCGTGATTTGCACCGCATGCCCGGATCACATCATCCAGGGAGGCAAAGAGCTTGGCCCGGTCGTGGCCTGTAAAATCGAAGGCGCCGCATTGAATCAAACCTTCCAGGACCCTGCGATTGACTTTTGATCCGTCAATCCGTTTGCAGAAATCCATCAGGTTCTCGAAGGGACCGTTTTGGTCCCGTTCCGCAATGATGGACTCAACGGCCTTCAACCCCACATTTTTAACCGCAGCCAGACCGAATCGGATGCTGTTGCCCACCACCGCAAAATCCGACTGACTTTCATTGAGATCGGGCTGGAGAATCGCGATATCCATTTCGCGGCATTCAGCGATATTCTTGATGGTCTTGTCCGGGTTGCCCATGTCCTGAGTCAGAAGCGCGGCCATGAATTCCACGGGATAGTGGGCCTTCAGGTAGGCCGTCTGATAGGCGATCAGGGCGTAGGCCGCGGAGTGGGATTTGTTGAACCCGTATCCTCCGAATTTGTCGATCAAATCGAAAAGCGTCTCGGACACTTTCGTGTCGACACCATCTTCTTTGGCCCCTTCGACAAAACGGGCCCGGTGTTTGGCCATGACTTCGGGTTTCTTTTTGCCGATGGCCTTTCTCAGTTCATCGGCCTCGG
>CAZXWJ010000330.1:0-4287 GCA_964644375.1 uncultured Desulfobacteraceae bacterium | reverse complement strand
GGCTAAAGCTATAAGTGCTTAAAGCTCGTAACTGTTCAGGTTGTTTAGGCTGTAGGCTAAAGGCTATTAGGTTCCGAACCCTTCGCTATCCGCGCATTGATCGAAGCAGGTCGCCCAAAACCTTCTCTGCTTCCACAATTTTTGACAGACAGCTAGTAACTTCATCAGCCAATTCAAACGCTCTGAGTTTCCTATGATCACGCATATTCCCTTCCTGCGGTACCTTACAGCCTAAATGCCTACAGTCTATCTAGTGTCCATCCAGAAATTAAAGATTTCAGGATGGAGCGGTCAGCCATCAGCCGTAAGCGATCAGCTTAATGACTTGTTTCTTAGCGGTTTTTGCTGACGGCTGAAAGCTGATCGCTGATAGCGAGAGTCCGGGAATGGTCATTTCCGGATGAGCACTATCTAGCTGAGTAGTTACTGAAACTTTTTGTTTTTAATCATTTTAACAGGGCATCCTTTCAGTAATCTCGGGCCTCTGGCCCTTGAAATTCCAGGAAGCTAAATCCCCTCCCGGGTTAAACAAAACCCGGCCCTCCAGACCCGAATACTTGCTTTTTTTTAAATAAAGGTGCTCGCCCATAACTGAATAGGTTTCAAAAAGTTGAACGGTTACCCTCAAATAGTCCTTGACAAGACAGGTCGTTTGAATAAAATTTAAAAAGGTCTAACAATTAAACGATTGGACTGTTTAAACCATCGATTTGTACCAATATCCAATAATCTCCATAAATAAAGTTCTATGGATCTGAAATTTAAAAAGCCTAAAACCAATAGAATTTATCAGGATGTCGTGGCACAGATTCAAGGCGCCATACTTGACGGCAGGTTGAAGTCCGGTGATATGCTTCCTCCTGAGATGAAACTGAAGGATTTGTTTGAGACCAGCCGGGGTACGATTCGTGAAGCCTTGCGAGTTTTGGAACAAAAGGGATTGATTGACATCAAGATCGGTGTCGGCGGGGGAGCCGTGATCAAATCGGTGGGAACCGATAAGATCGTAGAAAGCCTTGGCCTTCTGATTCAGACTCGGAAAGTCACCTATGATCATCTTGCGGAATTTCGTGAAGGCGTCGAAGGGATTGTCGCGGCTCTTGCGGCTGAACGGGCGAAAAAGGCGGACATCGAAAGGTTGAACAAGATTGTTGACTGTGCCGGGGAGGTCCTCCATGCCGAGAGTCTGGATAGCTCCGCGTTTGTGCGGTTAGACATAGACCTTCATATCACACTGGCTAAAATCGCGGGAAATCCTATCTATCTTGCCAACCTGCGGATGGTTCATGAGCGGATACTCAACGCATTCGAGCAGTTTTCACTGAGTCGGAAACCGGTGCTGGAGGAGAATTATCAGGATTTGTGCAGGATCGTGGAGGCCATTGAAAAAGGAAACGCAGAGGAAGCTCGGGCCCTTGCCCAAAATCACGTTCGCCGGTTTAACCACTACATGAAGGAGGAGCACAGGAGAACATAACTTGTGCTCAGCCATAAATGAAACCGGCGTGCAGGTGAGCTTCCGGAGCAGGGATCGATGAATACCAACCACTATCCATAGGGAGAAGCCGACATGAAACAGCAACAATATATCGAATTGGAAGACAGGTACGGTGCGCATAATTATAAACCTCTGGATGTTGTGCTCCAGCGGGGTGAGGGCATCTGGGTATGGGACGTGGAAGGGAAAAAATATATGGATTGCCTCTCTTCCTATTCCGCGATCAACCAGGGCCATTGTCATCCCAAGATTTTGGAGACCTTGGTTGAGCAGGCCCGGAAACTGACCCTCACCTCGAGGGCCTTTAGAAATGATCAACTGGGTTTTTTCTATGAAGAGATGTGCGAGATGACCTCCTCCCATAAGGTGCTGCCCATGAACAGCGGGGCGGAGGCGGTGGAGACCTGCATCAAGGCCGTTCGGAAGTGGGGGTATACGGTCAAGGGTGTTCCTGAAGATCAGGCGGAAGTTATCGTGTGCGAGAACAACTTTCACGGTCGGACCATCACCATTGTGGGGTTCAGCACGGATGAGGGATCACGCGCAGGCTTCGGTCCCTTTACGGCCGGATTCAAGATCGTGCCTTTTGGAGATGCTGAGGCACTCGAGGCGGCCGTTACATCCAATACGGTTGCCCTGCTGGTGGAGCCGATTCAGGGGGAGGCCGGCGTCATCATCCCGCCGGCCGGGTATCTGAAAAAGGCCAGGAGCATATGTGACAAAAACAACATAGTGATGATTCTGGACGAGATACAGACCGGTCTGGGCCGAACAGGGAAACTCCTGGCCGAGGAACACGAGGGCATCGAGGCCGACCTGACCCTTGTGGGCAAGGCGCTGTCCGGGGGGTTTTACCCCATTTCGGCAGTGCTTTCCAATATCGAGGTTTTGGGCCTCCTCAAGCCGGGTGAGCACGGCAGCACCTTCGGCGGAAATCCTCTGGCCTGTGCCGTGGCGAGAACGGCTATGAAAGTTCTGGTTGAGGAGCATATGATCGAAAATGCCGCAGAGATGGGAGAGTATTTTTTGTCCGGGCTTTCACAAATCAAGAGCCCCTATATAAAAGAAGTTAGAGGGAAGGGCCTCTTGATCGGTGTCGAGCTCCTCCCCGAAGTGGGAGGCGCGCGAGGTTTCTGCGAAAAATTGATGGATCGGGGTCTCCTGTGTAAGGAAACCCATGACAACATCATTCGGTTTGCACCCCCTCTGGTAATCAAGAAGGAGGAGATCGATTGGGCTCTGGAAAAGATTGAAAAGGTCTTGATGCCTTGATAAGGTATATTGTCTGGATTTTGCTTGATTCAGATATGACTATCTTAACTAAACGGAGGGCATCCAGTGAAGCGAGATTTTTTGCATGTGACGGATTTCAGTCAAGAGGAGATCATGGAGACGCTTGACCTTGCCGAGGCGGTCAAGAACAAACTGAAAAATAGAGAAGACTACAAACCCTTCAAAGATCACACTCTGGCCATGATTTTTGCAAAACCCTCAGCCAGAACGCGACTTTCCTTTGAAACGGGATTCTCTCGGCTTGGAGGTCATGCCGTGTATCTCAGTCCCAACGATATTGAAATAGGAAAAAGGGAAGCCATAAAGGATATTGCCCGGGTTGTCAGCGGGTACAACGACCTGATCATGGCCCGTCTTTTTGATCATGCCCATATTCTGGAACTGGCCGAGTATGCCGCCGTACCAGTGATCAACGGCCTGACGGATTACAACCACCCCTGCCAGATCATGGCGGATATCCTCACCATTCGGGAACATAGGGGCCATTTGGAGGATCTCAAGGTCGTCTATGCTGGGGATGGTAATAATGTCGTCCATTCCTGGCTGAATCTGGCGATTCGTCTGCCTTTCCATTTCGTCTGCGCCTGCCCCGAGGGCTTCGACCCGGATGAGGATACCGTGCAGCGCGCCCGGGAGGCCGGACTCTCTCAGATTGAAATTTCCCATGATCCCAAAGCGGCCGTCGTAGATGCAGACGTTATATACACCGATGTCTGGGCCTCTATGGGACAGAAACATAAACTGGAAGAACGGTTGAAACACTTCCAACCCTTTCAGGTGAATGATGAACTGCTGGCTGCCACGGGCAGGAGGGATACCTTCTTCATGCACTGCCTGCCCGCAGAGAGAGGCCGGGAGGTGACGGATTCGGTGATGGAATCCGAGGCCTCGATTGTATTTGATCAGGCGGAAAACCGGATGCATGCCCAAAATGCCATCATGCTGAAGGTTGCGGGGAAGGGATAGCCTGCAAAGGGCCACCGATAATACGGCATGACTCGCTACGGGTCGCCAAAACAAAGCAAACCGGAGAGTTCCGAAAGATGCCTCTGATTACGAGCGCCAATAGCCTTCAGCGATCGGCGATCAGCAAAAAACATGAAGAAAAAAGGCATTAAGCTGAGTGCCGATAGCTGACCGCTTCGTCCGGAAACTCTATCTTTCCGGATGGACACCAATTGATCACTGAAGCCCTATCATTCATCACAAAATTGGAGAAATTCCGATGGAAAAAGTCATCATCATGGGCGCCGGCGGGCGCGATTTTCATAATTTTAATGTATACTTCAAGAACAACCCTCGCTATAAGGTCGTTGGATTTACCGCCAACCAGATTCCGAACATCGAGGGTCGCCTCTATCCGCCGGAACTGTCGGGAGAGCTCTATCCCGAGGGGGTAAAGGTCTTCCCTGAAGAACAACTCTCCGATCTCATTCGGGAACACAAGGTGGATCTCGTGGCCCTGTCCTACAGCGATATTCCTCATCTGGAAGTCA
>CAZXWJ010000329.1:0-4312 GCA_964644375.1 uncultured Desulfobacteraceae bacterium | reverse complement strand
ATATTTCGGGCATGAGAGCGGATATTTTGGCAGGCGGCGAGGATGTCCGTATAGAGGAGGCCGGCCGTGACCTCGCATTCTTGCCTGTCAAGGCGATCGATGTGGGCATTTCGCAGGTGCTTGATGGTTTTCTGCAAAGATTTGCTTCTTGCCGCAACCTCATGGAGCATCCTGGGCCGCTCCTCTACAAAGGAAAGGGTGCACAGGGCGATAAATGAGAGGAGTTCATGGTGGGCCGTCAGGAGGCCATCGGTGGCGTCCTGACTAAAGGCGATGTGCCGTTGCTCTTTTCGAATGGCGTACTTTGCGAGCATTTCACAGTAATCCCCTATAGATTCGTATTCTTCCGCAATACGGATATAGAGACGGGTGCTCTCAGCCACCAGGGGGCCGGGCGAACTCTGGAGCAATCGGGCGAGAAAGTGTGAAATCTCCGTTTGGATATGATCTATGATATTTTCATACTTGAATACCTTATTGGTGAGATCATGATCGACCTTGGGCGAAAAAAGCAGGGGTTCGGTCCACTTGAACATGTTGGTCACCAATTGTGACATGTTCATAAGTTCTTTTTTCGCCTCTCCGATGGCGATGGAGGGCACGGAGATAATACTATAATCAATGAACTCCAGGCGCTTTTCGACCTTGACCTTGTCGCTCGGTACGATCCATGTGGCAATTTTGACGAGGAATCCTGCAAGGGGCACCAGCAAAACCGTATTGAAAACATTGAATATCGAGTGACCTGCCGCAATATGAGCGGCAATGTAAGGTTTTGTGCCGTCGGCGGCGACAAAATCCATGGCACCGGGGACCACGAAATCCACCAGGCGCAGGAACCAGGGGAAAAGGATGATCATATAGGTCACGCCGATTAGGTTGAACATGGAGTGGACACGGGCGGCCCGTTTGGCCATGAAATTGGTCCCAATGGAGGCGAGTTCCATGGTCACGGTGGTTCCAATGTTTTCCCCAAGGACCAGTGCCGCGGCCGCTGGATAGGTGAGAAGCCCCTGATTGGCGAGGGCGATGGTAATTCCGATGGTGGCGGAACTGGACTGGACAACCAGGGTCAACAGGAAACCCGCCAGAACGCTTTTGGTGATTTGTCCGATGTTCTCCGCACCGAACTGGGCAAAGAAGGGGATGAAATCCGGGCTTTTCCGAAGAGGGTAGAAGGCCGTTTCCATGAGCTTCAGTCCAAAAAACAACATGCCGAATCCCAGAAGGATCAATCCCCAATTTTTTACGGTCTGGTTTTTTGAGAACAAGTGCATGGCCACACCGATGCCCAGAATCAACAGGGCATAACGGGTGATTTTGATGACGATGATCCAGGAGGTGATGGTGGTGCCGATATTGGCGCCCATGATGATCCCTACGGCCTGGGACAATTCCATGAGACCGGCGTTGATAAAACCGACGATCATCACCGTCGTGGCGGAACTGGACTGAATCAGGGCCGTGACGCTGAGCCCTACGAAGACGCCCATGATCCGGTTTTTGCTCAACAGGGCGAAAATTTGCTTGATCCGCTCACCCGCAAGCTCCTGGAGACCTGTGGACATCCTCCTCATGCCATACATGAAGATGCCTAGCCCACCGATGAGATTGATGATAATACTGCTCCAATGAATTTCGTCGATGACAGTTTATCCTTTCGGCTTTGACTGATGGCTGAATGTGCGAGCGGCCCCCGACTGAAGGACCGATCGGATATACGGTTCAACGGGTTTATAAAACATGGGGCGGATATTTTCAAGTACCCGGAAAGGATCACCGCCTGATTGACCACCAAGGCTGGATATGTAGATTTGGAGGTGGATTTAGTCCATTATAAAAATCCTGCTCCTCTGGGCTTAGATCAAAGCCGGGCCCCCTGGACCCGGATATTAGCAAAATAGTGATCCAATGCCCATGGTGCCGGCCCTTCGATGACCGGGATACCTCAGGGTTTGTTTTTTTCATTCCTTTTGCCCGCAACTGACGATTTCTCTTGTCAAGTACGAGATTTTCCCCTAAGACCTGTTTTTGAAACACAGGAGGTTATAGGAATGATGAGATGCACCATTTGTGGGTCGTCCGTCGATTCAATCGAAGAAGCCATTGAACAAAAGTGGATTCTCTCCTTTTTTGAGGGCGATGAGCTTTATGGTCCCGCCTGCTGGGATTGTTCAAGAAGCCTGCTCGAAATATGCAAAGACGGGGCATTTGCCGTGAAGGAAAACTTTTCGGGGAAGATTATTTATCTGGAAGAGTGCCTTGGAGGTGAGGGCAACGAACCTCTTTCCATGGGGCTCATCTTCAATTGATTCCTTCCCTCGGCTTCTTGTGGAAATGGGCGGTTTCGACCCCCGGGTGGGCGTGATTTTGATCGCCGCCAGGAACCGGCCCGAATTCTTGGGCCCGGCCATAAGGGCACGCTGCACACTGTGATGTCCGGATAGGTTTCTTTAGGAATTCATCAAACTTGTCGACTGTATGATGCTTTGACGTCTTACGGTTTCAGGGGAGAATGCATGGAATTCAGGTTGCGCTCCCGGATATTTTTTTGAAAGGCAGAAACCCATGACCAAAGAATTCTGGTCCGTGACCGAGGTGATTGAAATTTTTCAAGTGGAACAACGTTTCCTCGAAGAACTTGAGGAAGAGGAGGTCCTGTGTCCGATTTGCGGCGAGGCGTCCCCTGCCAAACTTTTTTCCGAGGCTGAACTCGAGAAATTGCGTCTGGCCAAGATCCTGGTGGAGGAACTGGGGGTAAATCTGCCCGGTGTAGATATCATTCTGCGGATGCGGCAGAACATGATCGACATGAGAGAACAGTTCGATACGATTCTGGAAGACCTGGCCGAGCATTTCAGGACGTCCGACAGGCAAAGGCCCTGAAAGGCGGTTTTGGGAAACCGTCTTTCATTACAGGCGGATATCCCGCCTCACATCTTTCTCGTAAAACTTTTCCATCTTTTCCGCCGCCTCGAGGATTTCCCGATCATCCGTCCTGGGGACCTTGACTACCAGTTTCACCATCAGGTCGCCCCTCTTTTTGGTCTTCAGGTTGACGGCACCTTTGCCCTTCAGCTTGAGCGTCTGACCGCTCTGGCTTCCGAGGGGTACCTTGACCCTGACCTGACCCTCTACGGTGGGAATCGTGACGGTTCCGCCGGCCATGGCTTCGTGGATGGTCACGGGAACCTCCATCAGGAGGTTGTCCCCTTCCCTTTTCAAAAAGGGGTGCGCCTTGACATGGATCAAGAGATACAGGTCCCCGGGCTGCCCGCCTTTCAGGCCCGGCTCGCCCTTACCTGCGATCCTGACCCTTGACCCCTCTTTGACGCCCGAAGGGATCACGACACGAATCGTCTCGGTCCCGAGCACCTGCCCGCTGCCGCCGCATTGGGCGCATGGGTGCCCTGTCTTGCCGTGGCCCTTGCACTGGGGGCAGGGTTTGGTGAATTGCATGGGGCCCTGGGCCACCTGCATCCGGCCGGAACCTCCGCACATCGTACAGGTGGTCATCGTGGTTTTCGGGTCTGTCCCGGAGCCTTGGCAGGCGGAGCAGACCTTTTGTTTCTGCAGGGACAGTTCCGTCTCAAATCCCTTGAGGGCCGAGATCAGATCGATGGCCAGATCGTGCTCGAAGTCCCGGCCCTTTGCGGCCGTCGGTGTTCGGAATCCACCACGGTCCTGCCCGAAACCGAAAAGGTCTCCGAAGATATCTTCGTAATTCTGATACCGGCCGAAGTCCTGCCGCTCCGCACCCCCGTCCTTCGTTCCGGCCTGCTGCTGGTAGGCCCCCCATTGTTTGTATTCCCTGGCCTTTTCCGCATCAAATCCGGCCCGAAGACCCTCTTCGCCGAACTCATCGTAGAGCTTTTTTTTATCCTCGTTTCCGAGACAGTCATAGGCCGCGGAGATGTCCTTGAATTTCCGCTCCGCTTCCTTGTTTCCCGGATTGAAGTCCGGGTGCCATTTCCTGGCCAGTTTTCGATAGGCCTTTTTTAACCGGTCCCGGGAGGCATCCCTGGGGACTCCCAGTATGTCATAGAAATCATTGGCCATAGATTACACCACCTCATCTCTTTGCAAAGTCATTCTTACATCAAATTTATACTCATTACTTGTGGACCTTTCGAATGAATGCCTCGACTTCGGGAATGCCCCCCTGATAGATCAGGTAGCCGTTATAAGGCTCTCTCTCCGTGATATCGCCGGCAATCGGCGTCAGCATCAATTCCTTGACCTTGTCCGGATCATTGGTTTGCCCCAATGCCCAGGCGAGTTTGACATAGGCCACCTCCGGCAGCATGTTTTC
>CAZXWJ010000328.1:0-4329 GCA_964644375.1 uncultured Desulfobacteraceae bacterium | reverse complement strand
AGGATTGACGCCAGGGCCGGTTACGGAACGGAGATTCACAGCAGTCGTATAACAAGATTAGAGGAACGAGATAAAGGATCGCATTCCCGCGGCGAGGCCTCCCTTGTCCTGACCCAGCTTATTTATGACGGGAAAGAGACCAGGAGCCAGGTGGAGATAGACAAATCCCGAGTGGAATCCATCGATCACAGGGTGTTCGACAATGCGGAGGCCCTGGCGCTGGACGCCGCACTGGCCGCCCTTGAGGTGTACAGACAGGAAAAACTCCTTGATATCGCCCGGGACAACGTCTCGGCCCATGAAAAGATCCTGGGTTCTCTCAAGGAAATGCAGGAAGCCGGTGCAGGGAGCATTGCCGATGTCTCACAGACAAGAGCCCGGCTTTCACGGACCAGGACGACCGGAATCACCGTCAAGACCGATCTTCAAAACGCCTTGTCCGATTTTGAGCGCCTTGCAGGATACCGGCCGGAAAAAGTCCACTTTCCGACCGAAAAACCTGATGCCTTTCTCCCGAATACCCTTGAGGATATACTGAAGGCCGCCCTGAAGAGCAACCCAAAATTGCTCACGGCCGAGTCCGACATTCAAACTGCGGCCCACAGGGTTACCCTTGAAGAATCCAAGTACTACCCAAAAATCTACGGGGAGGTCGGCGCGACCTATGAAGACGGCGTTGAGGGAGACCTGACTTGGAGCCGAAATTATTCCGCCATGGTCCGGATGCGCTGGAATCTTCTCAAGGGCGGGTCCGATAAGGCGGCAGTCAACGCAGCCTATGCCAGAAAACTCCAGGCCGAAATGGAGCGCAAAGACCTGGAGCGAAACATCACGAATCACACAAGGGCCACCTGGAACGATTACCGGTCAGCCCTGGAGGAAGAACAGGCGCTGGAAGAAACGGTGAGATTCAATGAGGAAACCAAGGCCCTTTATCAGGATCAGTTCTCCGTGGGACAAAGAAGCCTTCTTGACCTCCTGGATGCTCAGAATGAATATTTTCAGTCCACAGGGCTTCGGATCTCCGCAAAAGTGAATCGGGTGGCCAATGCCTTCAAGCTTCTCGCCCTGTCCGCGAAACTTATCGAAACACTGGGTATAGACCCTAAGATATATCAAGAGCCCAAGCTTATCGAAAAACCGAAGAACAAGTCATTGGCACTTTTTTAAGGCACTGAAACCTCATATCGAGTGAATACCTTCGGCCCCAAGGGAGGGCGTCTGGTTGCCTCCCTCTTGGGGCCGTGTTTCACGGTTACTGATTTATTTTCAATCGGGAAGAGGTCATTCCCGGATTCCAGCAAGTATCATGAAAAACAGATCATCAAGCTGATCGCTGATCGCGCCCCCTGACCGCCCCATCCCAAAATCGTGCTGATCTTTTGCCCTGATTTAAGGTATAAGAATAGTTTTGACCCCTGGTATTCAAAGTAAATATCCGGGTTCAGAGGGCCCGGCTTTGGTTTAACCCCAGAGGGGGTGTTGCCGGAAACAGGAACATGTAATGTCGAAGTACAAAGCTCAAAGGTCAAATGAATGCCAAAGCCCAAAAACCAAATGACAAATGCAGCAAACCTATTCGATCAAAATGCGTGGCCCGTGGTGTTCCTTTCTGGTGCTGAGGTCCCGGCCCTCTCCCTCGTCTCTTGGCATTGGACATTTGGATTTTACTTGTCATTGGGTCTTCTTGGCCCGCTATAGCCTTAGAAACGGCGGCTGCCTTTTGAACTTGAGACTTATCATGTAAGGTGCTACGGCAGAGCCAACTGTCTCTTACCTGGCTCAAAGGACCAGGTTTTTGACAACAAAAAAAACTCCACGTTAGGCTTTTTTAATGCACAACGAACTCATTCTTATCAACCCCTGGATCTTTGATTTTGCGGCCTATGACCTCTGGTCCAAACCCCTGGGACTCCTTACTCTGGCAGGCTGTCTCAGGGAAAGGGGATTCCCTGTCAGGATCATTGACTGTCTGGATGTCCATCATCCGGAGATGGTCAAAACCCCTGCCCACCCTCAACCCGTACGCCGCACCTACGGAACCGGGAAATACTGGAGGGAAAAGATTCAGAAGCCTTCGCCCCTCGGACATATCCCCAGGGCGTACAGCCGCTATGGAATTTCAGAAGAAGTATTTCTTAATGAGCTGAAAAAAAGTCGTAAACCCGCCGCCGTTCTCGTCACTTCTTTGATGACCTATTGGTATCCGGGTGTAAGAGAGGTCATCGAACTCACAAAACAGGTTTATCCGGATGTCCCGGTCATTCTCGGCGGCATCTATGCCAGGCTTTGTGAGGAACATGCCATTCGAACATCCGGCGCCGATATTGTGTTCACAGGCACGACGGCCCCCCACGACACCGCCTTTGTCGATCTTTTGAGCCGGCTGGGGATATCTCCTGAGAAAGAGCAATCAAAGGACAGGGCCCACCCCTATCCCGCATTTGATCTGTTGAATGCGCCGGATTATATTTGTCTTGCGACATCCCTCGGCTGCCCTTTCCGATGCCGCTACTGCGCGAGCTCTTTTTTGAATCCCCGTTTCTCGCAGCGAGGTCCCGAGGCAATCCTCCAGGAGATTCTTTACTGGCACAATGAGTTCGGGATCGTGGACTTTGCCTTTTATGACGACGCCCTCCTGGTTAATGCCGAGACCCATATGGGGTCTGTCATGGAGTCTCTGGCCGGATTAAAACTCGGACTCAGGTTCCACACCCCCAATGCCCTGCATGTGAGAGAGATTTCACCCGAAATCGCAGGCCTGCTTTATTTGTCAGGATTCAGAACCATCAGGCTCGGGCTGGAGACATCGGACATGGACCCGCACAATCGACTGGACAAGAAGGTCTCGGCGGGAGAATTCGAGTGGGCGGTGCAGAATCTGCTTGAGGCGGGTTTCAAAAAAAAGGACATTGGGGCCTACATCCTCATGGGGCTCCCCGGCCAGTCCGTGGAATCCGTCGCGAAGAGTGTCCTTTTTGCGAGCCGGTCAGGGGCGATGCCCTATCTCGCGGAGTACTCACCTATTCCCCATACCTCTCTCTGGGAAAAGGCCCTGGAGTATTCCGGGTACGATCTGGCATCCGAACCTCTTTTTCAGAACAACACTCTCGTACCCTGTTGGGAACCGGCGAAGCAGGAAAGGATCCCGGAATTGAAACGCATGGTTCGGAATATCCGGCAAGGCGGGACCTAGATTCTGTTCATCAGGCTTGCGGCATATCCGGCGCCGAACCCGTTATCGATATTGACCACGGTGACCCCGGCCGCGCAGGAATTGAGCATGCCCAGAAGGGCGGCGATGCCTTTCAAGCTGGCCCCATAGCCGACGCTCGTCGGGACGGCGACCACGGGTTTGTCCACCAGCCCCCCCACCACACTGGGAAGGGCACCCTCCATACCGGCGGCAACGATGATGACCGAAGCCTTCATGAGCTTCTCCCTGTGGTTCAGCAGCCGGTGAAGTCCCGAAACGCCCAAGTCATAAATGGTTTCAACCTCATTTCCCATGAAACGCGCACACAGGGCACCCTCCTCTGCCACCGGAATATCGGACGTTCCGGCGCTCACGACAAGAATCAGCCCTTTGCCGCGAAGCTCTATGGGGTGGTTTTCAAGGATCAGGACGCCGGAATATTCATGGTATTCGCTATCCGGATATCTGGTCTGAACCGGCACGGCCTTATCCGGCCGAAGACGGGTCACCATGATGTTTTCGCCCTGCTCGCACATTCGGTCCATGATCCCCAGGATATCCCCGACCCTTTTACCCTCCCCGAAAATCACCTCAGAGAGGCCTCGTCGCAAATCCCGATGATGGTCGATACAGGCGAAGCCTATATCTTCGAAAGGTAGATTCTTTAACCTTTGCGTCGCTTCATCGACGGACAGCTTCCCCTTGCTCAGGTCATTCAAGAGGTATCGAATGGTCTGTTCATCCATTTGTTGCCCTACCTTGATGCGGGATATTCGATGAAATCACAAAAGGTTCTTTTCCCTGAGCGTGGTCATGGCCTCAAGGCCGACATTGGTCACCCGGCTGAGAGCACGACTCAGATGGATCGTGGCTTCCTGTCCCACCCCCGAACTCACCATACCGGCCGCCTTTTCAATATGGCTGTCAATTTCCTCCCAAATCTCACTGCCGACCACATGCCGAGCCAACCCCGTCTCCTGGCCGACCATCTGAAGCATGACATTAAGGATGGTTTCCCCCCCCTTTCGCTCGGCGCCATGGACCCCCTGGAGCGATTCAAGTGCCTGTGAAATCCAAATAAGGCCCGCCTTTATTTTTTCGCTCTGAGAAAAGGCCAGGATGGCCTTGTCTGT
>CAZXWJ010000327.1:0-4334 GCA_964644375.1 uncultured Desulfobacteraceae bacterium | reverse complement strand
AAGACCTCTGCCTCGGGGAAACCCTGTGCGGGGCCTGTCAAAAGGCCTGTCCTGTAAACATGAACATCCCGAGAATGCTTCTCGCCCTGAGATCAAAACTGGCGGAGGGGGATGGGGATTGGAAGGTGGCTCCCGCCCGCACGGGAGAGAAGGCCTTTTTCAAGCTCTGGGCGTGGCTGATTCACCGGCGCAAGACCTATGATCTTTTTATGAAACTCTCCTCGCTTCTCCAACGGGTTTTGCCGAGCAACAGGGCGTCGCTTCACCGGCTTCCCTATCCCTTCAGCGGGTGGACCAAGAGCCGAGAGATGAAACCCCTTGCTTCTAAAAGCTTCATGGCCCGCTGGAAAAAAATGAACAAAGAAAAAGATCGGAAGGTTTCATGACAGAAGAAACACAGAGAAGATTTATCTCAAGAATCAGACAGTCCCTGGGTCGCCCTGAAGAGGTCTGCAGTCAGCCGCCGGATCTCTTCCCCGACGTCCCTGACCCGGAATCCCGCCTGATCCTTGAGAATATAGAAAACCGAAAACGAGAAGACCGAATGGGTTTGCTTGAAACCCTTATTCGGGAGGCAGCCCCCCTGAATCTGAACGTCATCCCTGTGGAGGATTCCGTTGCGGCAGCCAAATCCATTGAGAAACTCGTCCTTGAAAAAGAGCCTGAATGGGGCGGGGAGAAAAGGGTGGTTGCGTGGAAACACCCCCTTATCCAGGGCATGAGACTGGATGAACGGTTGAGCCCTTTGGGAATTCCCGTGCACGTGACGGATTCGGTGGGCGGCGAGAACGACCCGTCCACCCTGAAATTGAAACGGGGCAACATACGGGAACAGGTGATCGCTTCGTTTATCGGCGTCACAGCGGCCGATTACTGTGTGGCCTCGACCGCCACCTTGGTCATGAAGACCCGACCCGGGCAAGCCCGTTCCGTCTCTCTGGTGCCTTCTATTCATGTCGCCGTCATAGGACTTCACCAGATCGTTGCCGACCTGAAAGAATTCTACACCCTCCTGAAGTGGGATCCTGCGGAAAGAGAGGAAGGCTTGACGACCTGCATGACGCTTATTTCGGGGCCCAGCAAGACCGGTGATATCGAGTTGGTTATGGTCCATGGCGCCCACGGTCCGCGGGAGCTTTATCTGTACGTGATGACAGGGGAGCATTCCGGCTGAAAGGCCATCCCGCGATGAACGGGACAGACGATGTCGGGTACCGTAAAATCCAGCCGTGAGTTTTTTGATCTTGAGTTCGTCCAATGCCACCGTAGCCGTAGGTGACCTGAAGGTTTTTCATTCCTCCATCACTTCATGAGCCCTTGAAATTCCAGGAATCTAAATTCTCTCCGGGGTTAAGTCAAAGCCTGGCCCTCCGGGCCCGTGTCCTTTACACCTGTTCCTTTATAAGTGTGCCGATGGTCCTCACGGTAGCCTCGATGTCCTCCGGACAGGCCTGGAAGTCGGAAAGCCGAAAGGTGTGCCGGCCCACTCCCATCCACGAAGAAAGGCCGGCCGGTTACAAACGCCACGTTCTTTTTCACGGCCTTTTGGAAAGGCTCTCCGGCGTCCCAATTTTCGGGAAGATGAACGAAAATAAAAAAGCCCCCTTCCGGTCGGTTCCATGTCACTTTCTCAGGGAAAGGGCGTTCCAACAGATCGAGCATAAAGTCCCGCTTGGTCCGGGTTGAGTGCTGTGAAAGGGTGACGGAAATCATGGACTGAACCGTTAGACCTGATTTTTTCGAGTCTAAAGATACTTAATGTTTTTGACAGATGCATTGACCACAAAAACTCTGTCGTTATTGCTTTTGGAATCCACAGGGAAAAGAAAAAACCCTGCTTGTTGGGCGTTATAGCCCAATACCGATCCCTGAAGGACCTCATCATCTTCAAAAATAACCTCTACCCTCCGACCCGTAGACTTGTCCCCTTCCACGAAGCTTTTTCGTTCCTGATAGCCAGGGTTACCCTCAAAATCCTTTACGAAAAAAACGGCCTTTAATTGATTCACCCTCAATTCCTCGGGCTCGGCGGACGCGTCTTCAGATTGTACTTGAAGGTGAAATAAGGGTTTATTCGGGAAAAAATCCTGAGAGTAGCCCTTTTTCATCCGGCCGTCACGAAATCGAGCAATAATCATTGCCGGCTTCATACGAAGACTCCTTCCCTGCTTTTTGTCCAGCAGCCAGTATTTGTGTTTTAATAGGGATTTCTCAGAAATCACCACTGTCAACTATCTCGGCCGGTTTGAAGCATGCGCAAAATACCGTGACAGGTTCTGCGAAATTGATGAATGGGGGACAACGGTGATAGAACGTCCGCATGTCCAATCAAATCAATCTTCGAGAAGTGAAGGATCGGTCCGTCCCTGAATTGTGGTGTCCTTCTTATACTGCGGAAAAGGTAAAGATAGACACAGAAGTATTCCAGCGAAAAAATATGAGACAGAAAGCGGCTGACAGCGTTGTCATCTAAGGGGATACGTATTTTACGCTTTAGATTACCAAAAAAGCGAATCACAGACCACACAAATTCGTTTTTGCGTTTTTTTAAAGGGTCGTTCCAGTATCCTTTATAAGAGAAAACCCAGGCAATCGCGCTGACTCTCTGTAGAAAGTTTCCTTTTCAGGCCCTCAATGAGGTGAAAACGCTCCTCAGCCGATAGTGTCTCAGCCTCCTCCAAGAGGTAAATAGCGGTATGCATTACCATATCAAAAGAAATTTTTGTGATTTGGGTGACGTACTCATCTTGAGAATCATGGGCCTTCATCCCTAACACCCCCGTTTATCTTATTGATGCTTAATCAATTGGTCAATGTTTCAATATTTGTGCCTGAGAGAGCGGAAAGGATCAATTGCGGCAATGAGACCTTAAACCCATACAATATTTAATAGGTTACGGGCATCTGACGGTGGCATTGTTTTGTTGGGACAGATGGCGTGAGCTTAAACTTTTGAAGGGGTGGATACGAAAGTATGAAAAAATGCACTATGACCTTGTGAAAATGGGAAGACATCTTGTCAAAAAAAAGAAAGGAACGGAAACCCTTTGAACCCTCTTTCTGCTCTTATATGCGAAGGGCACGTTCATTTACAAACGGATGTCTTTTAGAATTATTTCGCTGGTTTTTTTACCAAGATGCCTGGCGATAACCGGGCACTTCACTTTGAGAAGAAAGAAGATCGGCGCTTCTTCGCCCGAGAGGCTCTCAAAATTTCCCTGACCTTTGCTCACGATAATGTCCGCAGCCCTGAAGATGTCCAGAAATTCCCCAGAGCATCTTTTCAGGATGGTCCCGGGTGCATCACACCCGGAAGACATGATCCGGGCCACCTCACCGATTCTGCTTTTTTCGGCATCTTCGATGTTCGCATCGTTTATAATGGGAATGTCTCTGACCGCATAGATTGTGTTCTTCTCCAGGGTTTCAATAAGTATCTTGTCAAAAACGGTCTCTCCGGCATTATCCCCCAAATACAATACGGTCCGGGCCTTCTCAACGCTTCGCCTGAAGGATTCATAATGGTCTGTGGAAATTGTCCTTTCAAAGACATCTTTCATTTCTCCTTCAAGATCAAAATTCGGATTGGCGCCCAGATCAATGACGTTTCCCGTGATGGCAATTTTGACAGCCGTCAGCAGAGGATCTTCAGCGCTTTCAACAACAGATTTCAATCCTTCATAAAGGGAGAGGGCGTTTTCGATACTTCTTGCTTTGTAGGCATTGAAAGGATCGACCACGCCTGTTACCTCCCGTACCGCGCGGTAGATCAATCTCGCTGTTTCGGGGGGCGGGCTGTCTAATGGAATATCTGGAATTAATTCCGCTATCCTGTCTAAAACCTGTTTGGCCTTCTTTTCATCGTCTGTGGCCGCCCTGGCAGCAAAGAGTGCCTGTCGAAAAAAGCAGGGTATGCATTCCAAGTAAGTGTTCATCCCTCTATAAAACTCCTTTGCAATTTTCTCATGGCATCCCAAGCCTTGAATAAATAGGGCCTTCTCCCAGTCGAGCGGGGAATTTCACAGCCTTGCTCTTGGTGTCCCGGAGCCGGGAGAAGAATTCCTCGAGGACTTGGGCCGTGTTCGATCATAAACCGTGGCGATAATTCTGAGTGTTCGTTTTACCCTTTGCATAGTCCTCATGCCAGTCATCTGATACGGGAAGGATGTGGTAAAGGCTTTCTCGTTTTGCCTCCATAAGCGTTCTTTCCTTGCCCATGAAATCCGCTGCACATAAGATCGGTTTCCCAACTGCATTTGACAAATTCTCAAGCCAGGTTAGCCCTTCAGTGCTTCTCAACAGGTGGTGATCAAGTATGAACAGGTCAATACCCC
>CAZXWJ010000326.1:0-4336 GCA_964644375.1 uncultured Desulfobacteraceae bacterium | reverse complement strand
ACCAAACTGGGCAAAGCAACACGAGCCGTGGCGGACAACGGGATGCTGGCAGAGGCCTCGGGGATCAGCACGGAAAAGATCGTATTCTGGAATCTCGTTATAGCCGGGATTTTGGCCCTTTCGGGCGGTGTGTTCCTGGGTATCGATTCAAGCCTGAACCCCCTTCAGGGCTGGCGTTTGTTGCTACCGGTTTATGCCGCCACGATTTTCGGAAAGGTAGGCAGCATGTACGGGGCCATGGTTGGAGGGTTATTCATCGGCCTGGCCCAGGAAGGCCTGGTGGCCTTTCTGCCAACGGCCTATAAACCCGGTATCGCTTTTGCCGCCATTATTCTCGTTATTTTTGTCCGTTCCGGAATGTTCAGGCAAATAAAGGCTCTGATATGGAATCGTTAGGCATTCTGGCATTTTTCATTTACTTTCTGACCACCGCATGCATCTATGCGATCTTGACCCTGGGTCTGAACATTCAATGGGGTTATGGGGGCCTGCTGAATATCGGGATTGCCGGATTTTACGCAGTGGGGGCTTATGCGACGGTCTACTTTACACAAGGCATTGGCGAGCTGGGCCGTTCGGTCGGGCTGAACTTGCCGTTTCCCCTCGCCTTGCTGGGCGCTATGATGTGCGCCGGGGGGGTCGCCTTTTTTCTGGCCCTCCCCAGCCTCCAACTCGACAAGGGGTATCTTGCCATTACGTTGCTTGGGTTTGGGGAGATTGTTCGATTGGTGGCCGTCAACGAGCAGTGGATGACGAACGGCTCAATGGGCATGAGCGGCATTTATCGACCACTGACAAATGTCTTTCATGGCGTGGCCTATGACGGCGCTTTTTTGGCCATTGTGGCTCTGGTGAGCGTGATGGCGTATATTGCAGTCCATCGCGTGCACAGGTCTCCGTGGGGAAGGACACTGAAGGCAATCAGGGATGATGAAGCAGCTGCGATGATGCAGGGCAAAAATGCATTTCGTTTCAAAATCCAGGCATTCGTCCTGGGTGCAGCCGTTATGGGGGCCGCAGGGAGTCTCTATGCCCATTATATCGGGTTCATCAACCCCAGCAGTTTTACCTCTGAACTGACGTTCATGATCTGGATCATGCTGATCGTCGGCGGCAGCGGAAATGATTGGGGTGCGATCCTCGGCAGCTTCGCAATTTGGGGATTTTTCATCGCTTCAAATTTTATCCTCAATTTCGTACCGGCCGATCTCACCGCCCGCCTGGGCGGAATCCGGCTCATGGTGATTGCCGCCCTCTTTATCTATATGCTCATCAAACACCCCCAGGGCCTGATTCCCGAGAAGAAGTGGGTTTCCAGGATATTTAGTTAGTGTCCATCCAGAAATCTGAGATTTCAGGATGGAGCGCTCAGCCATCAGCAGTCAGCTATCAGCTTAAGGGCTTGTTTCTTAAAGTTTTTTTCTGACGGCTGAAAGCTGATCGCTGATAGCCCGAGTCCGGGAATAGTCATTTCCGGATGAGCACTAGTTAGAGCCTGTTCGGAACAAGAAACAATGCGCACCCTCATGCGGGCAGCATCATGCTTCCCCGAGATAGAGGCTCCCGATTTCCTTGTTGGCCAATATATTTGCGGCCGTGTCCTCGATGCGGTTTTCCCCGCCCGCCAATATGAAACCCCGGTGGGAAATTTTCAAGGCCTCGATGGCGTTCTGCTCTATGAGTATAATGGCCACGCCGCTCTGATTGATTTCGGTGATTTTTTCGAAGATATTACCGACCAAAATCGGCGCCAAGCCCGCAGAAGGCTCGTCCAACAGCAAGACCTTGGGCGTCAGCATAAGGGCCCTGGCCATGGCAACCATTTGTCGCTGTCCCCCGGAAAGATGGTGAACCGGGGTGTTGGGGCGCTCCTGCAAGACAGGGAAAAGGGTATACATCTCTTCCATCGTAGCCGTATAGTCATCCGACCGCGTGTAGGCGCCCATTTCCAAATTTTCCTGAATGGTCAGCGACGGAAATACATTGTCAACCTGTGGCACGTATCCTATGCCTTCCCGGACAATTCTATCCGGACTCATTCCCGTGATATCCCTGCCGTTCAGTTCTATCGTCCCGCCCATGGGCTTGAGAATGCCGAAAATGGCCTTTAAGAGCGTCGATTTTCCTGCGCCGTTGGGTCCGATAACGGAAACGATTTCACTCCGATTGAGGGAGATGGAAACCTGTTTCAGAATCTTCGTTTCACCATACCCGGCGGTAATTTGATTCGCCTGTAATAGCGTCATCGATACTGACCTCCCAGGTAAGCCTCCAGCACCCCTTGATCCTCGCGGATTTGTTGGGGGCTGCCCTCCGCAAGCTTCTTGCCTTCACTTAAAACGATAATCGGATCGCACAGATTCATGACCAGATCCATATCGTGCTCGATGATCAAAAATGTGATGCCCGCGTTCTTGCAAAGATCCTGAATGATTCCGATCAATTTTACCATCAGGGACCGGTTGACGCCTGCCCCGGGTTCATCGAGAAGAATCAATTCGGGATCGGCCATCATCGTTTTGCCCAGTTCCAGCAGCTTTTTCTGTCCCCCGGAAAGAGTCGCCGCGTATTGATCCTGCAAATCGATGAGCTGAATTTGTTCTAAAATGTTCAGGGCCCTGGCGCGAATTTGTTCTTCCTGCCTCCGGACCGCTCCCGAAGAAAACAAGGCCATCCCCATCCGTTCGCCTACCTGGCCTTTAGGAACCACCATGAGGTTTTCCAATACGGTCATCCGCCCAAACTCGCGGGTGATTTGAAAAGTACGGCTGATGCCTTTCTGAAAAATCTGATAGGAAGGCTGATCCTGGATGGGCTCATTCCGAAAAAATATCTGACCCGAATCCGCCTTGTGATAACCTGTCAGCAAATTGTACAGAGTGGTTTTTCCCGCACCGTTCGGGCCGATCAGCCCTGTAATAGTACCCTTTTCCACATGGAAACTGCAACCATCAACCGCTCTCAAACCCCCGAAATTCTTACATAGTGACCTGACTTCCAACATCTTTTCATCCTAATCTCTTACAATTTATTCAATATTTCTTTCCTCACCGGATAGAACACCTCTGATCACATGACCGAGTGGCAAGATCCGCGTTTCAGTCTCATAAAATGAAAAAAGCCCTCCGGATAAGGATAGTCGAAACGCGGAATTCGAAGAAAATCCAGATCCGGAAAGGCTTTTTAGACAAACCCTGAAAAACAATTGGTTGTTACGAATTCTTTTATTATTACAGGAGCATATAGATTTTGCATTGACCTGTCAACAAGATATGGTGCCTGGGACAGCGTGCCCCTCAAATGGTATCCGCTGAAAAGATAATCCTGAGCCCTATAACGGAGTCTAACGGGTAACGGAAAGGAAAAAAGTCTCTTCCAATACCGAATGAAGGGGCAAAATCACCCTTTGACTTATTATGAATAATCATAACGGTCAAACGGAGGCCCCATCATCAAAAGCAATAACCCACTAAAACTGCGCCGTTATTGCCTCAATAATGGAATTAAGGCCATCGCCCTTCTTAAGTTTCATCTCGATGGGAATTGGCGAGCCGTTTCAATAGCCGCCCGGACTGCTGAATATGGAAAGCGGGACGTCCAATCCCGCTAAAGACAGGATCTTCGACCGGCGGGCTTCGCTCAAGGTGCCAAGATAGCTTTTTCATCGTATCGTAAAAGACTTTGCGTCTTAGCGGTTCAAAAAACCGGAATTTCACGACCCCCTTCCCCTTGAGGAAGAGACGACCCTTTACCTCAAACGGCTTCCGCCCTATCACAGGGACCCCTTTGACCGCATGCTGATCTGCCAAAGTATTGTGCACTGTCTTGTCCTGCTTACCACGGACGAGGCCATCTTCCAGTATCCCGTAAGAACCGCCTGGTAACCACCCCCGACGTTTTAATCAACCGCCGACCGGCAACGGAAAATTTTCCTTTGGGGAGGAGGCCACGCCAACATGCTGAATTAAATTGGAATACGCCTAAATTGACTCCTGAGATATAGGGTCTGAAAGAGCCTTTTTTTTGAATGTTTATCATTAGGAATCAATAGGTTGGCTTGGCCCGTCCCCAGACCCTCTGATCCGCCCATGCCGTGAGCTAGTTTTCATCCAGAAATGGCCCTTTTTCGCAATTTCGGCCTCAAACTGCGAGGTTTCTTGTGCGACGTACTGCTCGTACGTCTCCGCGCAACCTCTTGTTTTCCTAGAACTTGCAAAAAATGTCTCATTTCTGAACTGAAAACTCACGCGTGCCCGAATTTCATTCCCGGATGGGCACGAGCTATATTTTTTACGTATTATTATTCCTACCAATTCAAGAAAATATGTACTATTTT
>CAZXWJ010000325.1:0-4337 GCA_964644375.1 uncultured Desulfobacteraceae bacterium | reverse complement strand
CGGGTTGCACAGGCCTTCCACCGCCGCCACCGGCTCCACGCCCTTGAACGCCGGCAGCAGCATCGAGAACTTGAACGGCAGCACGTGCGATTCGCCGGGCTGGCCCTTGGCATCGTGCTCGACCACGGTCATCTCGCCGTCGCGCACCTCGGCCACCTTGCTGTTGACGATCCACTTGATGTGGCGCTGGCGCATCTCCGATTCCATCAGGCCCTTGGAATCGCCGACGCCGCCCAGCCCCATGTGGCCGATGTACGGCTCGCTGGTGACGAAGGTCATCGGCACCTTGTCGCGCAGCTTGCGCTTGCGCAGGTCGGCATCGACGATCATCGCGAACTCGTAGGCCGGGCCGAAGCAGCTGGCGCCCTGCACTGCGCCGATGACGATCGGCCCCGGGTCCTTCTCCTTAAAGGCCTTTCCAATCACCTTGTTGATAACATTCAGATTTTCCCCTATCAGTAGCATAGTACGCCCCTTTCTGATCTACTTGACCATATCTTTGAGATACTTCGGTATCAGAGATGCATCTCTTGGACCAATAAGCACCTCCCAATCCGGCACTTCCTCTTCCATCTCTCCGCTGATCGCGGCGGCATATCCGGGGATAACAATCTTCTTATTGGCCACCTTGTCGGCTATACCGCATTTTTTCACAAAGGCGCCCACAACGTCACCCGAAAATTTCCCAGCGGCCCAGGCGGTCATCACGGAGAGACCTTCCGTATCCATGACGAGCAGCCAGCAGGGGACCCTGCTTCCCTCTATCTCGCCACCGACTATAAAGTAGGTGAGAGAGAAGTTGGTGGTGATCAAAACGGGTGAATTTTCATCCGGGCCGTTGATCTCATAAATCCCCTGCGTCACAGTCATTGGACGTTGAGGATCGGTGAAAATATTCAAGCGCTCCAGGAGGAGAGGAAAAAGACTTTCGCCCCTGAAATCCGAAAGCACCACGATCCCGGCATACTTGGCGATGAGCATGGCGGCGAAAGCCGTTTCCATGTCCAGGTTACTCGCCATGTCACAGGGAAAGGTGATGGTGGGGAAACCAAGGGAACGGTTTCCGGCCTTTAGGGGCGCCCGCCGTATCGCAACCTGATCATGGAAGAGCTGCTTGGCTTCTCTGGCGCCCGAATCCAGGACAAGGTCCTTGAGTCCCATGTCCGTCAGTTTGTCACTAAGGGCAATGAGATCGTCCATGTTCTCCGCCTTCACGGCCAGGGGCAGCCCGGTCTCTTTGGCCAGATTCCCCATGTCCTCGGCGTTCTGATCCGTGGCGGCGTAAAGGAGGGGTTTTTTGAAGGCACAGGCCTCAACGGCCGCCTTCATAGCATCCATTTTGTCGCTCATGAGGATCAGCCCGAATTCACTCTCTTCGGCGATCTTTTTCGCTGCTGCCGCAAAACCGCTAGCGTCACCGTTGACGTCCTTCAGGGCCACCAAATCCGGCCTGAGATTCAAACCGACCCTTTCATATTGAAGGGCATTCCACTCCTTGAGTTTTTTATCAAGATCATCCGCCGAAATATCCGATTGGACCAGAGCGGCCAACCCGGTAGGATTATAAAAAGTTTTTTCATGCCTGAACATGACGGTTTCACCGCCGATCTTCAGGGATCTCACCCCGGCGCCGATGGCAACGGGCCTTATGGGCGGGGCAGAGGCCTCCGCAAGTTGTTCCCGTGCCTCCTCAGAGACATAGGGACAAGAATCGAGTTCGGCCTTTCCCGCAGCGAGATTCATGGCGAAGGCCAGGCAGGTCGGCACCCCGCATTCACCGCAGTTGGTCTTGGGTAACAACTTAAAAATCTGAATTCCTGTCAGTCCCATAATATACTCCTGATTCGAATATAAGAGTCAAATCAGGTGGAGAACCCGACATCGATCCAGGAAATCTCCACCCGACTTGACAGCTTTACTCAACAATAGGTTCCATCTTCAGGGCCGGGTGTTCCTTTTCCTGGAGAAACGCCATAACCTCATCTTCGGTAATGCCCACGGTTTCATCAGCAATCCTGTCGATCAAATCGGGCACACCCACTTCCTCGCCTCTCTTGATCAGACGGTCCCTGAGTTCTTCTTTCAGGGATTTGGGCATCCAAACCATTCGAAGGAGCCCGCCGTCGCCGACGATGAATTTCCGTTGCGTGATATTGTATTTTGAATGGCCTACGAAGCCGGGAGACGACAGACCGCCACCCATCACACCGGCCAGGGTGGTAAACTTCATACCACAGGGTGTCTCACCGGTATAATCCCGGTGAACCGTCATCACGCCGTTACAACCGGGCAGAACGGCAGCAATGCATTCGCAGCAACCGCAGGTTGTCATGGGATCAATAGCCAGACTGTAAAAGTTGTAATGGTCAATGGCCTGGCGTGAGGCCTTGTAAATAAAGTCATTGACGCCCTTCCATTGGCCCAGTTTAGGATCGATGCATTCACCCTTTTCTACGGGCTGGTTGGGTCCGGTTGGGTTGATCTCGTAGGATGCCTTGCAGTCCATCCAATTGTAGGCACCACAAAGACCCGTTCTTTCGGGGCTAACCATACACACGTGGCTAGGGGCGAAGGACTGACAGAGGGTGCATGAATAATAGGTCTCTACACTCTCATCCGTCATCTTTTCCACACGATCGTCTCTCTTTTTGTACTCCGCCCTGGCCGTTTTGGTCAGCTTGGCTACATCTTCCTTCTTAGTATAGAGGGTGACCTCCACCTTATCCAGAATGTTTCCGAAATCCTGATGAAATTTGGCGTGAAGAATGGTCCCGAGGTCCTTAAGGGTAAAACCCTTTTCCACAGCCGGTTCGCCTACTCGAATCCAGGAAATATCGCGCTGCCCGATATGCATGACGCCTTGGGCATAATTGATGAGATGGTGAATCTGGCGTTCCAGGATAGGTTCAAAGTCCGCCTGCATTTCTCGACCGGCCACCTGGACAAAGATTCCAAGGGGCAGCCTGTCGCCCTTCTTGGAGTCCGTGACATCGGGGCCGACCACATTGACCTTACCGTCCTCGATATCGTTCATTTCCGCCATCTTACACAGCTCGGTACACTGGGTCTTGCCGCCGCCCATCTCGATATAAAGGTCGTCCTTTCGAACGCGCTCTCCCTCAAAGGCGGGACCATAGGCCAGGGGAATATCGATCTCCGTAATACTCACCTTGAGCCCCCGAATCTCGATGGATCTTGCGGGCATCTCATCGTGGCCGACATTGGCCACGACATGCTCGTAGGTGCAGACCCCGGTAGGCAGAATTTCAGGAATATCGGTATCCGAGATGGTCGGGAATCCCCAGTTGACGGCACCCGCCGCATTGGCGGCCCATTCGGCGTTGACCTCGCCCAAAGCGTTCACAAAGGCGAAGATACGGTCTTTCTGGTATTTGAGTTGCTTTTTGAAATCACCGGGCTGGATGCCCCCAAAGGACATGCCGGCACGATTAGCAAAACCCAGAGCAAAAACCGCAGCAGAGATATCCGGACCGAAGGGCACCAAACGAGTACCCCATCCGATTTGAACCTTTTCTTCCAGCAACTGCTCGGCAAATGAGGTCCCGTTCTGGTTTGCCGCCATGAACACGTAAATAGTCTTGAGCTGATACTCTTCCGCTATTTTTTTGGCCGTGGCCGAATCAGGCGCCGCCCCGACGATGGCTGCGAAACCCGGTGCGGTGCCATCCACGAATTCAACGCCGCGCTTTCTCATAATGGCGTCATCGGCGGCACCCAGCCAGATCTTGCCGTTATCGACGTCGGGATCTTCTACGGAAGGCTGGTAAAAATCAGGGTCTTCCACATAACGAATGGCCTCGGCAATCTCCTCGGCGAAAAGTGCGGCCATCCCCGCATCCAGCAGGGGACCGAGATAGGGAAGATGACAGTCCTTCTTGACATGGGGCGGCAAGAGGCTTCGGGCGAAGTCCAGAGGCTTCCTGGCCGAATCCAGATCCGTGACCTTGATGCCCGTCAGGGAATAAATGATGGGTAGAAAATAGGCGGTATTTGGAAACTCCAGTTTCTGGCCGCCGCCATAGGTCTCCAAGGCCCTTTTGTACTTCCCTTCGGCCTTTGAGACGATATTATAAGCGCCCTGAATGGCTGCGAATGCAACTAATTTTGACATAATATTTCTCCTCCTTTCTTAAGCGGCTTCCATATCTCTTCGATCGGCCATATCCATCAGGACACGGTCACGGGCCTTATCAATGCCCAGGGCCTTTCTCTTCTTGTCGATATGGGCAATCATTTTATGGGCATGCTTGATGGGATCGATTTCCAGATCCCACATACCGCCATAAAGGCCTTCCAGTTCATTGTAGAGATGGTTT
>CAZXWJ010000324.1:0-4368 GCA_964644375.1 uncultured Desulfobacteraceae bacterium | reverse complement strand
TCGCGTCCACCATGACATCGGGACTGTAAAGCCAACCCAGACGATTGACAATTTCTCCCGGCGCGTCTTTCCAGACCCGATGATCATGAGCCCATATGCGGTTCATGACCTTCTCTTCCCGAAGGTGGGCAAGGGCATCACCCACCGCGCCCTGATATTCCCCAAGACTCGCTTCATAGTCCTTTTTGCCGTCCAAAATGCGCCGTTGCTTTTCGGAAATACTCGCCAGCAAAGCTTCAAAGGGCTCCACAAAGGCCGCAACGCCTTCTTCCTGGAGACCCCGGGTGATCTCATCCAAGTCGACGCCCAGATCGGAAAGCTGCCTCAGTTGGGTTGTGGCCTCTTCGATGCCCTCGGTCAGGGTCCCGGACAGGGTGCCATGGTCGAGAAAATTTATCAACGTGGCGGGGGGCATGGTATTGACCGTATCCGGTCCGATGAGGGCGTCCACATACAGGGTGTCGGGATAAACCGGGTTCTTGGTACCCGTACTGGCCCAGAGAAGCCTCTGGGCACGGGCGCCCTTCGCAGATAGTTTTTCCCAGGGCGTCCCGCTGAATATGCTTTGAAATTCCAGGTATGCAATCTTGGCATTGGCAATGGCAATTTTTCCCCGAAGGTCCTTGTTCCCGACGGCTTCCAGGGCCTTGTCCACGGCCGTATCCACCCGACTGACAAAAAAGGAGGCCACCGAGGCCACCTTGTCCACCGAATGCCCACCCATGACCGAGGGTCCTTCTGCGGCCAGTTTCTCCAGCCCCCGAATGTAGGCTTCCGCCGCCTCCTTATAGACCTTGATGCTGAAAAGGAGGGACACATTCACGTTTACTCCCGAACCGGTCAATTCCGCAATGGCCGGGATGCCGGCCGGGGTGGCAGGGACCTTGATCATGATGTTGGGGCGCTGCAGTTTTTCGAACAACCGCCTGACCTCCGAGACCGTGTGCGAGGTATCCCGGGCCAGGTTGGGGTCCACTTCCAGACTGACATAACCGTCGGCACCACCCGTGGATTCATACACCGGTCTGAAAAGATCGGCGGCCATGCCGATATCCTCAAGCGCGAGGGCCTCATAGACCTCTCCAGGGGACCTGCCCTGCTGGGCCGAACACAGCAGGGCCTCATCGTAGTCCGCACTCCCGGCAATGGTCTTCGAAAAAATGGAAGGATTGGACGTAAGACCGCGAAGGCCTTTATCGATCCAGGCCTTCAACTCCCCGGAAGAAATAAAGGAGCGGCGGATGCAATCATACCACACGGACTGTCCCAATCTCGCCAGATCATTGATCTTAGACATGATCATTACCTCTCTGTGGGGTCGCAAGTTTCCAAAATCGGATGAATCGTTTCTGTGCTCCCCGGGCGATCCATCCGTCTTTGGACGAGCATCATGGGGGATAGCAAATGATCTCATGGTTTATTTCACTGTCAAAAAACCGAACCTCTGGGGCAGTTGAAGGTTCCGTAAGCCCAATTCTCTGCGCCGAGGTTCTTCACTCAAACCTTCTTCGAAAGCAACGTGGCCGCTTTCAGATCCAGGAGCCAGGTCAATCGGCCGAAAAGGGGCGCCACTCTACCGGCGGGGGGAGGCTCCGGTTCCCCCTTGAAGACCGTTCTGACGACCTCTGCTTTCCCTTTTCCGGAAACCAGAAAAACGACCTGTCTGCTTCGATTCAGGACCGGCAGGGTCAGGGTGATCCGGTTTACAAAGGGATCCCCTCCCTTGACATGGGTGGTCAACCTTTCCGTCTCCTCCAGCGCCGGGTGATTGGGAAAAAGTGAGGCGGTATGACCGTCGTTTCCGATTCCCAGAAAAATCAGGTCAAAAACGGGAAACTGCCCTCTTTTTAATTTAAAAAAATCAACCAGGGTCTCCAGATATTGCCGAGCGCCTTCAAAGGACGGCAGATTCGACGGCATCGGGTGGATATTCTCACGGGGAATCGGGACACGATCGAGCAGGTCCTTCTTTGCCGAGCCGTAGTTGCTGGCCAGGTCATCCACCGGCACACAACGTTCATCCACCCAGAAGATGTGGGTCCTGTCCCATGGGATGCGCGGGGAAAAGGATTTTTCCGCGAGCATTTTGTGGAGCACTCTTGGTGTAGTCCCGCCGGAGAGCGCAACGGTAAAACGCCCCGATCCCTCGACAGCCATCTGCGCGGCGGTAACGAAAATTTCTGCGGCAGCCCGCGACATAGCGGCCATATCCGTCTTTAGGAGCACTTCAGGTCGAATAATTTTTTGGGTCTGTTTTTTTTTCACAGTACCTCTAGGTTGGGTTTATGAAGTTACCGGACCTTCTTCGGCCGATAGATACGTTTGCGGCCTTTCCATGAACATCAAACGATACCCGGACCGCCAGGTTTCCAAAGACTATCGGATTCCCGATGAAGTAAACGATTTGCCTTTTTTGCCGCGGTACCAATCCATCACCTTTTTTACCATGATGGGAAAGAGGCCGAGGATCACGAAGGAAATAATCAGACTCGGAGAAAGGATTCCGGACAAGGAATCAATCTTTGCCAGTTCCTTTCCCGCGTTGATATACACAATGGTTCCTGCCAGCATGCCCATTTGGGAGACCCAGTAAAAGGTGAAGAGAGGCATTTTGGTCAGGCCCATCACCAGATTAACAACAAAAAAGGGGAAAGCAGGGATCAGCCGCATGGTGAATAGATAGAGGGCCCCCTCGTTTTCAATGCCCCGGTTAATGGTCCCCAGCTTGTCCCCGAACTTGTTCTGTACCCAATCCCGCAAGATGAACCGGGAAACGAAACAGGCCAGGGTGGCGCCGATGGTGCTCGCAAAGGATACCACAATGGTTCCCACCCAGAGACCGAATAACGCGCCGCCTGCCAGGGTCAGGACCGCTGCCCCGGGCAGAGAGAGGGCGGTCACAATAATATAGATGGCCAGGTAGGCCCCAATGACCGATACCTGGTGCTCAGCATAAAGTGCGGCAAAAGATTCCTGAGATGTCTTGAGATAGGACAGGGAAAAAAACCGACCAAGCTCAAATACCTTGAAGGCAACAACCACCAGGATGATGGCCAGGATGATGGCAATTCTCTGTGCGGTCTTTTGGCTCATGCTGGTCTCCCGGTAGTGGAATTGCCTTGATATAGCAAGTTATTCCGTGCCACAGGTGATCTCTGATGCAAGATTCAGGTATTCATAAAAACAACCGCAATCAAGGCCGGTGAGCCTGATATTTGCTCCCTCATCAATCCCGAATGCATGCGTGAAGGCCTCTGCTGAGTTCGAGGAACCCCCTTCTTTGTCCTGTCCTTGGTCGGGGCAGGTCTACAAAGATTTCTTCCCGAATGCATCCGGGGTCCTTGCCCATGACATATATTCTGTCGGCAAGGGTCACGGCCTCGCTCACATCGTGCGTTACAAAGAGAATAGTATGGGACAAATTCCGCCATAGGGAAAGGAGTAAATTTTGCATCTCCTCCCGCGTCTGGGTGTCAAGGGAGGCAGAAGGTTCATCCATGAGAAGGATCTCCGGCTTCAGAATGAGGACCCGTGCAAGGGCCACCCGCTGCTTCATGCCGCCTGAAATATCCGCGGGCACATAGTCCTTGAATTCACTCAGGCCGACCAGGGCAAGGAATCGATCCACTTCGTCCTTAACGGCTTTTTTTGCCATCCTCTTCCCTTTCAAGCCAAAGGCAATATTTTCTTGAACCGTCAACCATGGGAAGAGCGTGTCTTCCTGAAAGACCACACAACGGTCCGGGCCCGGATGGGTCACGGTTTTTCCTTTGATGCGTACCGTCCCGGAACTGGGAGAGATAAACCCCGCCAGGATTTTCAAAAGGGTGGATTTTCCGCACCCGCTACGTCCAAGGAAACAGATCATTTCACCGTTCTTGACCTTCAGGTTGATATCTTCCAAAACCGTATGAAAAGCGCCATTGATCTTAAAAACCTTACGAAGGTCTTTGATCTCCAGAATGGTTTGCTTTTTCTCATGCCGTGACATGGAAACGGCCTTCAGTTCCGTTTTCAAGACATCCTCCTGGCACTCTTGAAGAAAAATCTCAGTAAGACCTGCAGTAATTTGTCACTGAACCTGCCGATGACGGCTATAATGATGATCCCGACTACGATGATATCTATCCGGCCCAGCATGCGGGCATCCATAATGACCGCACCGAGTCCGTTTGGAACACCGGTCAACTCCCCCAGAACCAGATAGGCCCACGAGACCCCAAGGCCCAAACGAAGACCGGCCATGATATTGGGCATGGCGCCCGGGAGCAGAATGGAAAAGGTGCCCCTGATCCGTCTCACACCCATCATGGCCCCTGCCTGGAGCAGGAGAGGGTTGACCTGCTTGGCCCCTGCCGCGGCGTTGAG
>CAZXWJ010000323.1:0-4372 GCA_964644375.1 uncultured Desulfobacteraceae bacterium | reverse complement strand
TTTTTATCCTCACAGGCTTTTTATTTCAGGCCCCGGCCGGGTGTCAAGGTGCAAGGCCCTTTCCCGGGATTTTATCCTGAGACTTCCATTTAAAATTCGTGTCCTTCATCGTGAGAATGAGACCTTTTGCGAATGCATCGGCTTTGGTCACTTGAAACTTTGACTTTGCAAGGCCTCCGGTCCGCAGGACCGATGATGCCTTGACGGTGGATCAGAAAATTCACGATCTGCTTGACATACACAGGCATATTGAGGAATCATCCCGGACATGACATTTATCGCCGATCTGCACATTCATTCCCATTTTTCCCGGGCCACCGCCCGGAATCTGGATCCGCGGCACCTCTCCCTCTGGGCACAAAAAAAGGGCATCACCCTGGTGGGGACCGGAGATTTTACCCACGCGGGATGGATTTCGGAACTCAGGGAAAATCTGGTTGAAGCGGAAGAGGGCCTGTACCGGCTCAACCCCGAAATTCAAAAAGAGGTTGACAAGGAGGTTCCCGAATCCTGTTGGTTTCCCACACGATTTCTCCTCTCCGGGGAAATCAGCTGCATCTACAAACGGGGAGACAGGACCCGAAAAGTACACAACCTGATCCTTATGCCGGATTTCGATGCCGTCATCCGGCTCAATGACCGGCTCAATCGCATCGGCAACCTCAAATCCGACGGCCGGCCCATTCTCGGGCTCGACTCCAGAGATCTCCTGGAAATCGTCCTCGAAGCGGATGAAAGGGCCTTTTTCATCCCGGCCCATATCTGGACCCCGTGGTTTTCCCTCTTCGGCAGCAAGTCCGGTTTCGACACGATCGAAGAATGCTTTGACGACCTGACGCCCCATATCCACGCACTGGAAACGGGCCTCTCCTCGGATCCGCCCATGAACCGGCTCTTGTCCGCCCTGGACAAATACCTCCTGGTATCCAACAGCGATGCCCACTCCCCGGCCAAGCTCGGCAGGGAAGGCAATCTCTTCAACACCCCACTGGGTTACGCCCCCGTCCGGGAGGCCATGATCACCCAGGAAGGCTTCGAAGGGACCATCGAGTTTTTCCCGGAAGAAGGGAAATACCACTATGACGGCCATCGAAAATGCGGGATCTGCCTTCATCCCGGGGAATCCGCAGCGGTCGACGGAATCTGTCCGGAATGCGGAAGGCCAATGACCCTGGGGGTCCTCCACCGGATCGAAGCCCTGGCCGACCGGACGGAACCCCGGCCCTCAAAACCCTTTCACAGCCTGATCCCGCTCCCCGAAATCGTCTCCGAAATCGTAGGCACGGGCCCTGCCTCTAAAAGGGTCCTCCGTGCCTATGAAGACCTCCTGACGACCCTCGGTCCCGAGCTTCATATCCTCATGGAAGCGCCTCTCAAGGACATCGAACAGGCCGGGGGCCCGCTCCTGGCCGAGGCCATCGACCGCATGCGCCGAAACCGGGTGATCCGGCAGGAAGGGTATGACGGTGAGTACGGCACCATTCGGCTCTTTGGGGAAGGGGAAAAGGAGGCACTGGCCGGGCAGATGGCCCTTTTTGGTGCACCTTTGAAAAAAAAGGCCGGAAAGAAAAAGACCCCGGCGCCAAAAGACCGGAACATCACAAAACAGGGGCGCACCACGGAACCCACCGATGATCGCATCTCCGATCCCCTGCTCGATCCCCTCAATCCGGAACAGAAGGAGGCCGTCACCCACCAGGGCGAACACCTTCTGATTGTGGCCGGTCCCGGCACGGGCAAGACCCTGACCCTCACCCACCGAATCGCCTACCTTCTTCGACAGGGCGTGGCGAATCCGGATCAGATCCTTGCCCTGACCTTTACCAACAAGGCGGCCCTGGAGATGAAAGAAAGGATTGAGGCCCTGGTTCCTGACGTGGCGTCAGGGGAGATCTTTGTCTCCACCTTTCACAAGTTCTGTCTGGAGGAATTGAGGCAGGAAGGGACCTTATCGGGTCTTCCCGGCGACTTCACCCTTTGCCCGGAACCGGACGCCTTTTTTCTGGCCCAACAAACGGTCTCGGAATTCCGACAGGGAAAGCGGATGGCGGGCCGATTTCTGAAGGCCCTCCCTGCCCTGAAACGGGCCTCACTCCGGGAGCAAGGTCCCCTGGATGGAGAAGAAGACCTCCGCCCCCTGTTCTTGCGTTATCAGGAAAGGCTTCGAGGCCTCGGCATGCTGGATCTTGACGACCTGGAGGTAGAGACCCTCAGGCTCTTTCAGACGCATCCCGAAACCGCCCGTCGGTGCGGAGAGAGATTCCCCTATGTCTTTGTGGATGAGTATCAGGACACCAATCCCACCCAGGTTGCCATTTTAAAGGCCATGGTTTTTCCCCTCTTTGATCCCGTGCAGGAAGGGGAGGAATACCCGGATCAAGACGCTATTCATTCGGAAAGGGATAGCTTTTCGAAAGGCCGAGAAAATCCGGAGATTGAGCAAAGACATACCATGAGAGCGCCGCACAATGAATCCCACGGACTGACACAGCGATTGCGGAAAAGGGCCGTTTCCGTCAGCCTGTGCGCCATCGGCGATCCGGATCAGGCCATCTACGGCTTTCGGGGGGCGGATGTGCAAAATTTTATGGCCTTTACCCGGGATTTCCCCGGGGCCCGAAAAGTGTCGCTCTCCCGCAGTTACCGATCCACACAGCACATTTTGGACACTGCCGCCGCCTTGATGCAAAAAACGGCACCCCTAGAGGGGCACCGGGGCACCGGGGAATCGATCGCTCTCACCACCTGCCGCACCCCTGAAGAAGAGGCGGAGATGATCGTGGAGCAGATCGAAAAACTCCTGGGAGGGACCACCTATTTTTCCCTGGACAGCGGAAGGGTCGCATCCCATGAGGACGGAGATGACCTCGGCTTCGGGGATATCGCCGTCCTCTTTCGCCTGAACGCGCAGGGGGATGCCCTGGAAGAGGCCTTCTCGAGGGCGGGTATCCCCTATGCCCGATCGGGCGAAAAACCGATTATCGCCCGTTATCCCGTCAACCTCCTTCGGCGGTTTTTACAGGCCGTTCAGTATCCGGCCATTCCCTATTACCGTGAAGCCTACCTGACCCTGCCCGAACTGAACGGGCAAAATGGTGAGGAGACCCTCAAAAGCTGGCGCCTCCAAGGCTCCCTCTCGGAATGCATCGAGCAGGCCGCCGACCTTCATCACCTCGAGGACCTGAGCGAAGACGCCGAAACCGCCCTCCGCCGACTGAAGGACATGGGGAAAGACTTCAAGGGGAATCTTCCCGCCTTTCTGGATGTGCTTTCTCTTGACCGGGCTATCGACCACGCAAGCCTTATGGGTGACCGAATGGCCCTTATGTCCCTTCATGCGGCCAAGGGCCTGGAATGGCCCGTGGTCTTTATTACGGGTTGCGAGGGAGAACTCCTGCCCTGCTCCCTTTTCGGCGACCGGGACGACGAGGAGGAAAAGAGGCTTTTTTATGTCGGGATTACCCGGGCCCGAAACCGCCTGATCCTTTCCCGTGCCGCCCGCCGCAACCTCAACGGCCGCATCTTGAATGGGGGGCCGTCCCCCTTTCTGGACCTCATCCCCGATACATGCTGCAGGCCTTTGGAGAGGGCCGCATGGAAAAGGAAAAAGAAGCCCCATCGGCAGCTTGAGCTGTTTTAATTTGCACTGACCCGTATGGACGACCCCTGCTTCAGCAACTTGTGACGTCTCGCTTAATTCTAAACCCATTGGGGGTCTCCCACACCTTACGATCTTCTTTCGGCCCAAATGCCGAAGGGGCAGAACATAAAAAAAGCTCCGCGTTTTGCGGAGCTTTTTTTATGTTCTGCCTCTGAGTGGGCCTGTAATTATTTTTTGTAACTGTTCAGGTTGCTTAGCTGAGTAGTTACACTATTTTTCTAGTGTTTAAAGGCACGCTGGCCGGTAAACACCATGGTCACCTGGGGATCGGCCTCATTGCAGGCCTCGATGGACTCGAAATCCCGAATGGACCCGCCCGGATGCACGATGGCCCGGATCCCTTCCTTGATGGCCACATCCACCCCGTCCCGGAAGGGGAAGAAGGCATCCGAGATCATGGTGGCCCCGATCAGGCCGCCCTTGGCCGCGTTGGTCTCCTTGTCGATCTCCTCCAGAAGGGCCTTGTCCTTTTCGCCCTTTGCAATCTGCAGTTCCAGATCCTTGTAGGGAAGGCCATGCTTCTTGAAGCACAGGGTATCCGCATACTTGGTGTAGGCCTTGAAGATAGCGATCTCCGCCACGCCCACCCGGTCCTGTTCCCCGGTCCCGATGCCCACCGTGACCCCGTCCTTGACATAGATCACGGAGTTGGAGGTAAGCGGTTGTCCGATCCGTCCAGCGCGTTCGCACTGCGTCCCGGTATGGTGAACC
>CAZXWJ010000322.1:0-4430 GCA_964644375.1 uncultured Desulfobacteraceae bacterium | reverse complement strand
AGAGTGAGACTCCGGGTAGACTGGAAGCTGGAGGATATGCTCAAATAAAATCGCTGCTCGATTTTATAAAACGCCCCGCACGTGAGCGGGGCTATCAAGCGACGAAGTCGCGGTATCTAAAATTTTGCCAAAGGAAAATTGTTAACACTTCAGCCCTTTGAAAACCAAGGGCCATCGTAAGTCCGGAGATTGTAAACGCGGAGCATAATTCTTTAACCGATATTTCCTATGTTATAGGACATTTTGCTCTCAGCTGGCTACTCAAGAGCCGTGAAGCGGCGTTTTATAAAATCAGAGATCGAAGGGAACGGATTTTATTATGCAAGCGTTTGAATGCAAGATGTGCGGAACCTGCTGCTATGGAGAAGGAGGGATACGCCTGGAGGAAAGGGATGTAAAAAGGATCTCCGAGTTCCTCGATACCACGCCGGAATCGTTTATCGACGTGTATTGCGAAACCCGTAACGGCCGCCTGTATATCAAGACCGGTCCGGACGGTTACTGCATTTTCCATGATGAGAAAAAACAATGCCTCATCCATATGGTCGCCCCCCTGCCCTGCTCTCTCTGGCCCTTTTATCCGGCCATCGTGAATGACAGGGACACCTGGGAGGCGACAAAAGAGGCCTGCCCGGGCATCAATCCGGATTGCCCCTACGAGGAATTCGTGCGGCAGGCCCAGGAAAGACAAATCAAGTAAACCATCGGTTACCGGGGGTTGGGGATGAACAGCCGTTTGGTCGACGATGCCATGGACCTCTTCAGACAATTTATCGATCTCATTTATCCCCCGAGATGCCCGGTCTGCAGGACCTTTTTGAATCATGACAGGGTCCGGATCGACCAAAAAGAGATCTTGCTCTGCCCAGACTGCTTCGAGGCCCTTATTCGAATCCCATCGCCTGCCTGTCTCATTTGCGGGGAACCCTTTGCCTCCGGCTCCGAGGATCACTGGTGTGAAGCCTGCCTTAGAAAACGGCCCTTCTTTGAGAAAACCCGCGCCCCCTATCTCTATGAGGGGGATCTCATGACGGCCATCCATCAGTTCAAGTACGGGGGAAAGAGCCACCTTGCCGATACCCTGGGGCCTCTTCTGGCCTCGTTCGCCTTGACATGGCTCACCGATCTGACGTCTCCCACGGTCGTCCCCATACCCCTTCACCCCAAACGATTACGCGAAAGGGGGTTCAACCAGAGCCAGCTCCTGGCAAGATATGTATCAAGGGCACTGGATGCGGAACTGGACTTTTTGTCCCTTGGGAGAATAAGATACACTCGACCCCAGACAGGGCTTAAGCGCGATGAGAGAAGAAAAAACGTGAAGGGGGCATTCGAGGTTTCCGACGGGAAGGCCCTAAAGGGCCGAATTCTGATCCTCGTGGACGACGTCGCCACTACGGCCAACACACTGAATGAATGCGCCCGCATCCTTAAACGGGCAGGTGCGGAAAAGGTCTTTGGGCTTGTCCTCGCTCGGGCCGCCGGCAAATCTTTCAATGTGCAATCTCGGTGACGAGCATACAGGATTTGCAAAGTGAAGGGAACCAATCGATGGTAGACTACCTACTGAAAATAAAAACATTACCCGACCTGAAAAAAGAGATCGACAACCTGAAAACCCTGGGGAAACGCATCGTCTTCACCAACGGCTGCTTCGATATTCTTCACCGTGGGCACACCCGTTACCTGGCCGCCGCCCGGGCCTTGGGAGACTATCTCGTCGTGGCCGTGAACAGCGACCGATCCGTCAGGGCGCTCAAAGGCCCTCAAAGACCCGTCACGGCGGAGGATGAGAGGATGGAACTGCTGGCGGCACTCGAGAGCGTTAGTGGCGTGGTCATCTTTGATGAAGATGACCCCCTGAAGGTTATCCGGTACCTGGCGCCGAACATCCTCGTCAAGGGAGGGGACTGGTCCGAGGATAAGATCATCGGTGCCGATTTGGTCAAAGCGGCCGGGGGTGAAATCAAAAGGATCCCCTTTGTAAAGGGGCACTCGACCACGAACATTTTGATGAAAATAAAGAATGCAGGCGTGATGAAATCCTGACGATACAACGCGAGGATTAATGCTTGGTAAGGGAATCAACGGTTCTGGCTACAAGACGACGTCCCTTGAAATGAACCATCGCCTGCGTCAGGCAACGCTTGAAAGCCTCGACCACTTCGGCGTCAAAATGATGCCCCGTTTCCTTTACAATGACGGACAGGGCCATGCTGATGGTCATTCTATTGCAATTCAAGGGCTTCCCTGTCGTGTCATATTTGGGATAGTCTCGAGGAGAGATCAGCGCGTCGAAAACGTCGGCCACGGCCATAATCTTTGCTTCAAGCGGTAATTGGTCTTCGCCGGTGCCGTTTGGATAACCTTGTCCATCGACTCTTTCGTGGTGGAGTGCGGCTATTTCAGGCACCTGCCGAAGGGATCTCGGAAAATGAAAATTTTCCAGGATTTTCTTCGTTTTCGAAGGATGACGATTCATTTCAGCCCGTTCTGAAGGGTCGAGAGGACCTTCCTTCAGCAAAAGCTTGTCCCGAATTCCGATTTTTCCTATATCGTGCAGCAGGGCCGCAAGACGTAACGCCTCAATTCTCTTCGAATCCAAACCCATTTCTTTCGCAATCATCACTGAGATTTCAGCGACCCGCTCAGAATGACCCGCCGTTAGCGGGTGCCTGGCATCAACCATGGCGGAGAAGGTCCGGATCGCGCTCTCAAAAGAGCGCCCCAGTTCCTCATGGAGAAGGGAATTCTTGATAAACTGCGCCGTGTGATTGGCAATATTCATGAGAAGATGCAGATCCTTTTCTGCAAAGGCGTTTATGCTCTTGGAAGATTGAATGACGATGACGCCCAAAATTTCTTTACGGTGTAAAATCGGGACGGCTATTGAAGATCTCATCCCGCTGATTATGATTGATTCGGCGACATTGAAACGCTCATCGGATAGGATATCCGAGAAAATAGCCCCTTTTTTTTCCTTCACCACATACCGAATAAGGGTTGAAGAAAGGATGAGTTTACTCTCAGGTTTGAGGTTTCGAGAGGTCCGGGGTTTGAGTCTGCCCTTTTTGTTCACCAGAAGGATAACGCCCGAATCATAGTCAAGGAATTCAAAGGTGCGGTCCAAAATCCTATCAAGGACCAGCTCAATGTCGATCTCCGAGCCGATATCCCGTTGCAGTTCATAGGTGATACGAAGTTTTTCATAGTCATCACGAAGCGATTTCTCTTCCGGAATATTTTTTTCCGGAAGGAACTCGGGATGAACCAGGGGGACGAATTCTGTATGCGTGGAGCCTGAATCTGCATTTTCACATATTTTCATTTTATTTTTTTTAAGGTCTTTGAATTTATTAAAATTTAACATTTTCATGTTTTTCACTCTTTTTTCAGGTTCACTATATAATATTCGGACTTTTCGTGAAAAACTTTAAAATATCGCCAAAAAGACATGAGGAAATGGGGTCTCAAAAGAGATAAACCCCAAAGATAGAGTAAATCTTTTATTGCTTGACAATAACAAGTCTGATATGCTTTTTTCCGTTCAATGCGTTGGGTCATACGCTTTCGGCCTTTCGCCTTTTTCGTTTGCGCTCATAGCTCAGTTGGATAGAGTGACGGACTACGAATCCGTAGGTCGCAGGTTCGAATCCTGCTGGGCGCACCATCAGATATGACCAAAAGCGTAAGCTCAAAGAGCTTACGCTTTTTTTATGGGACCCACTTAAAAGATTCGAACCAGGAAGCAGGCCTGTGCGCCTCTGGCACATTTGAATCCAGTCCAGGATCCCGCTCTGCAGTGCTGATTGGTTGATCGAATCGTTCGTTCCGATTCGATAAAAAGCCTCATCTTGGCATATTGAGCGAGGCCCCGCGCGCGGGACAGTCTGGACGGTAAACGTTCTTTTCAATTTCGAAACATGTGACCGTATTTGCAAATCAAAGGGCTGCGAGAACCGGTTAGGGTTGCACAATAGCGATTGCAGTTAAAGCCAACGTTGCTAAATTGCGACACAGACATCATTTAAGGACGCTACCCTATTCTCCCATTTTTCAATAACCATATGAAAAAACATTACTTTAGATAGAATCAGGATCAGCCTCCCCTTCGGCATGCAATTTGCGTCTTGAACAACAGCCCCCCTGAGGGTATCTTCAATGAAACGCCCTGCAGCCCAGCAAGACGGCAGGACGGCATCTCAACTGCGCCAGGACAAGCTGCGGGGTATCTTGGCGATGGCGAACAACGGTTGTTTTAACCGTTTGGAAAAACCGCGTTTCACCGTTTTTCGACCCTGCCGGCATACTTCCTATGGCGAATATCGAAGTGAATGGGATAAGCGAAAAGCATATTAAGTTCCATGAATTCAAATTACGAGGAAGACTGATCTATGGCGCAAAAAAAATACCTGTTCGGTCCGGTGCCT
>CAZXWJ010000321.1:0-4452 GCA_964644375.1 uncultured Desulfobacteraceae bacterium | reverse complement strand
AACCTTGGGCAGCAAAAGGAGTCGCGCTTTATCCACCCAGCTTCTGCATGGTTGGCCAAAATCAGGTATTTAACGCTCTCCACCAGTTCCGGCGTTCGTTTTGGGATGGCCAGACTCATGATATTGCAGGATTTTTCGTGGCGTTTGGAGATTGGGGCCTTGGCAAGACCCGTCTCGGCTACGAACTGATTGGAGAGGCGACCGGGCAGATCGATGAATGGCTGCTGAATGAACACGAATACGTGGTCGCTCCCTACAATCGAAAAGATAAAAAGGCGCGGGTGCTCGAACCAGCCCTGAACGACGGAGTCCTGCCGGTCTATATACGCTACAGTTCCGTATGTGATGATAAACTCGATGCCCCGACATGGGTTGCCCGGCTCACCATAGAATCCCTTCGGCAGACTCTTGAATGTGATGTGAAATCCGGAGGGGTCAAAGCGCTCTACACGGACATCACCAATGCCCTTCATGCTAAGGGCATTCCTCTTGATCAGCTGACCTCCTGCGTGAAAAACGAGGGTCTTGATTATTCCGCAAGGCTCGATGCCGCAATGGAAATCCTCAAACCAAAGGGAATCAAGCATCTCTGGATAATCGTTGACGAAGTGGAAACCCCTGGTGACCTGAAGCGTGGCCTTCGGGACGACACGCCGTCCAGTATTGATGATGAATACCTGCTGATGGTCTCCGAGGTTATCAAGCACGAAAACTGGCGCAGTCAGCACCCGTATGTGAATTTCCTTCTGCTCTGTTCTTTGGGTATGAGAGACCAGATTCAGATTGGTCCGAATTTGCGCCGTGCCAGCAGTGTAACCATCGAACCGAATCAGGTTACCGATGTGAGCCGTTATGTGAATCACATCAAGGAATCATTGGCCGATCCGACCTCTGTTGAATATCCAGCAGGCACCTTGGAAGCAGCCTTCCTGTCAGCCAATAGAAACTTCGGTTGGTTGAACGTCATTATGTCATCGGTACATGAGACCTATGCCAGACACAAAGAGCGAAATGAAGATATCAATTCCTGGGCACTGATTAAGGATTTTGCCAAGACAGATGCCCGGGCTGACAACATTTTCAACGACAACGCCGCAATGCCTTTGATCGGCAAGATCAAGGATGTGCCCCAGGAAATCGTGGAGCGTATTGTTTACGGTCAGCTCCCTGTAGGCGTGGGCGGCACCTCTTCGGCCAACATTTCTCCAGCCGTTGCTGAAACCCTGCTTGAACATGAAATCGCAGGTCGAGGAAAAACATTCGCTGAACTGAGCATGGTGCATATCGATGCGTCAACGCTCGCCAGTGAACTTATCCGGCCAGAATACGGGTTTAAGCCGGTTGAAGGGAAATCGGACACCTACTTCACCTCCACATGCCAATTATCTGTGGTTGGTTTGCTGGAAGCCCTGAAAGCCTTTTCGGTCACGGCAGGAAGCAACGATTCCTCGGACATCGTCATTTACACTGATCTTGAGCAATGGGGCGAACAACTGGCAGCCCTTTACCCGAGAGATGGGATTGAGTTTGCCGCAGAAGCTCTGCACAGGATTTTCCTGAGCCCTGATTACAGGGTGGCAGACAGCCGGTTCATCGGAATGGCGTTCCGTTTGTGGAAGGAATTTAACAAACTACTCAATGCTAATACTGAAAGTGTCCGTTTCTTTAAGGACGGCCGCTTTGAGCAGAAGCTTGAGGATTATGTAAAAGAGGTGTCCGCCTCAAAAAATAAGCGGACTGCCGCAACCTGTCTTGGTTTGGCAAAGCTGTTGGATGAATCCTTGGAAAACGCATCCACCGTGCAGACGTTATCCGGCATTCCTCATCAGGTGTTCTCATCTCGATTTACATCGCCATCTGTGGATGGATTCCGGGTCACTCCGGACGGCAAGCTGACAATCGTTTATTGTCTCGATTCCGATGAAACCATCAGAAAGCTGAGCACTTATCTCGGCACCGAGCGAGTGCATCCGATTATCGTGCTGTTCCCCGCCTCCGCAGACTATGCCGCCTTTGAAGAGCAACTCGATAAATATCCAATTCTGAAGCGATGTGTTTTGACTTCCCGGCTGGTGGTTCAGGAAGAAGATTTTCTGGTCAAGTATTCTGCCCGGAGTTCCGTGTTTGAACCACAGGAAGCAAGGCTCAGCAAAGTCGCCAATGGTTTGTTGAAATCCTATCAAGATGAATGGGTTTCAAAAGCCAGAAACTGGTCTAACAAAATCAGGCAGGACGGCTACCTGATCGCACCGATCTGGAGCAAGGCGAAAGGCATACCGGTGGCGGATTTTGCCAGGGGCTACCGCTACATGCTTGCCACAAACAATTCGCTGGATGCCGCCCATGAAAACCACGGTGGCCCGTTGAGTGATGTGGAGTTTGAAAACTGCAAACAGGCTGCCAAAAAAAACACCAATCCTCCAACCGCATGGAGCTATGGTGATCTGCTGGAGATTTTAACCCCGGATCACAATCCGAGAGTGCCCCGCTGTTTCTTTTCTATTCTGCGCGAGCTGAAAACCCAGACGGCAGCGAATAAACTGGCCAAGAATTTCTTTTTCATCGTGCCTGAAACCGAATTTAAGTCGGTTCAGCAGATGGAACAGATCCTTGAGCTGCTGATTGGGCTGGGTGTTGTCCGCCAGACCAGCGGAGAGCTTTTCCGGGTGATTGATCAGAATCAGTTGGAAATTCGGCGTGAGGCTGCTTCCAAGTGGCTGAAGAATGAATGCAAGGAAGCGATCAAAAACTGTGAAGGGCTTTTCCCGACTCAGGCAGGAATTCTCTTAAATGCTTCGTATCCTGATGCCAGCTTGAAGCTTGAGGACGCCGAAAAGAAAATCAAAGGGATTGATTTCAAGATCCTCACGGCATCTTCTATAAATTCTCTGCAGGAGGATGCGTTTACGGATCTGGTTGCGCAGATCCTGCAAATCGAAAACCTCATCATAAAAGTCTGCCCTCTGGATATCGGCAGCAAAAATGTGGAATTCGAGTGTGTGGCGGCCCAAATCGGTCAGTTTGAACGTAAATATAGTTCACTTTCTCTCTGGCAGAAAGTCTCTTTTCTGAGTTGGCTTAAAAAGAACTTCCTGTCCAAACGCGAGGAACTTCTGTCTGAGATCAACCGAATCATTAAGGACAGCAACGAACTCAAACTCGTTTCCGGAAAACCATTTCCGATCGTTCCGTTGACGCTGCCGCTTAAGGCTATCCAGAACGAGCTGGAAAACGCTTTGAAAGGGGTTGGGTCTCCATCCATGACCTGCATGGCTACGATCAAGCCCGAGGGCTATGATCTGCAAATTCACCAATACATAATCAATTCACAATACGAGTCGGCCTGGGGGCGGCTATCTGCATTGGGTGATCTTGTCTCGCCAGATATGACCGAGAGTTTCTATGCAAAGTTCGTTGCCTTGAGAACTCGCTGGGAATCAGTCATTCAGACATTTGAAGCCACCGATAGCGTGTGGACGGAGCTTTCAGAATTTTCCAAGGATGCACCACAGGAAATCCTTTCTGGCCTTAGCGGTATCAAGTCTGAGATCCAGAAATACAACGGGATGATTTCCGGTGGCTTGGAAAGCCAGATTCAATCCCTATGCGATGATATCCCTGAAGATGAACTCCTTAGCATGTTGAAAGATGAGGTTGATGCCTGCGAGTCCAAGCTTCAGCCAATGCAGCAGAAGATCTCCGATAGATTGGATACGATTAAATCCGACTTGAGGAAAATCATCCGCAGCACCCAGCTTCAAGCGCTGAACAAGCTGCTTCAGTCTGAAGGCAAGAGCATCATGGAAGAACCGAAGGCCGAGGAGACCTATCAGAAAACCAAGATGGCCTATGAGTCCTTCAATACAAAGGTAATCGCCGATGGTGACAACGTCATTGAGTCCTCAGGCCAGCCCGTTTCCTTTGAGCTCTGGGTTGATATTTATAAGGGGCTGAGCGCTGGAAGTTATAGCGAAGATGAACACCCGGATCATGACGAGGCTATAAAGGCTCTGAAGAAGATGAAACTCATCAGGACGAGATTGGAGCTGCGATGAAAACCCTGATACTCGATATACAGAAAGATCTGTTTGAGTCATCGGTACTGGAGCAATCAGCTGAAATGCAATTCGAATCAGTTGATGACGCTCTTGGGATAAAAGGTGTTCCATGCATTTTACTTGGCTCCAAAGGGATTGATGACTTTACGGGCACCGTACGTAAGCTGGCGCGGTTCCATTATCAGAACGGCACCGGACTGATTATCATTAACCCGCCGACCGACACTGATATTGGTAGTGCTGTTGACGCTCCGGTTTCAATCATAGTGAAAAAACGCAAAGCGTCTTCTTTTTGCAAGCCGTCCGGCTTTGACGGTCGGGATGGCGAAAGAAAATATGAGATCTGGTCGGATGGCACGATTGAGTCATCACTGAGTTCAGGCGTGATGGGTGT
>CAZXWJ010000320.1:0-4490 GCA_964644375.1 uncultured Desulfobacteraceae bacterium | reverse complement strand
CTGATATCACGAAGCCAGGAACCCTTGGGAGGGAATGTCTGACCGTTGGCCAGAACCAGATCCGGTGTTTCGATCTTCAGCTGCCTGGCGGCATCCAACGGAGACGAAGCCCAATTTACATGGGCATATCCTTCCCGCTTCAGTAACGCCTTTAGAGCGTTTGCGCGAAAAAGATCAGATTCCAGAAGCAGGAGCTTCTTTTCATTTGGTGTGCTCTCTTCGTCAAGTCTCAACCCTTGCGAGGCATCCGCTTTCGACTCTATAATCGTAAAATCATCAGGGAGTTCGAGATCCTGTGCAGGTGCGTAAGCACGGCCTTTGTAATAGACTTCGATGGCCTTGTCGATTTCCGGCCTGGATGCCACAATAAACTGCAGGCGAAGCGTCGAAGGAAAACGCGACTGGACTTGCTGGATCCGTTGAGGGTCATCGGAATCATCGATGGCGAGGACCATTTTGTTCCCATCGGGTTGAAACTGTACGGGAAAGATTCCCAGGCTTTCGGCAAACCTCATCGGAACTTTTGCCTTTGCCTCCTCCGGTGGGGGCGTTGAGAGAACGGGGTGGTAAGGCTTTAAATAAAGCTCGGACAAACATTCCCCAAGTTCTTGATAGCCCAGCATGTTCAAAAAGATCAAGGCCTCATCCAAAGCAATTTTTCTCGTCAGGGCGTAGTCTTCCGCCTGCAGAATTTTTTCTTCACTCAGTCGCCCGGATTGAACCAGGTGCTTTTTAAGCTTTGAATGGCCTGTCATCAAAAAAGTCAAATCCAATATTATAAGATATATTAAAAATGCCTCAGGAGTGCATCAAATGTCGGGGCGTCACTCTATTTCATTTCGATACAGAGCGCCTTCTTCCTGGGTGACGATTTCTTCTTCAACCAGCCGCTTGATATGGCTTTCCATGGTCTGCATGCCAATGCCTTTGGCGGTCTGCATGGCAGAAAAAATCTGATAGCTCTTGCCCTCCCGAATCAAATTTTGGATCGCCTGATTGGAAATCATCACTTCTACCGCAGCCGTTCGACCCTTTCCGTCAGCTCTTCTCAACAACTGCTGGGCAATAACGCCCCTCAGGGATTCGCTGAGCATGGTCCGGATTTGGGGTTGTTGAGTTGTCGGGAAAACATCGATAATTCGATCCACCGTCTTCGGCGCACTTGAGGTGTGAAGTGTACCCATGACCAAGAGCCCTGTCTCCGCCGCCGTGAGGGCGAGATGAATCGTTTCGAGGTCTCTCATCTCTCCTACCAGAATGACGTCCGGATCTTCTCTCAACGCGGCCCGCAGACCCGAGGAAAAACTCTCGACATGCAGGCCGACCTGACGCTGATGGATAAGGCACTTACCGCGAGGATGGATGAACTCTATGGGATCTTCAAGTGTTATGATATGGTTGTTTTTTTCTTTGTTAATCAGGTCGATCATGGCGGCGAGGGTTGTGGATTTACCTGAGCCTGTGGAGCCGGTGACCAGCAAAAGACCGTTTTTGAGGCGAACCAGGGCCTGCACGGATTCGGGGAGGTTCAGTTCCCGTATGGTTTTGATCTGTGAAGGAACCAGACGAAAGGCACCCCCATACCCTTTCCGTTCCATGAAAACATTGGCGCGAAAACGTGCTACTCCCTCGAGTTCGTAAGCAAAATCAATATCTTTTCTGGCCTTCAGGTGATTTAAATATTCATCATCCAGCAATTCCAGAAGAACAACCTCAGCTTCCTCGCCCGACAAATCATGGTACTTGGTGCGCTGCAGACTCCCGTCGATACGCATGAGGGGGGGGTCTCCCGGAGAGATATGAAGATCCGACGCATTGTGATCAATCATCATCTTCAGCAGGACATCGATTTTTGCCACAAATTACCTCCGTGAGCACATGAAAACCCGGTCCTGATCAAATAGAGGCACAAACGTAATCCTTGTCTTCCATCCCGGGAATGAGTGCACCGGGGAACCGCCGTTCGAGGGCCAATCTGACCGACTGTATCCACATTTTCATGTTGGAAATATAGGGGAATTGACGCGTTATGTCAATATTCAACACCCGGGGCAAGGTGGGCCGGAGGCCTTGTGAGAAGGAGGCCGGCAGGATCCTTAGCGTTTACATTTGGCTTTATTCAGAAAATGCTGTAAAAATCCTGTTTATTCTGTTTTATTTTCGTTTTCATCTAAATTAGAAGCACCTACCCACATAGAGGAAATCATGTCTCAAGCATTGAGATTCGACGAACGAGTGGCGGTTATCACCGGGGCCGGTGGCGGATTGGGGAGGCATTATGCCTTGGAACTCGTGAAACGCGGTGCCAGAGTGGTTGTAAATGACCTTGGGTGTTCAAAACATGGAGAAGGGTCCAGCCCTTCACCGGCTGACGAGGTTGTAAAAGAGATCAAATTAAAAAGACGGGAATTTCAAGATTCGCGGAGTAATGGAGGACTGGAGTAATGAAAAAACCTTCTTAACGGCTACGGTGGCATTCCATGACCGCCACTTTAAAAATCTCACAGCTGCCTGTCATTTTTCCAACACTCCAATCTCGCTGAAGATGGGATCTTCGACTCGCGCAACCCAGATCCCGCTTTGCGGGAGAGAACCAGGTTTTTAACAGCGAATCAATGGATCTAATCAGACCCCACCCTCCATGCTGCGCGCACAGTGGTTCCGGCCCCTTCCCGGGACTCGATTGAAAAAGACCCACTCGACAATTCGGTTCGCTCTTTCATACTTGCAAGGCCAAGCCCTCTCACATGTTTCTTCGTGGAAAGAGCATCGGGAACATCAAATCCCATACCGTTATCTGTGATGATCAAGTCAACCCTGCCATCAGTTCTCTTCAGACCAATTACCACCTGATCAGCCTGGCTGTGTTTGCCTATATTATTCAAAGCTTCCTGTAAAACACGGAAGACGACGGTCTTCAAATCATCAGAAACGTCTCGCTCTTCTAACTGAACATGACTTTCAATACCGATCAATGGGTGCAAATTTTGAAAATCCTGACAAAGCCAGGAGATCGTCGGCAGGATTCCCAGGTCATCCAGGATGGTCGGTCGCAGGTTCTTGGATATGCTTCTGATTTCCTGGACAGCGCCTTGGAGCTGGGAGACGACTGTGTCCAGTGACTTGCAGGCTTCCATAAAATCTTCGCGACCCATTTGAAGTTGGGCGGCCTCCGCCCAGAACTTGATCGAACTCAGGGTTTGTGCGATCCCGTCATGGAGTTCATTTCCGATTCGTTTATTTTCCTCCTCATGGGAATCCAGGAGTTTGGACGAGAGAGAGCGAAGCTCGCTCTCTGATTTTTTTACGGCCTCTTCTGCCCGTTTGCGCTGGTTAATCTCTTCCATTAAACGGACGTTGGCTTCCGAAAGCTCGGCCGTTCGCTGCTCTATCCTTTGTTCCAACTCGTCATGGGCTGTCCACAGTGCCTCTTCCACCCGCTTGCGCGCAGTGATATCAATCATGGTTGTGCGAAGCTGATTGGAATGATCCGCGGCATTCTGCATCGCGATGCTTTCCAGTTGAGCCCAGAATAGCGTTCCATCCTTTTTCAAAAGCTTCAACTCGCATGTCTGCTTTACCCCGGTTTCAAAGGCATGACGCCGATGATAAAAATAAGCATCATTAAAATCTTTATGGACAAAATGGGAGAATGTTTCCTTAATCAAGTGTCGCCGTTCACGACCTAACAGAGCAGCGCCGGTAAGATTGACCTCCGAAATAAAACCATTCTTATCTAAGGTAAAATACCCAATGGGAGCAAAATCATACAGTTCATAATACCTGTTGCGTGATTTTTCGAGTTCACTTTGGGCACTGCTCAATGCTTCATTCTGCATTTCCAATTCGATCTGATGCACCTGGAGTTCTTCAACAAGCTCTTGGATATCATCCAATGAAATGTCTTCATGGCCCACAGGGATTTGATCCAGGAATTGCTTTGCACGGTTGCGTAATTCTACCGGGCTTAAGGCGCTTTTCTTACCCATGCTCTCATCCTTTCAAGGATGCCGTCCGTCATTCGGTGATGTCCTCGATTGCAAGGAGTATCAGTTCCGCCCCTTCTGCACTTTGAACGATTTTTCGGGCATTGAGGAGCATCCTTTTATGCCCGAGCTTTGGAAAATTGTAGTCTACTTCAAAATCCTCAAAACTGCTGTTCCCCGGGATAATCTTCTCAAGAAGTTCCTTCAGTCTCGGAATGTTCCATTGCCCGTCACCCAAATCATATATGAGCCGCCTTTCAGCCTGTCCGGGGTTTACTTGAAATGTCTCTAGAAATGATCGGTTGACCGATATGACAATCAGGTCACTGTCCAGCACGACCAAGGGTTCACGCACGGTATCCAGGATATTCTCGGCGAAGATTTGAAGTTCCCGGACTTTTTCGACTGCCATCTTTTGTTCATGAATATTCGAAAACGTAATCACCACACCGTCGATCACATTATCTATGGTTCGATAAGGAAGGATTCGCATCCAGTACCAGT
>CAZXWJ010000319.1:0-4499 GCA_964644375.1 uncultured Desulfobacteraceae bacterium | reverse complement strand
CCAGGGCGCTTCCCGCATTGAATCCGAACCATCCGAACCAGAGCAGGGCCGCCCCCGTCACGGTCATGGGAATATTGTGAGGAATGTAGGGGGTGCTGCCGTATCCGATCCGTCTTCCAATGATCAGGGCGGCGGCCAGTGCCGAGATGCCGGAACTGATATGGACCACGGTCCCGCCGGCAAAGTCCAGTGCCCCCATTTTTCCGATCCATCCCCCGACACCCCAAACCCAATGGGCGAGGGGATTGTAGACCAGGGTGCCCCAGAGGAGGATAAAGAGCAGAAAGGCCGTGAATTTTACGCGCTCTGCAAAGGCGCCCGTAATCAGGGCGGGTGTGATAACGGCAAACATGCATTGAAATATCATAAAGGCACTATGAGGTATGGTTGTACCGTAATCCGGGCTGGCATCCATTCCGACCCCATTCAGGCCGAACCAGTCCAGGCCCCCGATGATCCCCGCATGGTCCGGGCCAAAAGCCATGGAGTATCCCCACAGGACCCATTCCAGGGTAATAATACCCAGGATAATAAAGCTTTGCATCAAAGTCCCGAGAATGTTTTTGCTGCGAACCATGCCGCCATAAAAAAGGGCCAGACCGGGCGTCATAATCATCACCAGTGCCGCGGACATAAGGACGAAAACGGTATCTCCGGTGTTCATTTGTCACTCCTTTTGATTTTTTTCTTCAGTTTGAGCAAGGCCTGTGCCATTTTTTTAATTGGCAAGATATCCTATATATATCAAAATGTTGTGGTGTTAAGGGCTTGACTGGGAGTTTTGATTCGTCTACATTTTTGTTTTATTTTCTCAGTCTTGATACGAAAATGTAACAAGCTTTAGGCTGAAGACCCTTTCAGCGGTTCCCGTTGCTATCCATTCGGGCGGTAAATCCCCATCGTGTCATCCTTTTGAGTGCGCCCGGTTTTGAAAGATGCAGCGTGTTCTCCGATTGAAAGGCATTGACAAGGGTTGGCAGTGTGAATACGATGTTTTACCGGTATTTTCCTGCTCGTGTTTCATGGAAACCTGTCGCGCAGGGGTGAATAAGGGTTTACCAGGGTCCTTCAAGGGTGGTTAATACGGTCTGTTATGATTTTACCCCGGTCGGTTTTTTTTCAAGAGACAGGCGCCCATTCCCATCATGGGACCATTGCCCGCGAGGGCTTTCCATACTTTTTGTTTAGAAGCGATCACGACGGTCTGAAAGAGGTCTCCGGGGAGGAGCACTTTGTGGCTTGGTGGACCGAATACTGCTAACGGAAAGAGGTGTTACATGAAGAAGATCGAAGCAATTATCAAACCTTTCAAATTGGATGAGGTCAAAGACGCGATTCTCGAACTCGGCATAAATGGCATGACAATCGGCGAAGTGAAGGGTTTCGGGAGGCAAAAGGGCCACAAGGAGATCTACCGGGGTGCTGAATATGTGGTGGATTTCGTCCCCGTCATCAAGGTGGAGGTCGTGGTACCGTCGGATCTTGTGGCGAGGGTGGTTGAGGCCATCCGGGAAAAGGCCTACACGGGCAAGCTGGGGGACGGGAAAATTTTTGTCCTCCCGGTGGATAAGGCTATTCGCATAAGAACGGGAGAAGAGGACGAACACGCCATCTGACAACTTGAATGGATCATTCCGGATCATTGGGGATTTTTTGGCATTAAGGGAAACCCTTATTCGAGAAAATCTGAAAAAGGATTCCGGGTTTGCCGTATCCCGCAGATATGCAGGCCTTCTTGACCGCTTCATACGTCACCTGTTCCAGGACGCAATATCTGACAAAGGCGCCGGGAAAGGCATTGAAAACCATGTGGCCCTGATTGCCCTGGGCGGGTACGGCCGCAAGGAACTTTGCCTGGGTTCGGACGTCGATTTGATGGTGCTTTACCGGGGCTCGCTCTCGGATGAGATGCGCGCGATAATCTCCCGCATCCTTTATCCCCTTTGGGACGCAAAGCTCACAGTGGGGCATTCCGTCCTGACCGTTCAGGAATGCGTCCAACTCGCCATGGGCGACTTCAAGACTCTGACCTCCGTCATCGACGGAAGGCACCTGCTGGGCTCCCGCTCACTCCATCGTCTGTTGCGGAGGACCCTCTGGTCTTGGATCGATAAGGAACGGGGAACTTTTCTTGAATATTTTCTCGTGGCCAAGGCCAAGAGGAAAGAAAAATTCAGTCGGCAAGGCTATTTTGCTGAACCTGATCTGAAGGAGGGCCTGGGGGGCATTCGGGATGTCCATTTCATGGAGTGGATGGCCCGGCTTTATTTCAACTGCAAAAGCTTCAGCCAGATCAGAAGATTCGAGGCCTTTTCTCATTTTGATATCAACAGACTCAATCATTCCAAGAGCTTTCTCCTGAAGATCAGAAACCATCTTCATGTGTTGGCCAATCGGAGAGAAGATCGTCTCCTGTTTTCTTTTCAAGAACCCCTGGCCCACAGCCTGGGCTATCGGGATGGTTCTCATATCACCGCCGCTGAGAGATTTTTGAGGCGTCTCTATATGCATATGAATCGAGTCCGGTACGGGACGGGTGAGTTTCATGCCAAGGCACTGGATCTCATCGATCCCAGTCCCTTTGAAGTGTCCCCGGAAAGATTGTCCTCCGATTTTCGAATCCTCAAGGGCAACCTCGTGCTGAAGGAAGGGGATCTTTTTGAAAAAGACCCCCTCCTGATCCTGCAGGCGTTCAAGGATGCGAACCGGTTGGGTTTATTCCTCGGGTCCGGCTTTATTTGGGAGGTAAGAAAACGCCTTGCCGAGCAGGGTAGGGGAATCGTCCATTTGCCGGGCGCCAAAGAGATTTTTCGGGACATCATCGAGCGCCCCGAAAACCCCAAGATCCTCCGATTGGCCTTGGAGTTAGGGTTGATCAGCCTGTTCATCCCGGAGTTTAAAAAGATTCGCAACCTGGCGTTGTTCAGCTACTATCATGAAGAAACGGTGGATCTCCATTCCCTCAGAGCGGTAGAGGTGATCCTTGACATATCGAAAGGGAGATATGACGACCAGTGGCCTGTGCTCAAGGAGGTGTTCAAAGAACTGGAACACCCCGGGTGGTTGTTTCTTGCGGCCCTTCTCCATGATATTGGCAAGGGATACCGCGGCGATCACGCCAAAAAGGGGGAAGATGTCATCCCCCGTATTTTAGCAAGGCTGGGCATTGCGGGCCCTGCCCTGAAGGTGGTCCCCTTTCTGATCAAAAATCACCTGCTCCTTGCCCGGGTTTCCCAGAGAAGGGATTTGAACGACGAGAAAACCGCCGAACAAGTGGCTCAGACCGTGCAGAGTCAGGAAAATCTCCGTTTGCTTTTCCTCCTGACCCTTGCAGACACTCTTTGCAGCACCCCGACCGCAAACAGCGACTGGAAGGTGATGCTTCTGGACGAGTTGTTTTTCAAAGTACAGCATATCCTTGAAGGGGGTGTGCTTGCCTCCCCGGATGCGGCCAGGCAAGTGGAGGATGTGAAAAAATCCCTTTACAGAAAAATCAGGACCCATTTCCTGAAAAAAGATATCCTGGCACTCATGGAGCAGGTTCCTATCCGGTATTTTTTGAATACTCCTCTGGAAGACATGGCCAAACATTTTCGACTGGCCTTGGCCGTCAAAAAGGACCGCCTCACTTGGGTCCTGCAAAAACTGGAACATGCCCCGGTGACCCGGGTCATCCTCAGAACCCGCGACAGGCCGGGCCTGTTCAGCAAAATTGTGGGCGTCTTTACGCTGAATAACATCGAAGTGCTTTCCGCCAAGATCTATACCTTGAAAAACGGACAGGCCTTTGATGTGTATGAAGTCACCAATCCTTTGGATCCCTACCGGGAAAAGGAATTGTGGAAAAAGATCCGTAAAGAGGCTATTGATGCTGTAGAAGACCGGATGCCTTTGGATGAATTGATGGCCCAAAAAGATCAAAAAAGTCTTCTCCAGGAAGGACTTTTCTACGATCGGGTGAAAAAGGTGACGGTGGATAACGAGGCATCGGATTTTTTTACGATTATCGAGGTCAGTGTCGCCGGCCGGTTCGGACTTCTCTACAACCTCGCGAAAAAAATTTTTGCACTGGGGCTTAACATCCGGTTGGCCATGGTGAATAGTGATAAGGTCAAGGTCACCGGTGTATTTTATGTGAGCGATTCCGGGGGGCAGAAGATACTGGATCCACAGGCCATCCGTGATATCAAGCAGGTTATCTTTTCAGGTCTTTCCCAGAGCCCTCCTTTGCATTCGAAGGCCTCGAACTTTTCAAAGGAGGGCAGTAGGGTGACGGGACAATGAGGGCATGAAACGATGAACGAAAAAATAAGAGCCGCATCCGGCGTCAGTCAGTTGGACCGCCTGTTGGGCGGGCTTTTTATCGGGGACAATGTCGTCTGGCACGATGATGCGGGCAGCCTGTCCACGGTGTATTGCATGAATTTTATTCAGGCCTCACAGGCCCGAAAGAAGCCGATCATCTATATCAGTTTCGACCGGTCTCCAAAGAACCTCTT
>CAZXWJ010000318.1:0-4544 GCA_964644375.1 uncultured Desulfobacteraceae bacterium | reverse complement strand
GAACGGCAAGGGCGCAACGAACATGCTTTTCCTCCTCCTCCATCCGATAGATCACTTGGGCGCAGCAATTCAGATCCAGGACACCGGCAAAATCAATCGTTAGTTCAGGGATGATCATGCCCTCTATCATGACACCGGAGGCCACACTCTCATGGACCAGAAACCCGGAAGTGGAGATATCCGTAACCTCCAACCGGACTCTCTTTCTCAAGAAAGGATGATCGAAAGTAAGTGTGGGACTTGGAATCAGGCGTTGTCTGGGGTTGCGAATCTTTTTTTCTTTTTGTTGGGCACGATTCTCAAGGGCGGGAGCCAGGACAATTTCCCGATGCCCTTGATGATCCTCTTGGCGCAGGCACCGGCATCGTCTCGAAAGATAGAACCTTCGGCCGCAATGCAAGTGCATCATCACCTCTTCACCCTCCTTCCACTTAAAAAAATTGCCGGAAGGGCAGGGTCTCAACCTTATACGAAAGGCCAGAGGACTAAAATCCAGGACCTCACCGGCAAATATGTAGCCCTTTTGAACCACCTCGGCACGAAGGTTGAGACAGGAATACCGCGTTGTCTGCCGTTGACCTGCCCTATAGCATGTCGCCGGCATCTGAATGGAAAAAGAATCGTATGTCATGTCTTGACACCATGCCGGAATCGTGATCATGGATCGTCCGTCATCGACTAACAGATAGCGTATTTCATACTTCTCCAATTCCAGCCCCCAGACATTTTCATCCGCCCAACGGCAGGTCAGCTTTCCTCCAAGACAGGGCAAGGGGAATGCCCGCAACAGAATACTGTCTTGGTATGCGGAGTGAGACAAGCAAACAAGGATGTCTCCGTTTACGAAATGGATGTGATTGAGCGCATTGGTCACGGCCTCCTGCTTGACCCTGCGCGCTCCCTCGAGGCTTTGGATCAATTCTTGATGGCCGAAAAAATCATTTTGGCTCCGAGCTTCCTTTCCAGGACGAATAGTTTGATAAGCGTTTAATTTAAAAATCATTTTTTCATTTCTACCGTCTTTCATTCATGTCTCCTCAATATTGGTTAGGTTTTATGGTTGACACATCGGCCTTTTTCAGATTGGGGGATAACCCTCCCGGCATCCCGAAATCTGAAAACCTATGTAAATCCTCCATTTTACTTACCGGAGTCGAAACCATTCGCTACACGGTCCGACTCTTTCTATTTCCGGGTCAGGCCAAGATCTGAGGATAACGACACAATGAATGAATATATTTTTCCCCGGTCCAGGAAATGCATTAAAAAAATTTTCAGATGTGCTTCGAGCCGAACTTCCCCTGCACCGATTTGGGGTGGAGTGCGTAACCGGATTCGACATCTCGATTTCCGGCATGAATCCGCAACAGGGAAACAATCAGAGAAGTTGTTCTGCTTTCCAATATGAATCAGGTATGCTTCAAAAAAGTTTTCGCATTCTTTGCATCAATCAGACACGGAAAAACGGCCTTAGTGGAAATGGAATCCAGGCTTGCATCGTTGCACTTCATCCTGTATGATTTTAATTTATTGAAGTGTTCAACGTGGAAAACATTTTTTCAGACGATCAAATAAATACACTTTTCACTGCTCCTGAAAACGCTTTTCAATCAACCTCTCAAGGGGTAACCTGATAGATCGGGAGGCATCGATGGAACCCCTCGCCTTTGGCGCCATCGCAGGAGACGGCCTGGATATCTCTTGGGAAGAGCCCCCTGAATCCGACGATAACATTTTCAATTATAATGGTTGATCTCGCCTCATATCGCCGGGTCTACAGACGTCTCCATGCGGGGAACAGTAAAGGCCGTAGCAGAAGATATCCGCAGATTGGAAGAAAACAGGGAACGCCTTCATACAAAAGCCTGACCCAAAAGACGAAAACGGAGGGAAGCAATGAACATCACGATTACTTACTGTGTAACTTGAAACTATCTCCCACAGGCCACCAGTCTGGCGGCCGAGATATTCAATAAGTTTGGCGTCGAATCGGAACTTATCAAAGGCAAAAACGGCATTTTTGACGTCATTGCAGACGGCGATCTTCTTTTTTCGAAACATGAGGAGAGTCGTTTTCCGGAAAACGAGGAGATTATCGAGAAGCTTCGCAAACCGAAAAAAGGCTGACATCGTTTCAGCACCCTTGGAAGAAATACCCATTGGATCATGCCGTCAATGGGGCGGCGAGAAATTTTGGTTCAGGAAAATTCTTTTTTTGTCCATATTTGTGAACATGCACTCCAGGAGGTAGTCATCGATGAAATCATTACAAAAAGATCTACAGGCATTTGCGAGGGAACTGAAGGCACTCACTCAGACGACGGAGAAACTGACCCAAAAAATGGCGGCGATGGAAAGGGCCGATACACCCAAGGCAAAAAAGGAAAGGCGCCGAGGAACGACTAAATCGGCCAAAGAATCCGGGGAAACAGTACACAAAAAAATTACGGGAATCGAAACGGTTTTCACCGCAATAAGAAAGAGCAGAAAAGGTGCCAACATGGACCGAATTAAAACCAAAACCGGTTTTAATGACCGAAAGATATGGAATGCGATCTATCGACTCAAGAATGAGGGCAAGATCAAGAATATCGGCCGAGGTGTTTACGGGTCTATTTAAAATCGAGTCAAGGGCATGAAACAAAGGCAAGGCCACACTGTTTGAGGCAATCGAAAAAAGTCAAAAACCAACTCTTCCTTGAGGCCGACCATGGCAGACATCGGACGCAGGGGCAATATAAGCATCAGATAAAAAAAAATTAGGATCTTGACTTTTCATACTTATTTAATTAACTTAAAAAAATTATGGAATAATGGTAGTTTTTCTAATTTCGATTTTTCAATCGGGCCAGCAGGATTCAAGAGAAAGCTTAAGAAGCCGGTGAAGAGATATTTTTACTGGTTTGATCAAGCGTCACATCGACCTGAAACGTGCATAAGGCACATTGCGGCTCTCGACAGAACTTGGCGATTAAGGGCAGGAATTTTGAATTCCCTCCATCATTTTATCATCGTGATCTTATCCATCAGACCATCGCAGTATCCGAGCCAAACTCAAAGGATCGAGACAGGTATGAGTTGTCGAAACGATTCAGGCGATATACCCCAAGGCCTTTGATTGATGGACACAACCGTTCGGGCCGATATCCCAATACACACCGTACGTAAAGGTCTCTTTACGAGGAGACCGACAAGAATCTCAAAATTCCGTCATCATAAAAAAAACAGAACAAGGAGTTATTGGTGCAAGAAAGTAAACGAAATCAACTGGAAGCGAAACTCAAGAGGATGCTTAAACAGCTTGACCAGGCCGAAGCCAAACAAAAGCAACCGACCACTCAAACCGGCATCGGCAATGTTGTCCGCCGCAGGGCCGGTCAAAAAGACAAACGTTTTTCCATCTAGAACAATGCATGGATGAACCGAGGCGCCCATTCATCAATTCAGCGATCCATGCCGACAGTTTCAAGTCTCTCAATAAAGACTGGCAGGCGATTTTTGCTATAGAGCAAGACGCAAAAGACCTGCCCACAATAAATGTCATGTTTGCTTAGGATATCGCTTCAAACATAAACAACGACATTTCATTAATTTAGAACTTGAGGCGGCCATGATTCCATGGCAATTCTTAGGCATGCATAGGCTTAGGGAAACGACGGAGAGCCGAGGCCCTATAAACGCGGCATGGCGTTCTCGAACCGGATGGACGGTTATGGAATCATGGACAACCGTATCCGTAGACCGAAAAACGCGTTGTAGCTCGCTACTGCAGAGGGGCCGACCGTCCCGGGGGCAATTGGCCCCTTCAGGATGATCGGACCACTGTCCGCAAGGTCGACGTCACCCGAACGCCGAAGAAAGGCCCCCTACTCCACGGTACCATCCTACTGGACATGGATAACGGACCCGAAAGGGCGCAGCAGAAATATTTTCTTCTTGCGGGATACGATTCTAAAGATGGGAACAGAGGGGCACGCTCGTTTGAATCGGCAGCCCATTTCCCGATTCACGACAAAGTCTATGAGCATAATCAGGGCCAAAGAGGTCCCTGATGATCACGAAGACTTGATCCGCCGCCAAGCCACTGTTTTGCAGGTCACCAATGGCATCATTCAACAATTCTTCAAAAAAATCCTGTGAGATGGTGGGTCGTTGTTCCATATTCCTCTCATGAAAACTTCACATTCTATCGGCAGATGGGAAAAAATTTATACCCTCCAGCCGATTTCTTGGTTGGGGCAATTTTATAAAAGTTTTATTTTTTATCACAAAAATATTTTCAGGTCAATATTTTTCACCTGTCTGGATTCATCATCAAGGCATCATCTGTTGCCATGGCATGCACCTATCCATCAGGAAGGGGGGGCACTCTGGGGGCATTTTAAATTCTTATGGCTTCTTTTGTGAATTTTTATTGACCTTCCGGAACATTTTTGTTAGACAACCGATTCACGTTGAGATAATATTTGCAAATTAAATTTTGAATATGTTTGTTCCCCGGTAGCTCAGTTGGTAGAGTCCCGCTTGCAGCGGGATTAACCACC
>CAZXWJ010000317.1:0-4660 GCA_964644375.1 uncultured Desulfobacteraceae bacterium | reverse complement strand
GCCGTCAACCGAAGGGGGTTTGTCAGGAGTTCCAGGGCCGAAACGATATCGTTACAAACCACATCGGCGGATACCAATGTCTCCGATGATGCGCCTTCACCGAGAATTACGGCGACCCCGAGTGCCGCCTCCTTGAGCATCAATTGGTCGTTCCGGCCGTTTCCCATGCACACAACATGCTCTGCGCCGAGGCCTTTGACATATTCCAGTTTGCCCGTATCTTGATTTTCTATGTGAAGAACCGTCACCTTGCAGGGAATGCCCGCCATCGCGGACCGAACCTTCCCAAAGGTATCCGCCGTGACGACATGAATGTCAAGGTCCTCTGCCATATCCGTGAGAGCGATTTTCACCCCCGGGAGGAGTTCACCGTCCACGGCAAGGGTCCCATTGTAATCCAACACGAGATACTTGAGATTTAACTCCCCGTATCCTGGAATCGTGACATCGATCATGGGTCCTCCGATCCTAAACGACTCCAAGGCGGAACCTCGGCGTCCAATGCAAAAAACATAAAGGCGACTTCAAAGGGAAGGTGTTCAAATCGCCTGGTACGCATCCACACAAACCCCCGTTTGATGTACCAGTCCCTCAGGTCCGATTGCGCGGCAATAATCCCGATTTCAAGGCGTTGGGCCCCAATTTTCCGCGCCTCCTCAACGGCGTGCCTGACCAGGATTTCCCCGAACCCCCTCTTCCTCATCTCGGGGAGCACCGCGAGTCTTTCAAGATAACAGACCTGAGAATTTGCACGCTCCAGGGCCGCGCAACCACAAGGTCCTTCGAGGGCTTCGAGAAGGAAATACCGATGGCCCTTGTCCAGGGCAGTCCGCACCCATTCTTCCGTGCAATTTGAGGGGTGTTTCGCTGCGTTCCGGGGGGTCAAATGGAACTTCTCCGCCACATCCCGGAAAGAAACCCGGATGAGATGGGTCAATAGAAGGATATCCTCTTTCGTGGCCTCTTTGATGGTCGCCATACAAGTGAAATCCACATCGCGCCCGGGTATCACCCAGTGCAGTTGATCATCAGACAAGGTGCAATTTGAGATTTCAGATTCCAAACTCTTGGGGCCTGAAACCGACCCGTACCATTACCTTGTTACCAATATCGCCAGGCTACCACGTTCCTTTTGCCTCAGTCCAGTGCTTCTTTGAGGGGGATTCCATATCTCAGGATTTTCGAGAATTACCCTTAAAAGCAGATATTTTCATAACCCTTCGGGCTCTTCGTGTCCTTCTTGGTGAAGACCAGGCTTTTTACAAATGCATCTATTTTAAAAATGATCGACGAGTGCGCCCATGCCGGATGACCCGGCTCAGGCATTGAGGATGGCCGTCATCGTGGCCGCGTCGACATTGCCCCCGCTCAGCACGACGCCGACCCGATTCCCGGGGGATACCGCCCCGCTCAACAGGGCGGCCACGCCAAGGGCACCGGAGGGCTCCACCACCAGCTTCATGCGGTAAAAAAGGAATTGCACGGCCTGGATGATGGCTTCCTCGGTGACGGTTCTCATGTCATCCACGAACTCCAGCACCAGGGGAAAGGTCACTTGACCCAAAGAAGGGGTTCGTGTGCCGTCGGCAATGGTCGGGGGATTCTTGATGGTGTGAAGTCGTTTGGTATGAAAGGAACGGGTCGCGTCATCTGCGAGTGCCGGTTCGATACCGATGACCCGGCACCCGGGATTCAGGCCTTTTGCGGCGATGGCGCAACCGCTCAGCAATCCCCCGCCCCCGCAGGGAACCAGGAGCATGTCCAGGGTTTCAAGTTCCGCCAGGAATTCAAGGGCGGCCGTTCCCTGACCAGCGACGATGTCCCTGTGATCATAGGGAGGGATAAGGGAAAAGGAATGCTCTTTTGCGAGGGATTTTGCGAGTTCCTCGCGGGTGGTTTCATCGGGATCGTACTCGATGACCGTCGCGCCGTACTCCTCCGTGGCAGCCCGCTTGGTCACAGGCGCATCCTTCGGCATGACCACGGTCGTGGCAATACCCAGAAGCCGTCCGACAAGGGCAACGGCCTGGGCGTGGTTGCCGGAAGAGTAAGTGAGAACCCCGTTCCGTTTCTGTTCATCCGTAAGCCGGGACATGGCATAATAGGCGCCTCGAAACTTGAAGGCCCCCATCCTCTGAAAATTCTCGCACTTGCAAAAGACTTCCGCACCCACCAGCCGATCAAGGGTCCGAGAGGTCATAATAGGAGTGACATGCGCCTGCCCCTTTAGCCTTTCTTTTGCCGCCTTTACTCTTTCAAACATGGGTTCTTTCATCATATTTCAATCGGTTTCCGGGGAAACGGCTTTCCGCCCCCATACGCATGCTTCAATCAGGATTCTTCCCATGTGATGCAATCGGCCGGACACATGGCGATAGCTTCACGGATTTCCTCTTCAGGATAGTCGGGAAGATCAACCACTTCGATGAGACCCGTTTCCGAGTTGCGCCGGAATACCTCCGGGCAGATTTCAAGACATGATTCACAATCGCTGCAGGCGTTCAGATCGATGACAGGCACTTGTCTCATGAAGATCTATCCCTTTTCCATGCCATATACTGCCCATAGGTAAAACACGGGCCCAATCCTGATGCATTCGCCCGGGGGGCCGTCTTCCTGCAGGCCCGACAGCGGGTGCTGCTGCATTCCTGGCACTGCAGGCAGTCCGGGCATTTCTTCTTTTTTTCCGGTTGTTTTTTCAAAATTTTATCCGGGCAGTTCCGCGGCGATCTTGAGGGCCAGCTCGCGGCAGGCCTCCAGCCCTTCCGATGTCGGAACATATTGTATCTTCAAACCGGGATCAACGACTTTGAATTTCATCCCTTCCAGTTCCGAGGTGACCAATTTGACGGCTTCACCGCTCCAGCCGTACGATCCAAAAGCGGCCCCGATTTTATTCCTGGGTTTGAGTCCCTTCATGTAGGTCAGAAAATCACTGACAGTCGGGAAAAGGCCGTTATTCAGGGTCGGGGAGCCGACAATGACAGCGCCTGCATCCAGAATCTCGGTCATGACGTCGCTTCTATGACAACGCCTCAGGTGGAAGGGTTTTGCGTGAACGCCTTCCCGGGAAAGGGCACGGGCGATGGTCCCGGCCATGGTTTCCGTGCTGTGCCACATGGTATCATAGACGACCACGGCCTTTCTCTTGGGTGCCTGAGTGCTCCATTCCACATAGGCGTTTATCATCTTCGAAGGGTCCTGACGCCAGATGATGCCGTGATCCGGGCAAACCATGTCCAGGGCCAATCCGCTCTCTTTGACTTTATCCACCAGTTTCAGGATGAGAGGGGCGTAAGGAAGCAGGATATTGGCGAAATACTTCCGGGCATGGGGCATGATCGCATCACCGATCTCGTCGTCAAACCGTTCCGGTCCGGCATAATGTTGACCGAAGGCATCGCTTGAAAACAGGATTCTGTCTTCGTTGACGTAGGTAAACATGCTGTCCGGCCAGTGAAGCATCCGTGTTTCCATGAAGGTGAGCGTCCTCTTCCCGATACTCAGGGTCCCACCGTCTTTTACGGGCTGATAGTTCCATTTTGGGGGGAAATGAAGGGAAAGGTCCTTGAAGCCCATCTGGGAACAATAAAGGGGCTTGTTCTCCCCTATTCTGTGCATCACCCTCGGCAGGCTTCCGGAATGATCCATCTCCGTATGGTTACTGATCATGTAGTCGATCTTCTTCGGATCCACTACGTCACTGATATTGGCCATCAACTCGTCTTCAAAACCTTTTTTTACGGTATCGATGAGGGTGATCTTCTCATCCATGATGAGGTAGGCATTATAGGTAGATCCCTGCTCGGTGGAATAGCCGTGAAAATCCCGGATGTTCCAATCGACGGCTCCCACCTGAAATATGTCTTTTGCAATCTCTATCGGTTTCATAGGCCTGCTCCTATAGGGGCCAGTAGATCTGACGGTTCAGTTTTTAAAACGCATTCAGCGATGTAGTCATTTCACCCTGACGCTGCAAAAGTCGAGGATGCTGCAGATCCAAGGCATCGAGGGTGAAGCTATAGGGTTTATCCCGGCAGGACGGGCATAGTGATCTTAAATTCCGTTCCCCTGCCCTCTTCACTCTTCAGGGTGAAAGTACTGCCCTCATGGTCTTCAACGATTCGCTTCGAAATGCTCAACCCCAGGCCACTCCCATCGCGCTTGGTGGTATAGAAGGGGGAGAATATCTTCTCCCGATCATGGGCAGGAATACCACATCCATTGTCCGTCACGGTGATGGCCGCCTGGTTCTCTTTCAACCGGGCTCTAATCATCAACTCTCCTCCGTCTTCAATGGATTCGATGGAATTCTTGACCAGGTTCAAAAAAACCTGCTCCAGTTTGGCCTTGTCCCCCATCACGAACAGGGGCCGGCCGGCCGGATGATTCTCGATACGGATTTTCTTTTTCCTGCAATCCTCTTTAACAAGCAAATAGACATCCCGGAGCAAGGCGTTCATATCCAGCCTGTCAAGGGACAGGGGATTGGAATGATAAAACGCACCCAGTTCCTTGAGCAAACTCTCAAGCCTCTCAACCTCGTTTGCAATGATATGCAGTTTTTTAAGGGTCTGTGGATTCTGGGTCTTTTGAATTAATTGATAGGAAAAACCGCCGATCATCATCAACGGATTTTTGATTTCATGTGTGATTTCAG
>CAZXWJ010000316.1:0-4661 GCA_964644375.1 uncultured Desulfobacteraceae bacterium | reverse complement strand
CTCATCCCTGAGCAGACAGGACCAGGAGGCTATACGATTGAAGATCAGGGAACTTTCGGCCCTTTATCAAACCGAAGGTATGGGATCCCTCCAACGGGAAGTGACCGTTGAGAAAAAATTCCAGAAGAAAGCCCCCTATTTCATACGCCTTGCAGGTCCGGGACACAGAACCCTTGTCCTGGTCCTTCCCTATCAATGGGCTGAATTTGATCTTGAGGGGCTCGGGCAACCCGTTTCTGCAAAAGATATGACGTGGCTAAGCGTGCCTGCAAGAAACGGGGAAACCAGACTGACGGTTGCCTCAACCTACTTGACAACCGAATATGTCCTGCAGGTAGGGAAGAGCAGCGAGGAGAGAAAAAGGGTTTTGAGGCATTTCCGTGAGGTTTTTGCCGCAGTCATGATCCCTCTGGTTCTCTTGGGTTTTGTTTCAGGGTCCCTTGTTTCCTTTCGGGCACTTCGACCCATCCGCCATCTGGTCCATACCATTCGTTCCATAGGGTCCGGCAGAATGGATGCCCGCGTTCCGAGCCCGCAGACTGGTGACGAACTTGACGAACTGGTTCTGGTCTTTAACGGCATGGTCGAAAGAATCGAGACCTTGATCAATGCCATGAGAGACGCCCTGGATAACGTGGCCCATGATCTGCGCACACCCATGACGAGAATGAGAGGTATCGCCGAAATGGCCCTGCAGTCCGAACAGGACCCTGCCGCCTGCCGGGAGGCTCTTGCTGATTCCCTCGAAGAATCGGAACGGATCCTCAAGATGCTCAATACCCTCATGGATATCTCCGAGGCGGAGACGGGGGTCATCAAGCTGGATCTGAAGACGGTCAATGTTTCGACCATGTTGGAGGAAGCAGCGGAACTCTACCGGTATCTGGCCGAGGACAAGGGCATCTCTCTGGATACCTTTTCTCCCGAAGATCTCCGTGTCGTCGCGGATCCGTTGCGGATGCGACAGGTCCTGGGAAACCTGCTTGACAATGCGGTAAAATACACACCTGCAGGCGGGAGGATCCTCTTACGGGCGGAATCCAAAGGGAAACAGGTCCTTCTTCTGGTCGAGGATACGGGAACCGGAATTCCCCCAGAAGAGATCCCCAGAATATGGGATCGCCTGTACCGTGGGGACCAAAGCCGTTGCGAAAAAGGCCTGGGTTTGGGCCTGAGTCTGGTGAAGGCCGTTGTGCATGCCCACGGCGGCCATGTCGATGTGTTCAGTGAACCGGGGAAAGGATCTTCCTTCAGCATAGTTCTTCCCGCAGGAATATGACCCTTCTTTGACCCTTCCGTTTTGTCCAACCTTTCAAAATTGTAATCTTTCGGAAAGAATCCAGCAAGGCTCAGGGTTTATTATGATCCAGAAGTAAAACTTTGGACCGGTCTTTTGCACAAAAACCGCTGTCACAGCCTAATCAATGAATCATGAGACCGAAACGGAAAAATCGATTCTCTACGGAGAAAGGTTTTCCCCGGAACGAGCATTGCCGGGGAGATGGATTCTTAGATAGGGGGACAAACCATGGAAAAGATTATGGTTGTTCTGACCAATCCTGCAAAAGAAGACAATATGTTGATTGCGTGCCTTCATGTTCTGTTTCCGGAGTGTAAAATCCTTGTCCAATCGAGCCTGGAAAAAGACATTCGGGATCCTAACGTTCTTGGAGAGGTGCCATGGATAATCCGGGAGGAAAAAAACGGCAAGCATCCTCCATTGTAGATGACCAGCCGCACCTCCGGGAACTCGTTTTAGAATAACTGATAGCCAGGGAAAGGAGGAAAGTTCATGGACTTGATGGTGCAAAATGCAATCAGGGAATTGGTTCAGGATGTTCAGGGGGTCCAGGCGCGGTTGGACCTCCTGGAGAGGGATCGAAAAAGTTGGGCCAGAAAGCGCGAGGAGAACGATCTGGCGGAGATGATGGAATACCTGAAGCAGATGGAGTCCGATGTCAGTATTTTACAGGCCGATTGCGTCATATCTATGACTCAGGCCTTTGAGGGAGGGAACGTTTTTCGCGTCTCCGATGTCCTGCAAGTTATCTTTGGTGGGATCAACATCCTTTTTGATGATGTCAAGACAATGAAGACGGAATTGAAGGACTCATATATCCAACCTGCGGATCTTGCTCAATTGAAGATCGATTGGGAGCGCTTCCGTAAGACGATCGGTCCCATCGAGAAATCGCTACAGAGACGATTTGAAGCCTTTTTGGATCAGAAAAGGAGCGTTTTTAAAAAGAGATTGTCATAATCCATCAGTAGCTGAATGCATTTCAGCGTGCGAACCAGCTACAAATACTTAAAAACAGGAGGTCTGTCATGTCAAAATATATTCGGAGTCATAGTCATCATTCATTGGCGTTATTGCTGGCAATAACCCTGTTGACGTTATTATTCCAGGCGCTGCCGGCAAAGGCAGGAGAGAGTGGAAAGGCCCAGGTCGATTTGAGGAGCGCTATCTCGCAGGTTGCAAAGGACAATATTCCCGCTGTAGTGCACATCGAGGTTACGCAGATTCAAAAAATGGCCGTTCCCCAGCTGCCATTCGAAAACGATCCTTTTTTTCGTTACTTTTTCGATATGCCCGGGACGACGAGAAAATTCAATCGGGAATTGCGGGGGTTGGGAACAGGGATGATCATGGATGCAAAGGGGCACATCCTTACCAACAACCACGTGGTGGATCACGCTGAAAAGATCGATGTACTGCTTTCAAACGGCAAGCAATACAAGGCCTCCCTTGTGGGAGCCGACCCGAAGACCGATCTGGCGGTCATCAGGATCGAGGCCGAAGAAACCCTTCCTCATGTCACCTTCGGAGATTCAGACAGGATGGATGTGGGGAACTGGGTTGTGGCGATCGGTCACCCGCGGGGTCTGGACCAGACAGTGACCCAGGGGATTATCAGCGCCAAACATCGCCGGGGCATCACGGATCCCAGCGGCTACCAGGATTTCCTTCAGACCGACGCCGCCATCAATCCCGGTAACAGCGGTGGCCCCTTGCTGAATCTTCGGGGTGAGGTCATCGGTGTAAATGCGGCCATTGCGTCCCAATCCGGTGGGTTTGAGGGGATCGGCTTCGCCATTCCCAGCAATATGGCCGTCCATGTCGCCCAAGAATTGATTGCCCACGGCAAGGTGGCTCGCGGTTGGCTGGGCGTCACGATCCAGGCCCTCAACCCTGAGTTGGCCAAATCCTTTGGCCTGGATTCCGCAAAAGGCGCATTGATTGCCGATGTGGTAAAAGATGGGCCGGCGGAGAAGGCCGGCATCCGGAGAGGAGATGTCGTGATCACCTACAACGAAAAGGAGATATCTGACGCCGGCAGTTTCAGGAATGAGGTGGCGGCGACACCCGTCGGCCTGACCGTCAATGTGACTGTCTGGAGGCGCGGGGAGAAAAAGGTATTCCCTGTCAGAATAGGAAACCTTGAATCAGCGACCAAGTTTCTCACCTCTTCCGTCAAAGAAAGACTGGGCGTTGACGTCCGGCCGGTGACTTCGAAGGAAGTCAAGAAATACAATCTCAGTGCCGTCGGGGGAGTCGCGATTACCTGGCTGGATCGCGATGGTTCCCTAAGGAAGGCGGGATTCGAATTGGGCGACATCATACTGGAAATCAATGGTGTGTCCATGGAGGACGTGAACACCTTTGTCGATCTTGTGAATTCGTTAAAATCGAAAGAAATGATTACGTTGCTTGCTTTGGACCACCGAAGCGGCCAAACCGGCTATGTCCAGGTTCTGGTTCCTTAATATTGAGAGATGTTAGGGAAACGAGCCTTGCCCCCAACAGGGTCGCCAGGCCTTGGGCAAAGGGTTCGGCCTCCGGCAGGGGATTGATGAGGATGATCCGGCGGGTGAGCCTGAGCACCGTATCAATGGCCCGGGTCACAGGCGGGCTCGAGAGGGAGGACGTGGAACGGCCGTCCGTGATGATCACGAGATCCACGATCGGATAGCGGTTGTGCCACTGGACGATGACGCGACGGGTCATGATGAGACCCTGGTCCAGGGGCGTGGTGCCGCCGACTTTCACGGTTGAGAGCCGCTGCAGGGCGAAATGGAGACAGGTGGTGGGGTGAACGAGAAGTCGTGCCCCCTGCCCTTGAACGGTGATAATGGACACTGGGTCTCTTCGCAGGTAAGCCTCTCCCATGGAATCGGTGATCCAGAGCTGCATCAGATCTACGCCTGCGAACATGGAGTCGCTCACATCCAGGATAAAAATAATCATTCGTGCCCGCGGGGAGGACAGGAGCGGGGCCATCAGATCCTCGGGGCGCGGACGAATGCGGCCCTTTCTCCAGGCCTTGTAAAGGCTTCCCTGTAGGTCCACCCGTCCCCGGCGCCACAGGATCGTGTCGCGCTTTTTGCCTGATTTCGCTAAAGCCGGTGCGCGAAAGCGGGATCTTTCTTCGCCCGTAACGTGAGGGTCTATCGAGCCGGGCATCGGCAGATGGATTTCTGGTATGACCTTGAAAAAGGTTGGTGCCTGGCGCAGGGGCGCGGAAGGGTCCCGGCCGTCCGACCTCAGGTCTCCCGCCTGTCCGGTCAATGGGTTTCTTTTTTTTTTCGAAAAAAGGGCGACGGAAACCACCCTTTGTCCTTATCCTTCTCAGAACCCTTCCCGGATTCCTCCAGACGTC
>CAZXWJ010000315.1:0-4667 GCA_964644375.1 uncultured Desulfobacteraceae bacterium | reverse complement strand
AGACAATAATACGCTTATCGACAGATATCTCCTTGGTGAGCCCGGGGTGTCGTATCTCATCGAAGATGAAGGCCGTACGGTTTTATTCGATGTCGGGTACTCAGATGCGTTCATTTCCAATGCATGCAGACTCTCGATCGATTTGCTCGATGTGGATTTTGTGGTGCTCTCTCACGGCCATCTGGATCACACCTGGGGACTGGTTCCCTTTATTCGGCTTCATACGGAAGCAATGATAGAGCATCTTCCCGCCAGAAGGCCGACACTGGTGACACATCCATTGACGTTGTGTCCCAGAAAAGACGGCGACTTGCCGCAAATCGGTTCCCTGCTCTCAGACGGGGGACTTTCCGGTTATTTCCCTCTCGAATTGAGCCGGGAACCCGTGCAATTGACCGAACGGCTGGTTTTTCTGGGGGAGATTGAGAGGACGAATGCCTTTGAAGACGACAAACCCATGGGCAGAATTTTGGAAAGCGGGATTGAAAAGGATGATTTCCTGATTGATGACTCCGCACTGGCCTACACCTCACCGAAGGGTCTGGTCATCATCACGGGGTGTTCCCATGCCGGAATCTGCAATATCGTGGAGTATGCGAAAAAGGTCTGTGGAGATGACCGGGTGGTGGACATCGTTGGCGGTTTTCATCTACTGGACCCCCCTGTGGAGAAACTGCAGGGGACCCTGGCGTATATGAAATCTCTTCGCCCCGGTTCGGTGCATGCCTGCCATTGCACGGATTTAAGGTCCAAAATTGCGTTGTCAGGTGTGGTTGATCTCAAGGAAGTGGGCGTGGGCCTGACACTCGAATTTTGAGCCTTGAGTGACCGAGGCCGCAGCAGGGAACAGGCGAACTCCCGGGCGGGAAATGGCGGCGTTTTTCATCGCCTCCCCCTCAGGGTGTCTTATCGAAAAGATCCGCTGAAAGGGAAGGACCGTATGTTAAGAAGCGAAGGCGACAGACTGGTGCGTGCTGTTGTTTGCAGCCCGAGATATGAATATGGCCGTGCCGGTAACCTCGAAAAACACAACATAGGTCGACTCGGAAGTCCGGAAGAAGCCGTTCGGCAACATGACAACCTAAAGTCCCGAATTCGTGCGTTTGGAACCGAAGTCATAGATGTTCCAGAACTTGCCGATCACCCAAACTCCGTTTTTACACGCGATACGGCCCTGTGTACCCCGAAGGGCTATATCAGGCTCCGCCCTGGTCTGGAAACCCGTCAGGGGGAAGACGAATGGATGGCCCAAACCTTGGATGCCCTCGAAGAACCCCTTGTGGGAGAAATCACGGCGCCCGCAACCGTTGAAGGAGGAGATGTCGTGCTGGCCGGAAAGGTTGCTTTTATCGGGCGTTCCCTTCGGACCAACGAAGAGGGGATAAGACAGCTTTCCGCCTTTTTGACCGGCATGGACTATGAGATACGGGTCGTACACCTGCCCGACAGCATCCTGCATTTGGACAAGGTCCTGATGACCCTTGGTCCAAACCGACTGATTTACTGCCGCGACCTGATCCCACAAGAAATTCTCAAGGGTTTTGAGAGGCTGGAAATATCCTGCAGGGGAGGCATTACCGCCAACCTGATCTGTTTGGGCGACAAGGAAGTGATTGTCAACGGTTCGAACCTGGCCGTTATCAAACGCCTCGAAGCGGAGGCTTGCGTCGTCCATAATCTTGATTTAAGTGAGTTTGCGAAGGGCATGGGCGGACCGAACTGCCTCATCATGCCCGTTGCTCGCGATGTCTGATATCTGAATGAGTACCTTAAGGGCCGCGCTTTCATGAAAAACGAGACCGGTCATACACAGGCCACTGCCCATGCGACAAAATGGGGCAAGGTGCTTCTTCTTTTAGGCGCAGGGATCATTGTGTGTTTTCAGATTGGTAAGGCCCCGCCGATGCTACCGTCCATCATGGATGACTTGGGCATGAGTCTCTTTGCGGCCGGCTGGATTCTATCGATCTTCAATGTTATCGGCTTGATGCTGGTATCTGTCATCGCGGCCTTTTCAGATTCGGCATCGGGGGGCTTTTACCTGCTTCGATTTTGAGCGGTGTGCCCGTATATGCCCCGAGAGAGGAACGGGTGGCCACGACCAACGGTGTCGTCATGCAGGGTTCGCAATTTGGGAATGTGTTAGGCCCCCCCGCCTTTGCACTCGTCGTCTCCCGATTCGAGGGATGGCAGGCGCCCCCCCCTGCTGCTCGTCTCCAGTGCTGCAATGGGCGTCATTTTTTCTTTAGCACTGGTGGCATTAGAGCGGTCACGATCCCGTTAGGTCCTCAAGCCGGTCAAGGGGGCCCGTCAAGCACTTCCCGGACCTTTTGCAGCATGTCTTCGTATTTGTAGGGCTTGTGAATAAATCCTGCCGCCCCTGCCCTCAGGGTTTCCCTTACCTTTTTGTCGGCCGAATAGCCGCTCGCAATGATCACCTTGACTGCAGTGTCCAATTTCAGAAGTTCTTCCAGACACTTATGTCCTCCTATGCCGGGCATGTTCAAGTCGAGGACGACCAGATCAATCGGCCCTTTCCGTGATTCAAAGATCTCGATGGCCTCCTCGCCGCTTTTGGCCGTGAGGGTGGCATAGCCAAAGCGGTCCAGCATGTCCTTGACCACCTCAAGAATCGTGATCTCATCATCAACGAGCAGGATCTTCTCATTGCCTCCGGCCACGTGATGGTCCGGGGTCTGTTTCTCCGTTCGCTCTGCCGCAACGGCCTGGAGGGTGGGGAAATAAATCTCAAAGCACGTTCCTTCACCCGGTTGACTTGAACAATGGATATACCCGCCATGATTTTTTACAATGCCGTATACCATGGCAAGGCCGAGGCCGGTTCCTTTGCCGGTCTCCTTGGTCGTGAAGAAAGGTTCAAAAATGTGTTCCAGTACCCAGGCGTCCATTCCGCAGCCTGTATCCGTGATGCGCATCTGAACATATTCACCTGCCACCGATCCCACGTGGGTCATGCAATAGCTCTCGTCAAGATAGACATTTCTCGTTTCCAGGATCAGTCTTCCCCCTTCAGGTATCGCATCCCGGGCATTGATTCCCAGATTCATGACGATCTGTTCGATCTGAACGGCATCGGCATTGATGTATTTGAGGCTTTTATCAAGTTTTAATTCAATGCGGATCATTTTCGGAATCGTTCGTTCAAGCATCCTGCAGGCCATTCTTATTGAATGATTTAGATCCATTTGCCTGAGTGCACTCTGTGCTTTTCGGCTGAAAACCAGAAGCTGTTTGGTCAGTTCCGAGGCTTTGTGGGAGGACCGTTCAATCGCCTCGAGCTTCGAGTAATCAGGATCATCGGTTTTTTTGCCCATCATCAGGATCTGGGAGTACCCGGAAATGGCCTGCAAAATATTGTTGAAGTCATGGGCAATGCCACCGGCCAGAGTCCCTATGGCCTCCATTTTGTGGGCGTGGAGCAGTTGGGCCTCCAGACTTTTTCTTTCGGAGATATCACGAAACGTTACAAGAACTCCGGAGCGTTTCCCCTGATGGTCATCCACACGGGAGGCACTTATACTGACATCGAGAAGCCGGCCGTCTCTTCTCTTCCTCTTGGTTTCAAATCCGTGGTAGGATACCCCTTTCTGAATCAATGCCCTGACCATGGCCGTGGTCTTTTTCTGCTCACTTTCAGGGATCATGGGGATGGGGTTCCCCCGGGCCTCTTCCAGGGTCCACTCGAAAAGAGTTGTAAAGGCCGGATTCAAATACCGAATGCTTCCTTTGAAATCAAAGATGGCGATTGCATCGGCTGAAGAGTCCAGAAAGGAACGATAGCGTTCTTCCGCCTTTTTGGATTTTTCATACAGGTTCTTGTATCTCTGCTTGTCCTCTCTGAGCGTCTCTTCGGCCTGCTCCAGAAGGATGACCCTTTGCTGCAGTTCTTGATCGGTAGGTTTAACAGACATGCCTTTCCCCATTCCTCCTCAACCCGGGATGAACCAAGCAATATTAGTCTATGATTGCTCCGGCAACAGGTTATGAAAGATGATTACCGCTTCAAATCGGCAGGATCATAAAATCCCACGCCCGGTCAACACGATACTACCAGAAAAGATCTATCTTTTTAAGCCTTGAAATGATAGCAATATTTCATTGAAAGTCCAATCACAGTACGATAAGGAAGACTTCCGTCGTTTGACCCCTGATTATTTGAACCACCGAAAGGTTTTACATGTCGAGGCCCATGGGCGGGTCTTTTGAGTGGCTTATCTGCGGGGGATTCCGCCAGAGGCGGTTCAATTTTACCCCTTCCGCGTTCCCGATCTTCGGACCTGCAACCTCTCGGTTATCGTTGCAAAAATGTAAACCTACCGTTTTTTGAAAAGTGAAGCAAGGTAATCATAAATCCACCGCCTAACTTATATATCATAGCTGAAATCAGGCTATTGAGGAGCCTTCCTGATAACCTGAAAGGTATTGGATGCAGTGGCGACTGAGGCGTATGAGCTATACGTCGTAAGGAGGGACGAACGCTTGCCCGCCTTTGGCGGGAAGACCATCCACCAGAGGCGCATAAACGCAGCAAATGATGCCTTGATGGTAAATCAGGGGGTAATGTGGCGGAAAACCAAAAAGGAGATGACCCATGGGAAGGAAAATACTGGTGGCCTTTGATGATTCTGAAAACGCCATGCGTGCCG
>CAZXWJ010000314.1:0-4681 GCA_964644375.1 uncultured Desulfobacteraceae bacterium | reverse complement strand
GCAAAGGCACTCGGTGTGGAGGACTGCTTTAATCCTGAGCATAATATCGACGGAGGGGTGAAATATTTCAAGGAACTCCTTGAAAGATTCAACGGAAATGTCAAGCTGAGTTTGGCCGCCTATAATGCCGGATCCCGGAAGGTCAGGTTATATGGAGGCGTCCCGCCTTTTAGGGCGACAGAATATTATATCGAAAGGGTCTTTGAGTACTACAGTCTTTACAAACAGGCGATGAAAGGGGAGGCGGGTAGGGTCTGATCAAAGGGAGGAAATGAACACCAGCGAGGATCTCAGGTGTGAGGTTGGGGCTTGTGATGGCAGAGCAGGCATCATGCATTTGGGGGCAAAAGGAGCAACGGAACAAATCGCGGAATACCCGGACGATTATGGCAGTGCCCCTCCATCACGTACCCCAAAAGGGTGACTTTCAGCTGATTATTAGGAGTGCAAGGTGGCTTTTCGTTCCTTGTCTTTGAAAACAGCGAGATCCGAGAAGAGCCGAAATTCGCCTCTTCTATCAACACAGGTTCTCCGATCCCGTCCGAGCCTCCTTTCGGGGATATGCGCATCGTAAACGAATTGCCTTCGATCCATTCCCACCCGTCTTCCTCCCCGGTCCGGGAGATAGGATATACCGGCACTCCCATCCGAACATGATCTTTTCAATATCTCACCCCCCTCAACTGGAACGCTTGGATGTCCCAAGATCCTTAGCGTTGCCGTGTAGGTTCACTGAGTCATAAGGAGAATAGTCACATGACCTTCCTGCCTGGAGTGCTACCATATTGAAAATTTCCACTACTTATATATTATCTTGAATGCATTCATGCATAAATAAAATGTTTTGTCAATCATTTTTTTATAACATACCATAAATATCTATAATTTATTTGCTCTAAATGATAATTATACCATTTATGAGATTCTGATTTTTGTCTCGCATTTGTCGGGTTTTCTCTCCAGGCGTTTGTAGTGACGAGCCGCGTATTCGGCGAAACGGCTAAGCACCCGAGGAAGGTCGGATTCATTCCAAACGGACATAAACGCCTCCGAAGCAAGCAGGCGATCACTCAGCCTATAAGAGAGGTCTCTATCCGGAGTGAGCACAAAATCCTCATAACTGAAATCCATTTCCCCCTCAAAAATGCTATCGAACAACTCTTTCGTGCTGTAAACAAAAAATTTTCTTAAATCCTCTGTTGATTCCGCCTTGTTAACCTTTTCTCTGAAATTAGGAAGGACCCTGTTCTCAAACTTGGTGTATGAAAGCTGTCGCGTCATTTCATTCCTCCTATTCCTGTTAAGGGTTTACATTTTGACTCGACCCTAAAAGGTTGAGGCATGATCCGCCTTCGGCAATATTCCTTGCCGTTTCCATAGGTTCTTATAAAACGCGTGGCCCCCCATATTGCAATTGAGGCCCGTAAGCCGAGCACATCATGTCCCTTCTGATGAGTTGAGACGGGGAGGAAAAAGGCTCTCCCATAGGGCTATTTGGCGAGAGGATAAGGGATGGGGAAGGCACCGGCACCAATGGCCTCCATGTAACGATAAACCGATCGAAACATGCCGACGAGAACGGCACATTCATTTCTGCGATGCGCCTCCTTACTCAGTCCAATGATTACACTTTGATAATAGGATTTCAAATAGAATCTCACCGCCCAAGAGTTTCAAAAAGCGATGAGGGAATGATAAAACCGGGCTTCCGGCCTGAGAGAGAGGCTGCGTCCCTAAACGGGGACGGGGGGGAAGAGTCCTTTTCAAGGCTCTTCGGTCTATGTATTTCCGAAGTCATCCGGGTCCATCTTTTCCAGAATTTCCTGCCATTTCTTGCCTTCTTCAGTCTTGTCTTCGGCTTCTGATTGCAAATCGATTTGGCTGGATCTCTTGAGGACTTCGTTCTCGGCAAAAATCGGGGCCCCCACTCTCAGAGAAAGGGCAATCGCATCGCTCGGTCTGGCGTCGATCGTATATTTTTTGCCTTTGTGAACCGCATGAATGACGGCATAATAAGTATTGCTTCGCAAATCACATATTTCGACTCTGTTGACGACCACTTCCAATGTTTCCATGATATTTTTCAGCAAATCATGGGTCATCGGCCTCTCGGGCCGAATACCCTCCAGTTCGCTGGCGATAGCCTGGGCCTCGAACACCCCTATCCAAATGGGCAGCATTCTGTCACCATCGATTTCCTTCAAAATCACGATGGGGCTCTTCGATAGGGAATCAACGGCCAACAAAGAAATGGTCATAGGTCGCAACATGGTTTTAAGTCCTTACAATCTTGTTGATAAATGAAGGGGCTGGCAAAAAGGGCAACTCCTCACTCTTATCTCGCCGGAACCCCTCACGGCGACTGCCGGAGTGGGGGGGGGCAAAAAGCACTCAGCCCTTTTGGCCTTTCCTTTCATATCAAATCTACCACTCTTTCCACATGATGGCAAATTGATGCGATTCAACAAAGGTTTCCCAAAATGATAACCTTAAAAAGAGAACCGATTTTTCACCCCTTACAAACGGGGCATGAGGGGGAAAGCCCGGCAGGGAGAAGAAGAGAGAAGAACAGTCTTAGAAAGGAATTTTTCCAAAAGAAATGCCGCAAAAAAAGCATCTTGCCCATTGCAGGCAAGATGCTCCGGTAAAAATTTCTACACTGCCTCACCCAATTTTCGTGACGTTCTTGGCCGCCGGCCCCCGATTGCCTTCCTCAACGTCAAAGCTTACCCGATCACCCTCACTCAGGCTCTTGAAACCGGACATGTTAATGGCAGTATGATGGACAAACACATCGCCGCCTTCATCCTTCTGGATGAAACCAAATCCCTTCTTGTCATTAAACCATTTCACAATTCCTTCTGCCACAGACCTGCCTCCTTTCTGCTAGGTTGTTTCAAATGCTCCCAAAATACAGGTCACCTTATGGCAAAGGACGCTTCTTTGACAAGGCATTCGACCTCATGAACAACCGATCAATAGTTGCCCGGTGCATTTTATGGAGCGGCAATTAAAAATGACCCAATTAGCATCATTTGTCAAGGAATAAATGTAAAGAACGGATTATACAGCTTTTAACTCTACGCGTATTTTTCCAGGCCCTCAGAAGGATACGCAGGGCGTCATAGAATACGACCATCGTCCAAAACAAATCTCCCCCAAATGCGGCCGGTTTTCAGTCAAATATAAATATTCTCAATCACAGACGTATGCAGGGTCTGAGATTACTCTTTTAACTTCAATCCTTATTTACTATAATTCCTCAATCTAACCCTTTTTCTTCCAAGGCAAAGTTGGGTCATCCATGAAAATCTTGGCTGTTTCAGACTACGTCGAACCTTTTTTGTATCACAAATTTGAGCCGAAGCACTTTCCCGGAGTAGAGCTCATCCTTTCATGCGGCGATTTGCCCCCGGAATACCTGACCTTTCTGACCACGGCCTTCAAAGTCCCCCTCTTTTACGTCCGAGGAAACCATGACATCCGGTATGTCTCAAAACCCCCTGACGCCTGCACAGCTCTGAATGCCAGGATTTTGAGATTCAAGGGTCTCAATTTTCTAGGTCTGGACGGTTCACGCTGGTATAATGGCGGTCCCTATCAATATACTGAAGACCAAATGCGTAGACGGGTCCGGCACCTTCGACGAAAAATTCGCCGAGCGGGCGGCGTTGATATCGTCATTTCGCACGCCCCGCCCCGGCACCTCCATGACGCTGAAGACCCATGCCATAAGGGTTTCAAGTCATACAATCGGCTTATTGAAAAGTTCTCGCCGAACTATTTCATCCATGGACATATTCATAGCTTTTTCGCCGACCCTGCAGAGCGCCTTATGATCGTCAATAACACCAAAGTGGTAAACACCTATGGCTACTATCTCTTCGAGACCGAAAATGGATAACCTGCTAAACAAAATCTGGACCCACTTGAAGCAGAGAATCAAATCGGAAGAGGTCAAATCTTTCAAGGAGGACCAGGAAAGGGCGTCGGCCTTCGATTCCAGGAATCTCGGTGTTCGAAAGATTCCTCCTGACAAAATCGTGGGCAGTGTGGGGCGGTATCATGATTTTGACAGCAAATTCAGATTGAAGGAATACCTGCCCCATGAAAGGTTGGAGGGCGTCAAAAAGGCCATGAGGGAAGGTAAACCCATGCCTCCGGTTCAGCTCTATCAGATCAAGGATGAGTATTATGTTCTAGACGGCAACCATCGCGTCTCGGCGGCAAAAGAATTCGGTCTAAATGAAATCGAGGCCAAGATCGTCGAGTTTATTCCTTCCCCGGACACCCTGGAAAACATTCTCTACCGCGAAAAATCGGAGTTCATGGAAAAAACAGGGCTCACCGATGCCATTGACCTGACAGAGGTGGGACAATACGCCTATCTGCTCAAACAGATTTCAAGACACCGGCGATCACTGGAAAAAAAAGCCGAAAGACCGGTCCCCCTTCAGAGTGCTTCAAAGGATTGGGTTGGCACCATTTACAAACCGCTGATCGGCATCATCAAAAAAGCACACCTCATTGATTCCTTTCCTGAACGCACCCTTGCGGATCTCTATGCTTACATTTCTTCCTATCAATGGGAAAAGGAGGGTGACCGAAAATACGGAAGTGGCATTGACCAACTCATTTCCAGCGATATGGAGGCTTTTCGAGAAAAAATGACCAACAAGAA
>CAZXWJ010000313.1:0-4703 GCA_964644375.1 uncultured Desulfobacteraceae bacterium | reverse complement strand
AATGGCAATGACCCATGCAAAGACCGGGCGATCCAGAAAGAATCTCGATAGCATTCAGTTTCTCCTTTAGTTCGATTCTGCTTCCCGGGGGGGCTCATTTTCAGGGGCCTTGCCGGTCTTTTCGCTTTCAAAAAAAACGGCCCTGGCGGCTGCTCCCGGGCGCACCTTCTGCATGCCCTCCACAATCAGGCGGTCACCCGATGTCAACCCGCTTGAGACGAGCCACCTGTCGCCCATGGCCCGATCGAGCGTCAGCATGCGCTGCGAGACCTTGCCGTTGCTTTCCAGAATCAGCGCGATCGGGTTTCCCTTTGGATCGCGAGACACCCCCTGCTGGGGGACGAGGATCGCCTTTTCCGCAACCCCTTCCTGAACAGCGGCCCGAACAAACATTCCCGGAAGGAGAACGTTATCCGGATTCCGGAATACGATGCGCAGGATCACGGATCCGGTCGTCGAATCCACTGTGACATCGCGGAACTGAAGGGTTCCTTCCAGGGGATAGGGGGTTCCGTCTTCCATGATCATCTTCACTTTGCTCTGATTTTGTCCGTTTCCGTTCAGGCGGCCGCTTTTCAGGCTGCGGTTCAGACGCAGTAGGTCTGCGGAGGACTGGGGCACATCCACGTAGATGGGGTCCAGTTGTTGAATGACGGCCAGGGCCACAGGCTGGTAGGCCGTGACGATGGCGCCCTCCGTCACATTTGATCTCCCGATACGACCCGATATGGGTGCGGTGATTTTGGTATAATCCAGATTGATACGGGTCATTTGCAACGCTGCTTTGGCCTGTTGGATGGCCGCTTCTGACGCGGCCAGGGCTTGCCTAGCGTTCTCCACCCTTGCCTTGGCGGCCTTGAGTCCTGCCTCCGCAACGTCCAAATCGGTCACGGCTTGGTCGTGCCGGGTGGCGGAGACGGCCTGGTCCTTGAACAGCTCCTCATACCGCCGGCAATTAGCCTTTGCGAAGGCCAGGATGGCCTGCTGCTGCGTGACACCGGCCATGCTCGTTTCCAGCGCGGCCTGCGCCCGGTCGGCCGCCTTGCGTGAGGCAACGAGGTTGGCCGCTGCACTGTCAAAGGCGGCCTGAAAAGGAGCAGGGTCGATCTGATAGAGCACCTGCCCGGTCTTGACATCGGAACCCTCCGTAAAGAGACGTTCCTTGATGAGTCCGTTGACCTGGGGGCGGATTTCCGCAAGCCGGTACGATGACGTGCGGCCGGGCAGTTCGGTGGTCAACGCCACCTGCTGCGGCCTGATTGTCACAATGGCGACTTCGGGCGTGCGGTCCTGAGGCGTCCCACTCACAGCGTTTTGTGGTTCGCAGCCGGAAAGCATCAGACCCCCGGAGAAAATGCCTGCGGCGGCAATGAGCTTGACTTTTTTGCTGATTTGCATGAAACACCTCCAAGATTCTAAACTGAAATAAGTTGAAAAATTTTGTTGCCTAACTCCATCACTCCGGTACTCCACAAGTTTTGAAATTCCGGTCTTTTTATTTTGATCATTTTCTAATGAAGGTCGCGAAGCGAAACCTCAACTTTAGTCATTTGTAACTCATTTGTAACTAGTGTCCCTTTCCAGGGTTAAGCCGGAGCCGGGCAGGTTGGGGCCTAATTTTTAACTTGTGACCCTTTGATTGAAAAATGGCCTGTCCTGCTTCAAGACCCGGTCAGCAGGCCCGGCAGGATCAATGCCATGCAATATTCGACGTCTTCCTCTACAGGCCTCTCAGAAACCAGTTTGGCAATTTTGGACAACATAAATCCGTCCATGGCCCCGAAGATCATGGCGGCGGCCTCAAGGGCGCCGCACCTGCGAAAGACACCTTTGGTGATGCCCTCTTGGATGATCTCGGAAATGATCTGAATGACCGTCATCCGATAATACTCATCGGGGTCTCGTTCCATTTCCTGTTTGAGTCCCAAATCCTTTGCCTGCATGAGAATGGTGATGATATCCCTCTGTTCATTCAAATAGCGGCACGTCAGCCGAAAATAGGCCGCCAGTTTGTCCTGCGGACTCATTTCGCCGGCCAGGACGGCAAGCAATTCCTCGTGGTAGGGGTTGAAGAGGGTGTCTATGACATGAAGGAGCAGGGCGTCCTTGTCCTTGAAATAGTTGTAAAGGGTTCCGGTGGCCATTTCCGCGGCCCTGGCGACCCGATCCATGCGAATCCCTGTCGGCCCGTGCTCTTTCATCACCTCCACGGTGGCCTCGAAGATCGACTGTTTCATCATGTCTTCCCAGGCGGCCTTTCGTTTTTTGGCTGGTTTGGGCATGGAACCCTCCTTTCAATGTGAAGTAATGATCAAATATATGAATCGGTAATTGGTTGTCAATGCTTTAATTCAAATAAATGAACAATAATTCATTATTGCGGAAAAATGTTCATTGACTTAATTTGAATGAAGGAGCGGTGCGAAGATTCTTAAGGTGCGGGCGAGAAAATTCGGGATCCACCGTGAAGCTCATGAAGGGTAAGATATCATCTCTTAAAGCCAATAGCGCTTAACGCGGGGCTCGGACGGCCCGGCTTTGGTTTAACACCGGAGGGGTTGATGTCAGGAACACGTGCCTGTCATGTCAAAGGATAAAGCTCAAAGGTCAAATGAATGTCAAAAAAGAAAAAGATATTGCGCGGGAATCCGCATAAGAACATCGCCAAGGCGGGCGAAGCGCCGTTCCCACCTTTGCCATGTACCTCTTTGCCCGAGCGTTGAATGACTGAGGTTCATCGCCGCCTTTGTTGCCCCGTTTTTATCGATCTTCCCGTTAGGTCCTCGTTTTTGAAAAGAGTGCATGACCAAGCAGCGTCATTTTTTGAAAAAGCTAAACTCAACACGAAGTCTTTAAACCTTTATGTCCTTCATGGTGAAGAATTGTGCGCATTCGAATCCAAAAGAAAAACCCCCTCCGAGGAGGGGGCCACATTGAATGCAGGATGCGAACAGTCACGCACAGGAGGTAAACCGCCGACAAAGGCCGTTTCGGCTAACCCCCGATACTGGACATCTGCCGAACGCATTTTCGGGGTTCGGGCTCTATGATCCCGTGGTTTTTGGGCTTGTTTTTGATGGTCCACCGGATCAGGTCAAGGATATGGTGGTCGTCCTTTCCATTTCTCAGGGGGGTTTTGAGATCGGTTTCCTGATCGGAAAAAAGGCAACCCCTGAGATGGCCCTCGGCCGTCAACCTCAACCGATTACACTTTTTGCAAAAGTGATTGCTGAGAGCCCCGATAAAACCCAGTTCGCCTTTGGCCCCCTCGAGCATATACCTCTGGGCCGGGCCGTCCATGCCGTTATGAAGGATGGGCTGGAGGCTCCCCAGGGAACTGATACGGTTCTTTATGTCGTCGATAGATATAAATTTGTTATTACTCCAACCGTTACTATCCCCGACCGGCATGAACTCGATAAAGCGGATGTGGTAGGGCTTTTCCAGTGTAAGACGGGCAAAATCAAGGATTTCGTCGTCATTGATGCCATTCATGGCCACGATATTGATTTTGATGGGGCTGAATCCAAGGCGCTCGGCCTCCCGAATGCCGTCCCAGACCCGATCGAAAAAATCACGACCCGTAATCTGTTGAAAACGCTCACGCCTGAGGGTATCCATACTCACATTGATGCGGCAAATGCCGCAATTTCTGAGCCCTTCCGCCTTTTCTTTCAGCAGCACCCCGTTTGTGGTCAGGGTAATTTCATCCAGCTCTTCGATGCGGCTGAGCCTCTCGATGAAATCGAGACAACCCTTCCGAACAAGTGGTTCTCCCCCGGTCAATCGCACCTTTCGGATGCCGGTTTGAACGGAAAGCTCCACAAGATGAAGCATTTCTTCGTAGGAGAGAACGTCTTGATGCGGTATAAAATCGATGCCTTCTTCCGGCATACAGTAAATGCACCTGAGGTTGCATCGGTCTGTGAGTGAAAGGCGCAAATAATTAATAATGCGGTTGTTTCCGTCTCTATTTTGTTGCAAAACCATGGTTAGCCATCCAAGCTTCTGGGGCCGTTTCGGAATACCTCTGACCCCAATTTAAATAACATTTAATAATTTGGTGCCCGGTGCTCTTTTCCGTCCGTAGGAAACCTAACAGGGCACTTCAATCAAAACAAAATAATCCTTTTCATTGAATTTTCGAGCAAGCAACGTGCCAATCAGATCGAAACTTTGAACCCATTGATAAGTCGCCAAAATAGAACACAAAAATAGTGTCCTTTTTTTCCCCCTAGGTCCAAGTGAACAGGGTTCTCTGTCAGTTTTTTTTCCATCAAGAAAAGTGCGACATCGTAAGAATCATCGATGAAGGGCAATATTTTTGAGACGGCTTCCCATATCGGTGGGGTGACTATTTATCCGGCCTTTATCAATATGGTCAAGCCTTTTTGACAATAAATCCAGGTTCACCTGCCTTATGTTCGAGTTCCTCCGAGTTACGTCGTCCTATATGTGACAAATGACACAATATAAGCACCCGTTCTTAAAAAATCAAATCAAATTATCTCAGGTCTTTTTTTTTCGGGCGTGGAGCTTGCGGACAACCAGCAGGACAATCAAAAGTCCGAGCAGGGAAAATAGGGTCACGTTGTATTTGAACATCAGACTGGTGAACGTTGTTTTGGCGAGTTCCCATTTGGTTCCGACCATATAACCCATGAGAATCCACATGAGGTTCCAGACACCGCAACTGATGAGCG
>CAZXWJ010000312.1:0-4721 GCA_964644375.1 uncultured Desulfobacteraceae bacterium | reverse complement strand
TATCCTTGTTGTAGGCGAGAGGAAGCCCCTTCATGGTGGTCAGGAGCCCCATCAGGTGGCCGTAGACACGGCCTGTTTTTCCCCTGATCAATTCCGGCACATCCGGGTTTTTCTTCTGGGGCATGATACTGCTTCCGGTGCAAAAGGCATCCGACAGGATCACAAAACCGAACTCCTGCGTGGACCACATCACCAGTTCTTCGCTGAGGCGGCTGAGATGCATCATGAGGACCGAGGAGGCAAAAAGAAAATCGAGGATGAAATCCCGGTCACTGACGGCGTCCATACTGTTCTCCGACAGGGCCTCGAACCCCAGCTCTTCGGCCACCATTCGCCGGTCAAGATCAAAGGTCGTGCCGGCCAATGCCGCGCTGCCCAAGGTGAGGACATTCACCCGCCCGTGAGTGTCCTTATACCGCAGGCGGTCCCTTTTGAGCATTTCGAAGTAGGCAAGCAGATGGTGGGCCACGAGGACCGGCTGGGCCCTCTGCATATGCGTATAGCCCGGAAGGATCACATCCATGTTCTCTTCCGCAAGTTCGATCAGGGCCTTTTGTACGTCACCAATCAGGGTGACGACCCTTTCAAGGGCCTCTCTTACATACAAGCGGGCATCCAGAGAAACCTGATCGTTTCGGCTTCGGCCCGTATGGATCTTCTCGCCGATCGAACCGACCCGATCCACCAGTGTCTTTTCCACGAGGGTGTGGATATCTTCGTAGCTTTCATTTGAAAGATACTCTCCCCTGTCCATGGCCGCCTTGATGTCCTCGAGGGCCTCGATAATCCGTGAGGCCTCTTTTTCACTGAAGACCTTCTGTTTGGCCAATGCGCGGCAATGGGCGATGCTGCCCAGAATATCCTGGGCATAAAGCCTCCGGTCAAACCGAATAGAGGCATTGAACCGGTCTACCATCTCGTCGGTGTCTTCCTGAAACCGACCGCCCCATACCTTCTCGGTCATGCGTCTCTCCTCTGACAGGGCGATGAAAAATGCCCCGATACGGCATTCCGTCCATCCCTTGTCTCTGCAACATGCAATGCGTGCGCGCCTCATTCCTCGGGGCATCGCACGCCCTGCATTCGAACATTTTTTAATACCCTGGCCCGAAAGACCAGGGTTTCAACAGCGAATAAGGGGATTACTTCTTTCCCATAAGGTGAGCAATCTTGAGGCGAAGGGCATTCAGTCTGATAAAACCCTCCGCATCTCTCTGGTCATAGACCTCGTCCTCCTCAAAGGTGGCGACATCCGGATCATACAGGGACTTTTCGGATTTCCTGCCGACGACCGTGCAGTTCCCTTTGTAGAGCTTGACCCGCACCACGCCCGTCACGTCCCTCTGGGACTCATCGATCAGGGCCTGAAGGACCCTTCTCTCGGGAGAAAACCAGTAACCGTTATAAACCATGTCGGCATAACGGGGAACCAGTCCATCCCGAATATGCATGACCTCCCGGTCCATGGTGATGGACTCCATCCCTTGGTGAGCCACTCTCAGGATCGTTCCCCCCGGCGTTTCATAGACCCCCCGCGACTTCATGCCCACGTAACGATTCTCCACAATATCGAACCGGCCGATGCCGTTTGCTCCGGCCGCGGCATTGAGATGAGTCAGGAGTTCGGCCGGAGTCATGGTCAGTCCGTCTACGGCCACCGGATTTCCCGCATTGAACGCAATCTCGATATAGGTCGGTTTGTCGGGTGCCGCTTCTGGAGAAACGCTCAGCATAAACATATCCTCCAGGGGCTCATTCCAGGGATCTTCGAGGACGCCCCCTTCAAAACTCATATGAAGCAGGTTCCTGTCCGTGGAATAAGGCTTTTCTTTGGATACGGGAATGGGAATGTTCCTGGAACGGGCATAGTCCATAAGATCTTCTCTGCCCTTAAAATCCCACGTCTTCCAAGGGGCGATGATCGCCAAATCCGGGGCAAGCGACATGTAGGCCATTTCAAACCTGACCTGATCGTTGCCCTTTCCGGTCGACCCGTGGCTGACCGCATTGGCCCCGAATTCCCTGGCGACCTCCACCTGTCTCTTGGCAATCAGGGGTCTTGCCAATGATGTACCGAGGAGATAACCCGATTCATAGATAGCGTTTGCCCTGACGGCCGGCCACACGTAATCACGCACGAATTCCTCTTTGAGGTCATCCACAATGGCCTTTTCGGCCCCCGTAGCCATGGCCTTTTCTTCGAGGCCCTCCGTTTCATCCGCCTGTCCCACGTCGGCGGCATAGGCGATGACGGGACATTCGTAGACTTCCTGCAACCAGGCCAGGATCACCGAGGTGTCAAGCCCCCCGGAGTATGCCAGAACGATTTTTTTTATTTTTTCACTCAATGTTGTATCCTCCTTAGACTCACTTATTTTTCTTACTACGAATCAAATCCGCATGTGCCTGGATAGCTATAAAAAAAAGAGTACCTAACGGTCTTAGGTTCCATCGATGGATAGACACCATATGGGAGGGTCATGACCATCTCTTTTCAAAAACGAAAAAAACGCTGCCCGGGAATCCGCACAAGAACACCGCCACAGCTCCAGCGACGAAGGCCGGACCCCGCTCTCACAGCGACGCAAACACCTCATCCAGGGCATCGACGAAACGATCGACTTCTTCCCTGGATACGATGAGTGGCGGCACGAAACGCAGGACCTTCTCCTGAGCGCAATTGATCAGGAACCCTTTTTCCAGACAGGCCTCGACCACCGGAGCGCCCGGCCTGTCGAGTTCCACGCCCAGCATCAGCCCGAGCCCTCGAATTTCCTTGATAAAGGCATATTTTTCGGCAAGCGATTCGAGTCTTTGCTTGAAGTGTTTGCCCGTCTCCCGGCAATGATCTATCCAACCGTCCTCGAGAAGGCTCCTGAGCACGGCCGCTGCAACGGCCGTCACAAGAGGGGTGCCGCCAAAGGTGGTGGCATGACTGCCGGGACCGAAGGTTTCACTGAACCTTTCCGTTGCCAGCATGGCGCCGATCGGGAGACCGTTACCCAGGGCCTTGGCCAGGGTCATGATATCGGGTGTGACCCCGAAGTTTTCATGACCGAACAATTTCCCTGTTCGCCCCATCCCCACCTGAACTTCATCAAAAATCAAAAGCAGATTGTTGGCCAGGCAGATCTCCTTGACCCCTTTCAAATAATCGGTTTGCGGAAAGATCACCCCGCCTTCACCCTGAATGGGTTCGAGCATCACAGCGCAAACCGAGTCGTCTATGGCCTTTTCCAGGCCCCGAAGGTCGTTGAAGGGCGCATACTCGAAGCCGCCGAGGAGTGGATTGAATCCGGTCTGGATCTTGCTCTGCCCCGTGGCGGACAGGGTGGCCATGGTGCGCCCGTGAAAGGACCCCTCCATGGTGATGATCCGATGTCTCCCCGGGCCGAACTTCTCTTTCGAATAGCGCCGTGCAAGTTTGATGGCCGCCTCATTGGCCTCAGCCCCGCTATTGCAGAAAAAGACCCGATCGGCAAAGGAGTGTTTCACCAGAAGTTCCGCCAATTCGATCTGCGGTCTCGTATAATAGAGATTGGATACATGGACCAGTTCTTTGGACTGTTCCTGCAGCACACGGCTGACCAAGGGTGAACTGTGCCCGAGGGCGCAAACTGCAATGCCGGCCACAAAATCAAGGTACTCCTTGCCGTCCTCGTCCCACACCCGGCACCCTTCTCCCCGCGTCAGCACAATGGGGATGCGCCTGTATGTCGGGAAAAGGACCCGCTCGGCCCGTTCCATGGTTTCGGTGTTTTTCGATTGATTGTTCATCTCCCCTGTTCCTCTTCACTTCAGTTATTTTCCATGAAAATCTTTAATCGGTGTCCATCCAGAAATCAGAGGTTTCAGGATGGAGCGGTCAGCTATCAGCTTAATGCGTTGTTCTATATTGTCTTTGCTGAAAGCTGATCGCTGATCGCCCATTTCCGGATGAGAACCAATTACATTATATTATTTTGTAACTGTTCAGGTTGTTTAGGCTGAGCAATGACCTCTCAACGGCACAGCGAAAGCCCTGTTTTCTCGGTGCGCTCTGTGGTTCGCGGTGATTTGTTCTCTTCATCCCCGAATCAGCTGCGTCCCGATCCCTCTTTTCGTAAAAATTTCCAGCAGCAGGGCGTGTTCCCTGCGCCCGTCGATGATATGGGCCTTTCTGACCCCGCCCTTGATGGCCTCGAGACAACACCTCGTCTTGGGGATCATCCCGCCCTTTATGGTGCCGTCCGCCACATATTTGTCGGCCTCTTCCACCCGGATCGTGGAGATGAGTTTTCCCTCCTTGTCGAGCACGCCCTCGGTATCGGTCAGCAGGATCAACTTTCTTGCCTTAAGGGCGGCCGCAACATGTCCTGCCACAAGATCCGCATTGATATTATAGGTCTCCCCCTTTTTCCCGGCCCCCACCGGAGCAATGACCGGAATAAACCGGCTTTCGATGAGGCTCTCCAGAACACGGGTCTTTACGGAGACAATCTCGCCCACCATGCCCATGTCGATGATCTCCGGAGGCTGGTCGTTTCCTTTGCTCTTGACGTACTTCATCTTCCTGGCGTTGAGCAGTTGACCGTCCTTTCCCGAGAGCCCCACCGACTGCCCGCCGTTCTGATTGATGAGGGCGACGATCTCCTTATTGACCATGCCGACAAGCACCATCTCCACGACGTCCATGGTCTGCTTGTCGGTCACACGCATGCCGTCCACGAATTCGGACTCGA
>CAZXWJ010000311.1:0-4750 GCA_964644375.1 uncultured Desulfobacteraceae bacterium | reverse complement strand
GAGGGCATCACGGGTGACCTGCCTCAGCTCCAACGGCTCAAGCTTATGGAGCGTTTCAAAGGGGGTAAGACCAAAATTCTGGTCGCGACCGATGTCGCATCAAGAGGCATTCATGTCGAAGATATCAGCCATGTGATCAATTACGATCTGCCCCAGGATGCTGAAAATTACACCCATCGCATCGGTCGAACCGCCAGAGCGGGTAAAACCGGACGGTCCATATCCTTTGCGTGCGAAGATTGCGTTTTTTATCTTGAACCCATCGAAAAAATGCTGGGCGATAAAATTCCTGTCGTGTGGCCCGAGGATGACTGGTTTTTAGAAGATAAGGGAGGGCCTGTCGCCAGAAATTACAGGGCTCGCAACAAAAAATCAAACGCGGGGAAAGGCCGTGTGCAGGCAGAAAAGCAGACAGGAAAACGTCCCCACCGTTATCTAAACCCCAAAAGAATCACGACCAGTTCCCAGCCGGGGGGTGTCTTCGGTCTGGTCCCCGTTACCAAGGAAATCAAAGGGAAAGGGGACGATCCTGAACACGGGGAACCCAAAAAGAAGAAGAAATATAGGCCCCGCCGAAAAAAGAAGAGTCTCACCCTTCAAGAAAGTCCTGTCAAAATCGAAAACGACCAAACAGCCCATCCATCGGCTTGAAGGCTCCCAATACGCGGTGAGGGGATGACAAGCATTGAGCGTATCCCCTCCAGGCTTAGCATTAAAATGCTGTGAAACAGCTTCAACATGGACAAGAGGCCGCAAATTCGACCCCATACCCTTTCAGGTCGTTTCCCCCTCCACATGAACTTCATGAATAATGGGCTTCAACCAAGTCAAAACCGCAACTTAAGTGAGACACCGGCTCCGAGCGCATCGGCTACTGGCGAGCGCATGAAATTCATTTCAAAAATATTCCGAAGCTGAGCCGTGGTGCCAAATGCTAAGGTTGTATCAATAGGGTTCACTCCCATTCTATGGTGCTTGGCGGTTTGGAAGAGATGTCATAGACCACCCGATTCACCCCCCGGACATTGTTGATGATTCGGTTGGAGATCCTGCCGAGGATCTCATAGGGGACCTTGGACCAGTCGGCTGTCATGGCGTCCAGGCTGTCCACGATCCTGAGGGCGACGACATTTTCATAGGTTCGTTCGTCGCCCATGACACCGACGGTCTTTATGGGAAGAAGAACGGCAAAGGACTGCCAGACCTTTTCATAAAGGTCTTCGCTCCTGATCTCTTCCATCAGAATGGCATCCGCAGACCTCAAGATCTCCACCCTTTCAAATGTCACTTCTCCCAGAATCCTGACCGCCAGTCCCGGACCCGGGAAGGGCTGACGCATCACCATCTCACGGCTCAGGCCGAGTTCGACACCCACCTGACGGGCCTCGTCCTTGAACAATTCCCTCAAAGGTTCGATGAGCTCCAGTTTCATGGCGTCCGGAAGTCCACCGACGTTGTGATGGCTCTTGATGGTCGAGGAAGGTCCTTTGAATGAAACACTCTCGATCACATCCGGATAAAGCGTGCCCTGAGCCAGATATTTCGCGCTGCCAAGTTCCTGTGCCTTTTTCTCGAAGACCGTGATAAATTCTCCGCCAATGATCTTCCTTTTTTTCTCCGGATCCGTGACACCCCTTAGACGATTAAGAAAATGTTCAGAGGCATCGATCAAATGGATATCCATTCTATAATGCTCCCGAAAGAGCTCCATGACTTCCAGGGCCTCTCCACGCCTCAGCACACCGTTATCCACAAAAATGCAGGAGAGTTGCTTGCCGATGGCCTTGTGCAGCAAAACGGCCGTGATGGTAGAATCCACCCCGCCGGAGACCCCGCAGATGACCCTTTCATGCCCGATCTTCTCTCCCAGGTCCTTGATCGTCCTTTCTGCGAAAGAACTCATGGTCCACAAGGGTTCGCACCCGCAGATCCTGAAAAGGAAATTTTTAAGGATGCGGATGCCCTCCGGGGTATGAGCCACTTCGGGATGGAATTGGACCCCGTAGATCTTTTTCCCAGGATGGACCATGGCCGCCACGGGGCTGTTTTTCGTATCGGCCAGGACAGTGAACCCCTCGGGTATCTGATCGATACGATCCCCGTGACTCATCCAAACCATTTCCTCTTTGTCGCTACCGAGCCCGTAAAAAAGATCCCGGTCATCCCGGACCGTGATGGTAGCGCTGCCGTACTCCCGGTCATCGGCCCTGGCAACAGCCCCTCCGAGCATATGGGTGACATACTGCATGCCATAGCATATGCCCAGGATAGGAACCCCCAAGTCAAGTATGGTCCTGTCAGCCATCGGAGCATCCTGGTCATAGATACTCGACGGTCCCCCAGAGAGGATAATACCCCGGGGATCGAAGTCTTCAATCTTATCAAGGCTGATATTAAAGGGATGAATTTCACAATAGACCTGGGCCTCCCGCACCCGCCTTGCGATGAGTTGAGTATACTGGGATCCGAAATCCAGTATCAGCACCTTTTGTTTAAAGATATCTTTTTCCATTATTCCAGCATATAGTTTGGGGCTTCTTTAATGATAATGACGTCATGGACGTGACTTTCCTTGAGTCCCGAAGGGGTGATCTGCAAAAATCCCGGTTTGGTCCGAAGTTCCCGGATACTGCGACACCCCAGATACCCCATTCCGGCTCGCAGCCCACCCACCAACTGGTACACGGTCTCCCCAAGAGGGCCCCGGTAAGGCACCCTGCCCACAATACCCTCAGGCACCAACTTCTTTTCCTGTTCGATCGTCCCCTGGAAGTAGCGGTCCTTGCTGCCTTCCTTCATGGCCTCGATCGAACCCATCCCCCTGTAAACCTTGTAACTCCTGCCCTGAAACAGGATGGTTTCACCGGGGCTCTCCTCGGTCCCGGCAAAGAGGCTTCCGACCATGACGCAATCCGCCCCTCCGGCAATGGCCTTTGTGATGTCTCCGGAATATTTGATCCCGCCGTCGGCAATGATCGGGATATCATGTTTTGCGGCCTCCTCCGAACATTCCATGATGGCGGTCATCTGGGGCACACCGACACCGGCCACGATCCTGGTGGTACAGATGGAACCCGGTCCCACTCCCACTTTAACCGCATCGGCTCCTGCATCAATGAGCCGCCTCGTGCCTTCGGCAGTAGCTACGTTTCCGACAGCGAGTTCAAGGTCCGGATACTTTTTCTTCGTGTTCTTTACCGCCTGTATCACGCCCTTTGAATGGCCGTGGGCGGTATCAATGACCACCACGTCCACATTGGCCGCGATGAGCATTTCCAGGCGTTCCTCCGTATCCGGAGCGATCCCCACGGCCGCACCGACCCTCAGCCGTCCCAAATCATCCTTGCAAGAGTTCGGATACTTCTTTATTTTCTCAATATCCTTGATGGTAATCAGACCTTTCAGTTTTCCATCATCATCGACTACCAGGAGTTTTTCGATCCGTCGTTCGTGGAGTATCGCCTTGGACTCCTCGAGGGTAATACCGACCTTGGCCGTAGCAAGGTTGTCCTTCGTCATGACCACTTCGACCTTCTGGTTCAGATTGGTCTCGAATCTCAGGTCGCGGTTGGTGATGATGCCGACAAGGTTTCCACCCTTGACCACCGGCACGCCGGAGATTCTGTATTTACTCATGATCTCCAGAACTTCATAGATTTTCCGGTCCGGTTCTATGGTGATGGGATCGACAATCATCCCGCTTTCCGACTTCTTGACCTTTTCCACCTCCAAGGCCTGTTGTTCCATGCTCATGTTCTTATGGATAAATCCCAAGCCCCCCTGTCTCGCAATTGTGATGGCCGTTTCGGATTCCGTCACCGTATCCATGGCCGCGCTGACAATGGGTATGTTGAGGTCGATACGTCTTGAAAGCCTCGTTTTGACCTCGACTTCCGTGGGAAGGACAGAGGATTCGGCAGGCACAAGAAGGAGGTCATCGAAGGTAAAACCTCGTTTGATTTTCCCTGTATTCATTTTGCTCTCCCTGGTAAATTTCTTCACATCAAACCGAACCTGAGGATGTCCCCTTCAAAATCGTCTATGAAAGATTCAGCCGCCAAGATACTCGACCAGCACACCCTCCAGCAAGTCCGACAAACTCACAGTCATCACGGAGGACTTGAAAAGATCCAGAACTCTTGCGACAACTGCAACACCTGCCGGGATGACAACCGCCCTTTCCCGATCCAACCCTTTCAAACGCTCTCTTTGAGCCACGGTCATCGTTTTCAACGCAACAAAGAGGGTCTCGATCCGTTTTCTTTCCAACTGCAATCCGTCCATTCGCTCTGCACGAATATCCTCGACACCAATTTGATAAACCATGGCAGCCAAGGACGTCACGGTCCCTCCCGTCCCGACAAGTGAAAGGGGGGGGGCCTCTTCAGCTCCGCCATTTCCGAAGGCCCTCTTGAGGATTTCGTCTACGTATTGCAAGAGGCCATCTATGGCCTTTTCTTCCGGTGGATCGGAATGGAAAAAACTTTGAGTCAAAAGGGCAGATCCCAGTGGCAGCGATACCGCCCTTGAATGTTCCCGGTCCCCGGCCAAAAAGTCTATAGATCCACCACCCAAGTCGAAAATAACGAACTCCCTTTTCGGAATCCCCAGGGAATACAAAACCCCCTTTCCGGTGATTCGGGCCTCTTCAGCCCCGGTGAGGACTCTAACGCTGAGCCCTGTTTGTTCACGAATTCGGGTTATCAGGGCGGAGGCATTGGTCGCCCACCTCGTCACACCGGTAGAAACC
>CAZXWJ010000310.1:0-4801 GCA_964644375.1 uncultured Desulfobacteraceae bacterium | reverse complement strand
CCATGACAAAATCATTTGAATCCGTCTATGAAGATCATTATGAAAAGCTCTATACCTTGGCCTTTCGTATGACCGGAAGCAAAGAAGAGTCGGAAGACATACTGCAAACCTCTTTCCTGAGCGCATATAAGGCCTTCAAAAATTTCAGGCATGACAGTACGGTTTACACCTGGCTGTATCGTATCGTGCTCAATACTTCGAAAAAATTCTTCAAGGAAAGAAAGAGGCTGCCCGTCGAGGAGTATTGCGAGGAACACAATATCTCACAGGCTGAATTATATGACTATATCAACAACTTCGGTCGAACGGAAAATGATGTTTTGACCAATCAGACGAGAGAGTCCTGTTTGCAGATGTTTGTGAACTGCATGCCCTCAAAATACAGGGCGGTATACACGCTCAGGGTCGTTCTCAGTTTTTCGGTAAAAGATACTGCTGAAATCCTTGGTATCAGCGAAAATGCCGTCAAAGTGAACCTCACCAGAGGCCGAACCATCATAAAAAGTCACTTTACCGGCCGGTGCTCTCTGATAAAGCCGGGTGCCATATGCGACTGCCGCTCTTTTGCAAAATTCCTTTCCGATAGCGGCAGGACCCATGTGCTTCTTGATATGGAAACAGTAAGAGACAAGGAAAGGACCTCTGTGGAAGAGTTTACCCGTGAAATGCGGGAAATTTTTAAAATCGACGGCTTATATCAAACAAAGATAAAACCCACACACTATTATGAGTTCATAAAAAGAATAAAAAGAACCATAAAAGAAAAGGATCTCAAAATGATGCAGTACTGAACAAAGCCCGTCATGGGAACTGCCCCCCGCCCAAGCTGAATTACTTCTCGATCCTGTATAGCGTTTCAATAGGAACAGCGGTTTTAAGCATCGCCCAAACCGGGCAATAGATGTCCTTCGCCATCTGCATGACCCTTTCCAATTCTTCCGGCTTAAGTTCGGGAGTCTTGAATATCAATTCAAGCCGAATGGTTTCAAATGATGTGGGATGCTCCTCCCGGCGCACTCCTGCGGCCTGAATTCGTAGGCCGTCTATCCTTTTTTTCATTTGTTCAGCCAACATAAACTTGACCGTCGACCCAAAACAGGTAGCCAGGCTCAAAAGTAGAAGTTCCAGCGATGTGTAGCCTTCTCCGTCGCCGAGCGGTGGAACGTAATCCACAATAATCGGATCCCTACCATCCACAGTGCATTTGAATTTTGCCTTTTCGTTTATCAGCTCAGCTGACGCTTTCAGGTGATTCATGCCCATACTTGCATCTCCCTTCTCGATTCATTATTCATTGTTTTTCTTCATGAATTTGGGCCCTGCGCCGATATCCACAGTTCCCTCTCTATACAGTTTTCGTATTGCCGCGGCCTCCTCCCTGGCCCATTTTTCAAGGCCGACGTTCTTAATTCTGCAAAGATTGAACAGCTTGTAATTTTGGGGATACTTCTCCGCTCCGTCGACACAGGGTTGCAGCTTTGAGCAGGGAAACTCATCGCATTCATAACAGAAATCAACGCCTTTCGCCGTAATGCAGTTCAGCGCTTCACATCCATTTGGAAGTATAAAACACCCGCTTATTCTGCATCCCCGGCATTTCACCGTTTCCGGTGCGACATTCATGTAATCCCCGACCTTTTGCTGCATGCTTTCAGTGACGTTGGTCTCGAAAAGTTCACAGTTGAAGCAATCAATCCCGCAGGGTGAAGTAAGTTCTTGATAATTCAATTGATACCTCCATTTGGAATATTCAAGAATATCATAATCTGTACGGTTAGAGGCGTATTCCTGCATAAAGGTTACAAAAATTCGGGTTCGGGATAGACAGGTCTTTTCTGAAAAAACCGTTTCGGCGTGAAATCGAGAATTATTATTAATAGGGTCAAGTCTGCCGTTGACTCTTATTTATTTCAGACTGTGGGGTCAACCGTCATCGGCAGATTTGACCCTCCCCTATGGCCCTTGGGGGAGGGTGATAGTCGATAGAAATCAATAAATTATTTCAATTTTTTCCCAGGCGGCCAGGAATATCATGACTAACGGAACTATTCTTGATAACGTGCGTTGGCATGTCCTAAAAATTTTTCAAGGTTAACATTATGGATGGAAACAAAGACCTCAAGGGAAATGAGAAGATTTATTTTGGCCTGCTTCAACAGTTGAGCAAGGAGGATTTAGAGAAAAGAGCAGCCGTTAAAGATCTGCCGGTTCAATCGGATGGAAAAATCTTGGTAAAATCATTTGCCAGGAGATACCTGGTTTGTCACGAGGGCGTAACTGCTTTTGACGCAGGACCGGTATCATTTCAACAAAAATTGGCTGTGGTTAGTTATCTTTTGTCAGGTGGGGCAGGAGAACCTGCTTTTGAGTTTGTGCCCTTTGGGCACCTTGGTGGTTTTAATATCGGTAGAGACCAGCACGCCATCAAAAGCCTTAAGCAACCAATCATCGAGAAATTTAGTGATAATTATGACCTCTTTGCCAAAGCAGCCCTGAAGATTGGCGGCATACAAAAAGAAAGCGGCACACCCGGCAAACATGTATGGTTGTTTCATGCTTTTCCTAAACTTCCAATAAACCTGACCTTCTATGAACGTGACGAAGAATTTCCCGCTGATGTCCAAGTCTTGTTTGATAATAAGGCACTGGATTTTCTGGGGCTCAAGTGTTTAGGGTTTTTACCAGGTTATTTCACCAACACCTTACTTGAAGCAGGTTCTGAATTTTAGGAATATGGAAAAAAAGAAATTGAAGCTATATTAAAAGCTGAAATGGCCCTTTTGGGGGTGATAGTCATTAGGAATCAATAAGTTGTTTACGTCCGATCCCAGGCCGCCAGGCCTTTATTAAGGCGTTTTTTCTGCTATCAGGTTGTAGGTTGGGTTGTCCGGCTTGGGAAATTTATATCAATCAGAAAAAATTATAATTGAGCAAAATTTGTTGATCAGATTTCTGACAATTTCTTTGGGTAAAAGCCCGTCAAGGTTTGACCCCACGTATGCACTCAACCAATAGCCAGTATTTTTTCCTTGCCTGGCTAAGGAGTAATAGTCAATGAACGGCAACAATTTGTATCGCCCTACCGAACACTTTTCAAAAAAATTGGAGAAAGTAAAACAATCTGACCCTCCTGGTTATAAACGGATCCGACAGGTTATAGAACGCCTGATCGAAGAACCAGACGATGCAGATGGCAAAATGCATGGGCTTTATCAGGGACGGTACAAGAAATATGTTGGCAGACGCGAGTACCGGGTCATTTACTATTGGTGTAAATTATGTCGAAAGGAGAACCGTCGACTGGAAAAGGAGTGCGATGATTGCCAGAACATTCCAGACAATAGTGTCATATTCTTCGATCTTTATCATAAAAATGAAATGAAAAAATTTAAGAAAAATATCTAAAGGGAGAGTTCCCATAAAACTTAATGGGGTTTTCCTCAAATTCTCGAAAAATCGGCGCCGTTATTTGCATTGGTTGTATCAGGCCAGGAAGCGGTATGGCCATTGGATTTCTTTTCGGCTTGGATTTCCTGTTCCTCTACTGGGGCATCGCCTTTACCACGGCCTCCAGGTCGACCATTTTTCTCTACACCCATCCCTTCTGGGTCGCCCTGGGTGCACATTTCGTGGTCCAGGGAGACCGTTTGATCCCGGCCAAGGTCTTGGGCCTGCCCGCCTTTACCTTCCAGGTCTTTGTCATCGCCTTTTTCAGTTATGTCCTCTGGTTCTGGATAATCATCCAGTTCCCGGTGAGCAAACTCACCGCATTCACCTTTCTTGCGCCTCTTTTCGGGGTCATCATGGGGTCGGTTCTTCTGGCCGAACCGGTCACCCCCCTGGTTTGGCTCGGCATGGTCCTGGTAGGCGGGGGAATCTACGTGATCAACCGGCCCCCGAGGAAAAACCGGGCGGTTGGAAATGGAATCGAAAAGATGGGATTCGAGGTCTGGGCTAAAGAAAAGGTCGGATCGGTGAGTAAGAAGTATTGCAGAGGCAAGTTAAAGATATAGGGCTACGAATCACACCGGTTTCAGGGATGACGCCCAATGGGTGGTGCCCGAGGCGAATGGCCATCGGTGGCTTGTTGCCGGCTTCCCAACCAATCTGTTCCAGCGGATCGCAAAAAGCCGCGTTACTCAGAAGGGTTAAGCCTGCAGTTGACTCTCCCCTGCCCCTCCCCCATTAATGGGTGCAATATTCAATTTTCTAAGATTGAAGGCTAAAGCAAAAATCCTTGAAACGGCAGGTTATGGAAAGATGAAAATAAATTGGGAATTGTTGTCGTTATGACAGCTCCTTTTCGATAGATTACGGCTGAAAGGCTGAAGTATCGCCGAACCGATTTTTGTTGACCTTCGTGGTTTCATCCTGCATAAATGGATAATCCTTGCGGTATCGAAGACCTGATAGAACCTGCTACTGAAGCAACGCTTCGCACTCTTCTTTTGTGTAACAAGCGCACACGCCTATTATAGAGTTCTATATCTCTCTCACCTTGACACTGAAAAACGGCCTTTCATAAACCTATCAACCCAACCAAAAAACTAAGTGGGCAGAGAAATAGTTTGCCCAAATTCAAATCACGGTGAGCGGGCATAATACAACCCAAAAAATATAATTTAACTCTCTCTCCAGTTTTAAGGGAGAATTACAAAAAAAGGAGGTGATACATGTAAATTCCGGTATGTCCATGTTATTCAAGAATGAGTATCTTTTCAGCACCCATCATTTTCGAAAGAGATTTATCATGGTTAAGACAGTTCAAGTAATGCGTCAACATTAAATTTCTTTTAAACAG
>CAZXWJ010000309.1:0-4810 GCA_964644375.1 uncultured Desulfobacteraceae bacterium | reverse complement strand
GGGCCTTTTTCAATCCTTCCAGAATGTGAGCCCTTTCTTCCGCCTTTCGAAGTTCGAATATGGTCCGCCGAATAATGATTTCCCTGCGATGCTTGATATGGTGTCCAAGAATCTCTCGAAGATTGAGAACCTCAGGTTTACCGTTGACAATAGCCAGGAAAATGATGCCGAAAGAGGTTTCCATCTGGGTGAATTTGTAGAGACGGTTGAGTATGACAAGGGCCATGGCGTCTCGCTTGATATCAATGGCGATCCTCATACCGTCCCTGTCTGATTCATCTCTGATATCCGAAATTCCCTCTACCTTTTTATCCTTGACCAGGCCCGCAATTTTTTCAAGGAGTTTGGCCTTGTTTACCTGATAGGGAATCTCCGTTATGACTATTCTTTCTCTATTGTGCCCGACCTTTTCGACAAAGGCCCTGGCCCTGATCTTCACGATCCCCCTGCCGTTTTGATAGGCCTCCTTGATACCGGTTTTACCAAGAATAAACCCGGCCGTGGGAAAGTCGGGTCCGGGTATGATCTTCATGAGTTCACTGAGTTCCACATCAGGCTGATCGATAATTTTTATGACCGCGTTGCAGACCTCCGTCAGGTTATGCGGAGGAATATTGGTCGCCATACCCACGGCGATGCCGGAGGAACCATTGATAAGCAGGTTCGGAATAGCAGTCGGAAGGATGTTCGGTTCTTGGAGGGAGTCGTCGTAATTCGGACTAAAATCCACCGTTTCTTTATCTATATCGGCAAGAAATTCCTGGGCCATCCGAGTCATGCGCACTTCCGTATACCGCATGGCGGCGGGTGGGTCTCCATCTACGGATCCGAAGTTTCCCTGACCATCTACCAGGGGATAGCGCAAAGAAAAATCCTGGGCCATTCGGACAATGGTATCATAGACGGCCGCATCACCATGGGGATGATATTTACCAATGACATCACCGACGACCCTGGCTGACTTTTTATAGGGCCTGTTGTAGTAATTCCGGAGGTCTTGCATGCCGAAAAGCACCCGCCGATGCACCGGTTTGAGGCCATCCCGAATATCCGGGAGAGCCCTTCCCACGATAACGCTCATGGAGTATTCCAAATAAGACTTTTTCATCTCATCTTCAATGTTGACGAGATCAATCTTCAAATCCGTGATCATCTCTCTTCCTCAATATCCTGATCTTTTGATCGCTTCATGAACGGGCCGGTTCGCCTGCCACGCAGTCGCCCGATTTTTAAGAGCGAAGGCGGCGCCCCATCCTTGAGATTTTTCGGAGTCGTACATCGCCTTTTTTTCTTTTATCCCGGAGAACGCCCAAAGTTTAAATATCCAGCTCCGTGACCTCCAGCGCGTTGTTTTGGATGAATTCTCTCCTGGGCTCCACTTTGTCGCCCATCAGTACCGTAAAGATGTCGTCCGCCTCCACCGCATCCTTAATCCTCACCATTAGCAGGGACCTGGTCTCGGGATTCATGGTCGTTTTCCAGAGCTGGTCGGGGTTCATCTCACCGAGACCCTTATACCGCTGAATCGTAAGCCCTTTTTTTCCTTTTTCCGTAAGCTCACTGAGGAGTTCCTCGGGATTTTCGATTTTTTTGGTGACGCCGTCCCCTTCGATTATGCATCCCTTTTCGGCAATGCGTCGGAATTCTTTGGAATACCCTATCAGTTGCTTGAGTTCCGGTGAAGACAGAAATTCCCAGTTCACATCCAGGCTGTGGCCCTCGTTTCGGGTTTCCGTCACATGGAACTCATAATAGCCGTTGATCTCATTGATCTTGACGTCGGCGAGCTGGAATCCCTTTTCTTGGAGTTCCTGAAAAAATCGCCCCATAAAAATTTTTTCCTTAAAAAGGCTTCTGTCCGTTACGCCGTAGGACGCCAGAAATTCAATAAACCTGCGAAGGTATCCCCTCCTCGACAGTCTGCTCAGGCTATCATAGAATTTTATTAAACCATTGAGAAATTTTATGAGACGTTGACCGGATATCACTTCTCCGTCGTCAAGGGTCAATCTTTCCTTGGCGGAAATACGGTCCAGTACGTAATTGTTAAACTCTTCTTCATCCTTAATGAACATCACCTTCTTGCCGTCCACAACACGATAAAGCGGCGGTTGAGCCACGTAAAGGTTGCCGTTTTCGATGAGTTCTGGCATCTGTCTAAAAAAGAAGGTCAGAAGCAGGGTCCTGATGTGAGATCCGTCCACATCCGCATCCGTCATGATGATGACCTTGTGATATCGCAGGGCATCGATATTGTACTCTTTGTCACCAATTCCCGTGCCCAGGGCCGCAATAATGACCCGAATCTCTTCGCTTGAGATCATCTTGTCGAATCGGGACTTCTCAACGTTGAGAATCTTCCCCTTCAGGGGAAGGATGGCCTGAAACCTGCGGTCTCTGCCCTGTTTGGCAGAACCTCCTGCCGATTCCCCTTCCACGACAAATATTTCGCTCTGGATCGGATCCCGTTCCTGGCAGTCCGCCAACTTTCCAGGGAGTGAGTGATCTGAAAGGACCCCCTTGCGACGTGCCAGTTCCCTAGCCTTTCTCGCGGCCTCCCTGGCCCTTGCGGCGTCGATGGTCTTCGATATGATTCCCTTTATAATCGCCGGATTTTCCTCAAAAAAACTACCGAGCCCTTCGTTCACCAACGTCTCCACAAGCCCCTTTATCTCACTATTACCCAGTTTAGTCTTGGTTTGGCCTTCGAACTGGGGTTCCGGGAGCTTGACGCTGATGACGGCGGTCAATCCTTCACGGACATCATCCCCTGAAAGTTTTTCCTTAAAACTCTTTGAGAAGGGTGAATTTTGTAGATACTGATTAATACTGCGGGTAAGGGCGGCCTTGAATCCGCTCAGATGACTCCCTCCCTCCCGAGTATTGATATTATTAGCGAAAGTAAAAATGTGTTCTTTGTAGGAGGAATTGTACTGAATGGCGACTTCCATGATGACCCCGTTTTTTTCGCCTTTCATATACACGGGTTTTCGATGCAGAACCTCTCTGTTTTTATTGAGGTATTCTACGAAAGATATGATACCTCCTTCATAGATAAACTCCTTTTTTTTACCGCTCCGTTCATCTGAGATTCTGATCCTTACACCCTTGGTCAGAAACGATAACTCCCTCATACGTTTGGAGATGGTGTCAAAATCAAAAACTCTGTCTTTGAAAATCTCTTCGTCAGGCCTAAAGTGAACCCGGGTTCCTCGTCTCTTGGTCTCTCCGGTTACGGAAAGTTCCGTCTTTTTGACACCCTTCTCAAAATGCTGAGAGTAAATCTTTCCGTTTCGGTAGACCTCTGCATTCAAAAATTCGGACAGGGCGTTGACCACGGATACCCCGACACCGTGGAGTCCCCCCGAGACCTTATAACTTTTGTTGTCGAACTTACCTCCGGCGTGAAGCTTCGTCATCACGACTTCCAATGCCGGGACTTTTTCCGTTTCGTGCATATCCACCGGAATGCCGCGGCCGTTATCGAGGACGATGACACTGTTGTCACTTAAGAGTTCGATGTCAATTTTGTCACAATACCCTGCGAGGGCCTCATCAATGCTGTTATCCACCGTTTCATAGACAAGGTGATGCAGCCCTTCGAATCCCGTATTTCCAATGTACATAGCCGGTCGCTTTCGAACGGCGTCCAGACCTTCCAGAATCTTAATGCTCGCAGCACCGTAACTACCTGTAGTAACGTGACCTGCTAATTCCTTATCTACCATCTTACAGCCTCATTGGCATAATTAGACCTAGAAATCCCTTGTCCTCATTTCCTTTAAGTAAACAAGGACTGGAATTATCGATAAACCCTAATTCTACGATATCACTCTCCATGGCCTGAAGGGCCTCTATAAAATATTTGGCATTGAAACCGGCCTCGATCGGCTCTCCTTCAAATTCCACACTGAGATTCTCCTGGGCGTCTCCCAGGTCAGGGTTGATGGATACCAGTTCCATATTGTTATTTTCAAGTGTAATCTTTACCCCCCGATAAGTTTCATTACTCAATATAAGCATCTTTCTCATACCATCCAACAGAGAATATCTTTCTATTTTTATAAAAAATTTAGCTTCCTTCGGAATGACTGCAGTATAATCCGGAAATTTACTCTCTAGAAGACGTATGACAATGACGGTATCTTTTCGTTTGGCCACACAATTATTCTGTTTGAATCCCAAATGAACGGGACCTCCTTCAGAAGCCATCTTGCTCAATTCCGCCATCCCCTTTTTGGGAATCATGATACCGCCTTCGACTGTCAAAGTTTCTATTCCCTCAATTTCCTTGTCAATTAAAGACAGACGATGTCCGTCGGTTGATACCATTCTCAGGAATGTCTTTCCTTCAAACGCCACCTTTTCAACATAAATCCCCGACAATTTGAAACCCGCTTCATCCATGGTAATCGAATAAATGGTCTTGGTGATCATTTCCTGAAGGATCTCTCCCTCTATTTCGATGGTCGGGACATCCTCGGGTTCCACAAAAACAGGATATTCATCGGCCGGCAGGCATGCCAGATTATACTTGGCTGCATCGTCAGTGATAAAAACCCAGTTGTTTTCATTTTCTTTGATGTGGATGCTTGGATTCTTGCTTTCCTTTAAAATTTCAAAAAGTTTTCTTCCGGAAATCGCTACGTTTCCAGATGCAATGATTTCGGCCGGAATCTGTTGTTGAAAGCTGATCTCTAGGTCCGTTGCGGAAATATTGATTGCTGCATCGGTTGTGGAGATCAGAACCATGGAAAGAATAGGCATGTTGCTTCTTTTTTCGATGATACTTTGAACCCTGGAGATAGAT
>CAZXWJ010000308.1:0-4833 GCA_964644375.1 uncultured Desulfobacteraceae bacterium | reverse complement strand
TCCTTTTCAATAAGTGCCCGGAATTGGGTGAAAATTGGAGTATACACCGATTTGAGATTCTTTGCCGCCGCGTAGCGGCTTTGTTCAACCAGCACCTGCACAAGGACCGCTCGTTCCTCGCGGTCTGTGAGGCGCGCCGTAGGCGCCTGGCAGTGGCTCGTCCTAACAGATAGGAGATGCATATGAAAGGGCAGACGCTCCTAAACCAATATCTTCTTGCGAAGCCTACCCTCCGAATGGTGACTGAATGGCCGATTATAATCATCATCGGTATTTTGGGCGAGATATTCTCATGGGTCAGGATACCTGTGTCCCCTTACTCTAACTTTTTTGGTGGAGCCATTCTCCTTGGGGGTTGGATCTTTCACGCATATTGTCACAGGGTTCACAAACAGGCCCATGAACAGTCGCAGCAAATCGAGGGACTCCTCACAACTGGGGTGTTCTCTAAAATGCGACACCCCATGTATTTGAGTTTGATTCTCATGTATCTGGGTTTGGCCATCGCATGGGGAGTCGTGTGGATGCTCCTTCCTTCGCTTCTTTTTTCGGCATTGACTGTGTTGACCACGATCAAGGAAGAGGAGTTTCTGTTGAGCAGGTTCGGCCATCAATACGAGGAATACATGCAAGCAGTTCCCTGGCGGCTAATACCCAAAATATTTTGAAGAAAAGGAGCTGAAGATGATAACCGCAGAAGAGTGGTGGAGTATTATCGAAGCCTATGGTGCTCGAATCTGGCCCGCCCAGGCCCTTTTCTACATCGTAGCCATTCTACTCACCGGGTGGCTTCTTCTCAAACCCGGTCGGGTCCAGAACTGGTTCACGAAGCTGTATCTCTCAATTGCATTCGCGTGGAACGGTATTGTGTTTTTCCTGATACTTGCCAAGGATATTACCGGCGATAGCTATGGGAACTACTTCTTCGGTTCCATATTCATCATCGTGTCGGTGTTGTTTGCAGTTGATCTGTTCAGGCAGAAGATGCAGTTTTCCCTCCCGGCAGCCGGATGGCGCAAGTATGCTACTTTAGCGCTAATGCTATTGGTGTTTTGCTACCCTTTGTTCGGTATCGCGTTCGGACACCATTTCGCGAGCCTCATCATTCCTGGCACCTTTCCGTGCCCAACGACAGCTCTCGGCTTGCTCATGTTGACGATCGCTCTGCCGCGGGTTGATAAGATAGCGTACATCCTGCTGCTTTTATGGGCGATTCCTTTCCCACCGTTCATCCAAATCCCCAAGTATGGCGTCTATGAAGATGCGATCATGTTCGTTATCGGCGTCTACAGTCTGATCTTGATATTAAGATATTGGAAGGCTGAACATCAACGTGGCTTTCGATGAATTACCTACGAATAATGATAAGAGCGCCTAACGGGATGGAACTGACAGAAATAAGCGCGCGGTTCTCCGTAAAGTTCATAGGTTCCCGAAATTTAGGGGGGGCTGCAGCTCATCCCGGAGCGTTATGTGAGCAAATAGAAAATGGAACACCTTATTTTCTACATTTTGGCAGCGTGGAAAAAGAGGGGACGTCCCTTAACTCTTTAAATCTTCTGTAGAAAATAGAAACGTCCCCTTTTTACTTTTGCAGAACGGTTCTGCTTTTTAGCGCCTCAAAGAGGCGAAAATATCACTGCTTGGGTCCGGTGGGTCTCATGCGCTGGGCAGGTGCAGTTGGCCTCATTGACTGTTGTGGTGCCGCAGGACGCATTTGCTGGGCCGCGGCTGTCGGCCGTGTCTGCTGATAGGAAGAGGCGGGTTTGTCCCCTCCGGGTCCATCGCCGGTATTGATATAGAGTTTCTTGTTTTTTCCAACGCCCTGCAGGGTGGCACCCTGGGTACGGACATCCTGTGACATAGGATTTTCGTGGGTGATCAGCGACAATTAGAATTCCCGCCTGACGACAAATAAAATTCCCGGATTTAGTAGGGAAAGGATAACCTATCCGAGCTTTTCTGAAAGGAGAGGGAACAGGGACGTCCATAAAAAACTAAATAATTTCCACCATAAAGTTAATTACTTATATTTTTATGGACGTCCCCCACAATACGGCAAAATATTTTGCAAAGATGGGATTGCCGAGGCTGTTCATTAAAGCGACCTAATCAATCCCGCTTCCAGCGGGATACGTGATCCGTATGCCGGGTGGTGTGGGAGGAGGGGAGTCGCGAGGCTCCTCCCTATCCCGATTACAAATAGCCAAATCATATTGCAAAGTTTTTAAAACCAGTGCTTACTGCCATTATCTTTAACAATTCAAACATACCAAAACATTAATCAGATTGAAAATATTCAGAAATAGAGGTGCCATTTTCCGGTTAGGCTTCCTACCTCCCGAAGGAGGGTGTCTCGGCACCGTTCCTTGCGATCGCCTGCGCATACTTACAACCACTTCAGCCTGGCACCTTAACTGTTTGTTTTTCAATTGACAAAGCCGTAAATAGATGACAGTAGTTTTAGCTTGGTTTAACAACTAATTAAGAATATAAATCATTATTACTTTCTGAGTTGGATTGTCGGATCGTGCTGAACGACCGGTGACAGATTATCCCCTTTTTTCTAGATTGTTTCCTGGGGAAAATGGTTTAAGACGTGTGATCAGTTCCGATCATCATATTGGTGTTATTGGGGATAAACTTTTTCTTAAAACAGGAAATCATAAATGAAAATAAGCTATTTAGGGGTAATCAGGCATTTCATCGTATGGGGAATCGGGTTGGCTTTAATGGCGCTCCCGGTAAGCGGTTGGGGAGAAACGTATACGGTTACCCGGACTGATGACTTTAATTTTCCCGGACCAGAGTACTGCCTCCGTACAGCGATTCTCGCTGCCAATTCACATGACGGATCCGATATTATTCTGCTTGGTAGTGGCACCTATACCCTCTCTGTTCCCGGCACAAACGAGAATGATGGATTGACCGGAGATCTCGATATTACCGATGACCTCATCATCGCGGGGGATGGCGCGGCTGTAACAATCATCAATGGAAACTATATCGGCAGGGTGTTCCAAGTTCATAGTACTGTTACTAATTGTTTGATCGCGGATGTGAGTATCCAGAATGGACAGGAATCTCTGGATTCTGATTTAGGCGGAGGCGCCGGAATCTATAACGAGAACGGCGCCACCCTTACGTTGAACCGGGTGACAGTAACCAGTAACCGGGTTATCGGGACCAGCACCGGTTCGGTGGGAGGCGGGATCCTAAACCGGGGGACACTCAATCTCAACGATTCAATGATCTCCGGAAACCAGGCACAACGCGGTGGTGGAGTTTTCAACAGCACCGGGCAGATGAAGGTATATCGGACGACTTTTTCTCAAAATACTGCTGATGGGGGCGGAGGCGGTGCGGCCATGTATGGGACATCTGTTTTTGAAAACTGTACATTTTACGGTAATACTGCGAATAACATCGGAGGAGGGCTGGTGCTTGACGGTGTCACGGAAATCCGTTTCTGTACGATTACCGCCAACATTTCTCAGGTCGGAGGCGCTCTGACAATCTATCCATCATCGACGGTGACGATTCATGATTCCATTGTTGACGATAATTACGCGAATGACCTCGGGGTGGAAACCAACTGCAACTGCAACAACAATTTTTTGAGTGCCTCCCGAAACATCGACGGCGGCATATCCTGCGGTTTCAGCAGTGATACCAACTTCAACAACACGAATGCCCGCTTGAATGCACTGGCCGACAATGGTGGCCCCAATTATACCTGCATGCCGAAACCCGGAAGCCCGGCTATTAATAGTGGCGGAGCAACGTCTATCACGACCGATCAGCGTGGATACCCACGTTCAGTTCAGGCAAGTCCAGACATCGGTTCTGTGGAAACCGATTATCCGCCCTGTGTGCCGATCTCTCCGATCTTTCTCCTCCTGGACTAAATGGAAGGGGAGTGGGACGGTGGGACGGGGTCGGGCCACGGCAAGTTAATGAAATGATTCAATAATGTTGTTAAATTGGTGCTAGATAATGCCCTATATTGTTGTTTTTGAGGCCAAAAAGGGCATTATAGGTTGCTGGTGATGGCAAGAGCAAAACGACATTTTATTCCGGGGTACATTTGGCATATCACCCACAGGTGCCATAAACGAGAATTTCTCCTCAAATTTTCGAAAGATCGCCGTCGCTATCTGCAATGGTTGTATCAGGCCAGGAAGCGGTATGGATTTACGATCCTGAACTATATGGTTACTTCAAACCACGTTCATCTGCTGGTCTTCGATGATGGGAACAGAGACGTCATTCCCAAGTCAATGAAATTAGTAGCTGGGCGAACGGGTCAGGAATACAATCAGAGAAAGAATCGAAAAGGAGCCTTTTGGGAAGATCGTTATCACGCAACGGCTGTAGAAAGCGGCGATCACCTTGCGCGGTGCATGGTCTATATCGATACAAATATGGTGCGTGCCGGTGTGGTCAGCCATCCGTCAAAGTGGCCTTTCTGCGGATATAATGAAATCCAGGAGCCTCGCAGGAAGAACATACTCATTGCTTACCCAAAATTACAGAGGTTGTTTGGAGCAATGTCTTATGATCAGCTGAGGAAGAGCCACAAGGGATGGATTGATGCTTACTTAGGAGATGGGAATAAAAAACGTCAAGACGAGTGGACAGCGAGTATCGCCGTAGGGGGGCGGACTTTTGTAGACACGGTGAAGGCGCTTTTGGGCTTCAAGGCAAAAGGAAGAAATGTGATAGAAGGCGGTGAAGGGTATCAGCTTCGGGAGGGAGGTGTTCGCTATAAGGCCCTTTTAAAGACCGAAAAAGACGATATAGGCCTTGAAAACACTTTCTTTTGGGACGTTA
>CAZXWJ010000307.1:1837-4844 GCA_964644375.1 uncultured Desulfobacteraceae bacterium | reverse complement strand
TTTGTTCCCCGGTAGCTCAGTTGGTAGAGTCCCGCTTGCAGCGGGATTAACCACCTAAACTCCGGTTTTGTTCCCCGGTAGCTCAGTTGGTAGAGCGGGTGGCTGTTAACCACCTTGTCGGCAGTTCGAGTCTGTCCCGGGGAGCCAGAAAATAACAAGCCCGTTCGGATTCGAACGGGCTTTCTTATTGCGAGATATTATGCCCCAGTGGGTCTATGTCATCCAAAGTCAGACCTGCCACAGATTCTACTGTGGACAAAGCAGCAACGTAGAGCAACGCGTCCGCCAGCACAATGACCCGGAATACAGACTCTCCAAAACCACGAAACGCTTTCCAGGACCATGGAAACTGGTATGGTCTCAGTTATGCCAGACACGAAGTGAAGCAACCCAATTAGAACGGAAGATTAAAAAGCGAGGTATCGCCCGGTTCCTGGCACAGGCTCAGTTGGTAGAGTCCCGCCCGGGGCAGGATTAACCACCTTGTCGGAATCAGTCGAAGATCCCGTCTTCAGCGGGATTCGAGTCTCTTCCGGGGAGCCAGAAAATCAATCCGTCGTATTCGACGGTTCGTATTTAACGCAAAACCCCGAGGGATAATTCCCTTGGGGTTTTATTGTTTCTGCCGAATCCTCCACCGCTTACGCCGATTTAGCAGACGGAGGAAACGGCCGTAAACAGGTGAAAGATCCCGAACCGCAGCATAAGCAAGGCATTATTTATGCGCCAATTTTATGGAGCGGAAACGAAACCGTTTCTTTTTTTGCTCATTCAGACTATGCTATAGGGAAATGTCCACGTGGATATTCACCGAATCAGGAAGGAAAAATATGAGCAAGTCACCGGAAACGGCAAACTTGGCCGTGTTCTGCGATTTTGAAAACATCGCTCTTGGCGTGCGGGATTCACGTTACGCGCAGTTCGACATCAACAAGGTCCTCGAACGCCTTTTGCTCAAAGGCAGTATCGTTGTCAAAAAGGCTTATTGCGACTGGGAACGCTATAAGGAGTTTAAGGCGGCCATGCACGAGGCGGCCTTTGAACTCATCGAAATCCCCCATGTTCGGCAGTCGGGTAAAAATTCCGCAGACATCCGCATGGTGGTAGATGCCCTGGACCTGTGCTACACCAAGTCCCACGTCGACACATTTGTGATTGTCAGCGGTGATTCCGACTTTTCACCCCTGGTCAGCAAGCTGCGCGAGAACAACAAGAACGTCATCGGCGTTGGGGTGAAGAATTCCACGTCCGATCTCCTGATCGCCAATTGTGATGAGTTCATCTACTACGACAATCTGGTCACCGAGAAAAAAAAGGCCAAAAAAACAACCCGCAAACCGTCGGGAAAGGGTCCAAAAACGCCTGATGCAAAAGTGAAGAAGGACAAGGATGCGGAAACGCTCATTCAGGAGGCACTGGACCTGGTGATGGAGACCCTGGAGGCCCTGGCTGAAGAGCGCGGTTCCGAAGACAAGATCTGGGGGTCCATGGTCAAGCAGACCCTGAAGCGCCGCCGCCCGGGCTTCAACGAGTCCTACTACGGATTTCGCTCCTTCAAGCGCCTGCTCGACGAGGCAGCCGGCCGCGGCCTCATGGAGCTGGAGCCGGATGAAAAATCCGGTGGCTACATCATCCGCAGCTTCCATACCGAGGATTGATCTCGAAACAATTCCACCGGTCCTCTGGACGCGCCAACAAAATTTTTCGGCCGTTCGTTCGAAATGTCCTGAAAAAAAACGCCTACGATGACCGCATTGGCCGCGCGCCTAGCTATGAGCGGGTGGGCCGTCGGCATTGTCATTCAACCCATTTCACTGCAAATTTACCTCAAATAATCCATTAAAATATTCCAGTGGAAATCCAGCTTGACATCGGTCTTCTTTGTCGTATGGTATATCATCTGATAGGTCGCGTTTTATGAAAATTGATTCGTTCAGGTCCCATTCGGATCTGAAAGGAGATAAGTATTGAATAGTCAGACAGACATTTCACGATTGGTCCGTGAGCTTCGGGAGCGAACGGGTCTTACCCAGGAAAAATTTGCGGCCAGGCTCGGCGTCACCTTCCCGACCATCAACAGATGGGAGAACGGCCGCGCCAAGCCTTCGCCCCTGGCCATGCAGAGGCTTGAGGAATTGCTGCGCAGTATGGGTGATAACGGGGCTGACTTGTTGAAACGGTATCTTAAAAGCAGAAATGTTGGGGTGATCCTTTGAGCAAACTTTGACCCCAAAAGAATCTTATCTATTAACATAATGAGAGAATCCGAACCGGAAAAATTAAATTGGGCATCCGTATTACACAAGTTAAGAGGACACTATTATGATAACCCTCGTAGAGGCAAAAAATTACCGTTGCCTGCATTATGTTTGTCAACACCTTGAACCCTTTCATGTTCTGGTAGGTCCGAATGCCAGTGGCAAAACCACTTTTCTTGATGTGATCGCATTTCTCGGAGACTTGGTGTCAAACGGACCACTAACGGCAATCAGTAATAGAACCAGCAATTTTAATGACTTACTCTGGTGGAGAGCAGGCAATGGGTTTGAACTGGCCGTTGAAGCGGCAATTCCGAAAAATTTGAGGTCTCTGCTTCGTGACACACATAGTGAGACGGTTCGCTATGAAATCGCCTTGCAGTTCGATGAAAAAAGCCAGGAAATTCTCATTCGGACAGAAAAGGTTTTGTTGAAGGTGCCGGATCCAAAGCCAGCGATTCACCAGCGTTCTCTTTTTCCCGATTCTATCGAACCCCCTGATACGATCATCTCGCCGACGCGGTCGAGAGGTACGACTGTAGTGGTGAATAAAGTACCAAATGGCAATGACAATTTCTATTCAGAGGTCTACCGGGAAAAGGGCAAGGGTTGGGCGCCTTCATTCAAGCTTGGACCTCATAAATCGGCGCTGGCCAATTTGCCTGCGGATGAATCGAATTTTCCGGTGACCTCTTGGTTGAAAAGCTTGTTAACCGAAAATGTTACCCAACTGATGCTTAACAGCTTGC
>CAZXWJ010000307.1:0-1737 GCA_964644375.1 uncultured Desulfobacteraceae bacterium | reverse complement strand
TGGTTGAAAAGCTTGTTAACCGAAAATGTTACCCAACTGATGCTTAACAGCTTGCTGACTCGGCAAGCGAGTGCGCCGGGACAGGGGCGTAATTTCAAGGCCGACGGTTCGAATTTGCCATGGGTAGTCGATCATTTAAAAAACAATATTGATCCGGATCGATTCGAGCAATGGTTATCCCATTTGAGGACAGCCCTGCCGGATCTGGAAAATATACGCACTGTGGAAAGGCCCGATGATCGGCACCGCTATCTGGTGCTGGAGTATGCCGGCGGACTTAGCGTACCGTCCTGGATGGCTTCCGATGGAACGCTCCGGCTAATGGCCCTGACTATCCTGGCGTATCTCCCCGGCTTTTCAGGCATCTATCTCATTGAGGAACCGGAAAACGGCATCCACCCCCGGGCTGTCGATACCCTGTTTCAATCACTTTCTTCGGTGTATGAAGCACAGATCCTTGTGGCCACCCACTCGCCGGTTGTCCTCAGCCTGGTAGAGGCCGAAAAAGTCTTGTGTTTTGCAAAGACAGATGAAGGAGCGGTCGATATCGTTAAGGGTGATGAACATCCTGCCTTAAGGGATTGGAGAGGAGAAACCAACCTAGGCGTGCTCTTTGCGGGTGGGGTGCTGGGATGAGCGATCGTGCCATCGAATCAGATTTGGTCGTTCTCACGGCAGACAAGAACATGAAGTTTGCGATACAAAGTTTGCTCAACCGACCCGAATCCTTGGGCATCCGCCCTGTTTCTTCAGTCTTTTATATCCATCCGGAGAACGATCCGGGTTGTTTCCTCCGTGCCGACGTATTCCTTCGACCCTTTATCAACCGTTTTGCCCGCACCATCGTCATGTTCGACCGAGAAGGGTGCGGAAGAGAGAAAAACACGAGAGAAAAATTGGAAGAAGAGGTCGCTTTGAGCCTATCACGATCCGGCTGGGGAGACAGGGCATCCGTAATCGTTATTGACCCTGAACTGGAAAATTGGGTCTTCAACGATTCTCCTGAAGTTGATATCGTAATCGGTTGGGCGGGCAGAAACCCGTCCCTTCGGTCCTGGCTGGAAGAGCAAGGTTTTCTCATGGCGGGTCAGGTAAAACCACCCCGCCCCAAAGAAGCGATGGAGGCTGCGCTTCGCCATGTGCGAAGGCCGAGATCCTCTTCAATTTATGCCCAATTGGCTGATCGCGTTGGCCTTGGCCGTTGCACGGACCGCGCCTTTCTCAAGTTGAAAAAAAGACTCCGCTCATGGTTTCCTGCTTAATAAGTCAGGCAGGTTCCGCCGGATTGGCCCTGCCAGGCGAGGCCATAGGCAACTCGCCTAGAGCAAGGAGGAGCTGGCCCGGGAGCTGGGCGTAAACTATGCAACCGTCAGTTGCAGGGAAAACGGGCTATCCGATCCGTTGCTGCTGGCGATGAAGCAGATCGAAGACTTGCTTCGCGACGTGCGCGAAAAGGGCCGTGACCTCCTTCTTCCTTGGCTCATTAAGGGTGAAACTGTGGTATAAGTGAACAGAAACCAGAATCATGACTGAAATACACCCAAAGAGGTGAAAGCATGGCAACGGCTGAACAGATTAAATCCCTGATCCGATCCCATTTGACCATGAATTCGGAGCAGTTTTATGCCTCCGCCTTGCAGATTGCTGCCCACGAGGCCCGGCAGGGACACACCGGCCTGGCAAACGACATCCGGGAGATGGTGGACCGGGCCAAAAAAAAGCCGGCGGTGAACAATG
>CAZXWJ010000306.1:0-4853 GCA_964644375.1 uncultured Desulfobacteraceae bacterium | reverse complement strand
TTTTCCATCCCATACGCCTGCTCGGGTATTATGCGACCTTCGCCCTCCTCTATGGAACCTCTTATGCCATGATCGGTCGTATTAAAAAAAACAAAGCACCTTACAAGTCTTCACACGCGACGGACTGGATGTTCCTGGTTCTGCTGCAACTGACAACACTGACCGGCATTTTTGTCCATTTCACACGACTTCTGGACTGGCCCATGACGACCTATGTCCTTTATGTTATCCACATGATGGTGGCCATTCCTATGCTTGTCCTTGAAGTCCCTTTTGCTAAGTGGGCCCATCTTGCATTTCGTCCTGTCGTCCTATATCTCATGGCGGTTAAAGAAAAATATTACAAGTCGAGTGAGGATTCCGCATAAAGGTTTTTGGGCGTGACGAAATATGAAACCGGAATTGATTTGAAAAGGAGAGAAGGATGAATGAACAGGAAATACCCAAATGCCCTCATTGTGGCGCTGATATGAAAAAATGGAGAACGCCGGCGGACTCCACCTGGGAATCTGAGTTTCAATGGGTATGCTTCAATGATGAGTGTGGTTATTTTGTGCGAGGCTGGGATCATATGATGGCGTCTCAGAGCGTCAAAGCCTCATATCGGCATAGAATGGATCCGAAGACGGGGGCATCAGGTCCGCTTCCGACCTGGTCCCATAAGGCTCACAAGGATCAGATCATTGATGATTAGAGTTTCCATCACTTTGAATGAAGAGAATGTTATATGGAAAAAATAGGAAGGAATGAGCTTTGCCCCTGCGGCAGCGGCAAGAAGTTTAAGAAATGCCATCTGGGACGGGAAGAGGAACTCAGCTTGGGTGATTTGGGGGAATCCTCTCTCGAGGAGATGGGAGCAAGGATCATCGCGCTGCCCACGGTGACTTACGGTCGTTCCGCGGAAATGGTCGAAGCGCTGGATATTGAGGAACTGACCGGCCGATCCATGGGTATCCGATTCGTCGATTTGAAAGCATACGCGGGATTGAATTTTTTCGGGAGCAGCCATCCGCAAGGAGAAAAGGGAAAAAGCGGTGGGGTCTTTATTAATGTGCGTAAGACGATGAAGGCCGACCCGAACAACATTTATCTCGCCATATCATCGAATATTGAGGGCTTTACCTTGATCCATGAGCTGGCGCATGTCCTTGATTACCTGGCCGGTTCGAGGTTGATGCCGGGCACGATGGCCCCCTTGAGTTATGAATTGGGCATTCCTACCGAACATCTTGAGCATCCGCAGGAATTCGCTGAGAAGTTGACATTTTTGCAGGAACGGTTTGGTGTTGCTCTGGATGCCGATGATGCAATCATTGTCTATCTCTTCCAAAAGGAATTGCTTTTGCGGGGGAAAGAAATTCGAGAAAAGAACGCGTTTCTATTGAAAAACAAATCCGACCGTATCCTGCGTGTTTTGGGCGAAAACAGCGAAGAGATCGATACGCTCATTCAAAATCGACCCGGATATATCGGGCCGAGGACGATAACCGATTGAGCACGGAATGGATGTGCCCCTCAATGACGAATTTAGGAACCTATTCGTTAATCAGCCGTGGCCCCTGCTAAGGGGGTCACGGTTTTTTGTGTCGCCAAAGGTTACGGGTTTTGAGGCTTGCAGGCCTTTTTGATTTTGATGGTCTTTTGGCCGAAGAGACTAAATTTCATCCAGTCCATGGCAAAGTGCAGGAGCCCCATGTCGTCGTAGGCCATTGTGTCTTTCAAAGCGGAATTCACTTCGAAAAGTCTGAAAAAATTGGACTTAAAGACGAAAGCCCGGAATTTGTCCAAATTATAAGAGGCCATAAAAAACATCTGCAGCTTGTGTTTGGTTTCTTTTCCCGTTCCCAGGCTCAATGGAGAGGTGAGAATTTCAAGCCACTTGTCATTCATGGCGTTATACTCATCCAGCCCCTCGCCGGCCATCCATTCTTCAATGGTCCATTCCCTGTTTTCCTGAAAGCCCAGGCAGTGTTCCTCCTGAATAAGAAAAAATTTTTCTCTAGCGGATTTTCCTTGCCCGGCCTTGAGCGAGGCCCTGCCGATAGGATAAATCCGGCAGGCGCCAGGGCGATCTTCATAGATGGTGCACCCTTCCGATGTCACAAAAGGGCAGGGTTTGTTCTCACCCTCTTCCATTTTCAGAAGGACTTTGGGGAAACGCGCGTTTGGATCATATGAGGTGTTGGTATAGCGTTCAAGAAACGCATCAGATGAAAGTTTTAGATGGTTTTTGACCCTGAGAATATCATAGGGGGTCAGCACAAGCCTCAGATCAGCACAGCATTTTGTGAAGCATGCGATGCCTTTACGGCATTGAAAACGAAAAGAAGATCCCCGTAGCATTTTGAAAGGCGAGTTTTTCTTTGTTGTTGCAGCCATCATGTCTTTTTATCAGGCCGGGTTGGTCGAAGGAATGTCTAATCCTTCGGGGCTTCTTTTACCCAGAAAAGTTTTTCCCCAAAAAGGCCAAATTTTATCCAATCAATGGAAAATTTTAGTAATTCGATATCATCCACTTTGATTTTTTCGATCTGATCTGGTTCTTCCACTTCAAATCGCTCCAAAAAAGTGCTCTGAAAGACAAATTCTCTGAATTTGTCGAGATTGTACAGGGCCATAAAAACCATCTTTGCGATTTGGAGGTTATCGATGTCCAGATCCCTCGCCTGAAGGGGTAAGGTAATATTGGACAGCAATTCATTCATTTCATCGTAGGGCCCGGTGCCCTGTTCCGTTAACCAGTCGGCAATTTTATGTTTGTTCTGTTCGGTGAGTCCCTTGCATCGTGAGGCGCTTGTAACTAAATGGAATGTCCCGTCATCGGCCATGTCGAGGGGATACATCCTGCATGGCCAGGGGCGATCTTCGTAAACGGTGCATCCCGTTTCCGAAACAAAGGGGCACCTTTTATTATCTTCGTTCATTTTAAGAATTACAAGTGGAATCAATCTCTTGGCCTTGGGCAAGATAATGGTATATTTATCGATGAATTCGTCGGATCGGACATTGAGTGCCCCTTTCAGCCGCACGACATCGTATGGCGTTAAAACTATATTGATGTCCTGACAACACTGAGTGAAACAGGGCACACCCGGGTGACATTTGAATTGAAACGCATGTTCCCTGTCAATTCTTGCGGTATTTTTCATATTGTCTTCAGAATTTTGAGGCGTCGTCATTCTTCGGTCCTTTCTTTTCAATTTCCAGTTTTAATGCCACGAAAAACGTCAAAAATACCCGAAAGAGTTTTTGTTGCCGTTACATCTTTGATTTATTCGAGGTCATCACCTTTAAAAGAACATAAAATTCTTGACGGATACACTGAGACTTTGTTTTTATTAGCCTGCCCAAAATAACGATGACCATAATCGGGCATGAAATGAATAACCAGGAGGTTTAGAAATAAAAATGCGAGAGAAAACCCTGTCAATCATCAAACCGGACGGTGTGTCGAGAGGTCTCATCGGGGAAGTCGTTAAACGAATTGAGGCGGCTGATTTAAAGATTAAGGCCATGAAAATGATTTTTTTGAATAAAGGGCAAGCAAAAGGGTTCTACAAGGTGCATGAAGGTAAACCTTTTTACGAGAGCGTGACAGATTTTATGTCATCCGGCCCGTGCGTCGTGATGGTGCTGGAAGGTGAAGATGCCATCGGCAAATATCGTAAACTGATGGGCGCAACAAATTACAAGGATGCGGAAGAAGGCACCATCAGGCGAGAGTTCGCAACGGATATTGAGAAAAATATCGTACACGGCTCAGATGCAGAAGCGACCGCGCGGTTCGAAATTAGTTACTTTTTCAATGAGTTGGAAATATCAGGGGATTGAAAACGTTGTAAACTTGATCTTTTCAAAGGAGGACCGTCTCACTGCCCTTCAGTTCCCCTCTCGTCAGGATAGAATTAAACATGGGATCCAGATGATAAAGGGATCCCATGTTTTCGAAAAGACCTGTCATAAATTTTGATTTTTTTGGGGTCCGGGAATCTGACCTAATCCGTTTCTTCGGAGGTGTCCTTTTCTTTCATGCCTTTGATTTCTTCTTTCAGGCTTTCGACTTCCTGTTTGAGCTCATCCTTTTCGGTGTCGAAGTTTTCCGCCGACCTCTTGTCCTTTAATTCTTCGACGCCCAAATAAGCCGCAAGAGCACCGCCCAGAATTAAAATGGCTGGCACAGCACCCATCAGGAGATCAACGAAGGAGCCCCACCAAACAATCAATCCGATGATCCCAAGTATCAGAGATATCAAACCCCCACTCAATGCCATCATGTGAACACCTCCTAAAATTATATACTATATCGTATCGTTTGGATTTCTTCGTTATCGGTACCGTATACCTGGTTGATACTAAGGATTTTAAAAGATATGATCTCAAAAAGACTAAATGAAATTTTTTCGAAAGTCAAATAAAATGTCAAACAATGAGGGAAACGATATTCTGTCTTGATATGGTCATTCAAATTAAATTCCAGATTTCAGGGAAGAGGTTTTGGTCGACTGTAACTATTTGAAAAGAAGAACGAAAGAAAATTGATCGACGAAAACGAAAAGATCTTACCCTGTCATGGGAGATTTTGATTGCAATTTTTTCTGACAGGGTTAAAATCAAAAATTAAAAATATATAAAGCTGCTCTTTTCGCTGAGAAATTGCGATATCGTCGAAAAAGGGAGATTTCGAACGATTAGGGGTGGTTTTTTGTGGTTTTATTGTGATTTTCGTGTCTGATTCATGTTTTTGGGTGTTGAATTATTCCTTGTATAAAATTAAAGTTCGCTTTTGCCTTTTTTCACGGAAAGGCCAGCGTAGCTCAGTTGGTAGAGCAACTGATTTGTAATCAGTGGGTCGG
>CAZXWJ010000305.1:0-4868 GCA_964644375.1 uncultured Desulfobacteraceae bacterium | reverse complement strand
ACCCTGTCCTCCCCTTCCATGTAGCCTGATTTCCAGCATAGCTGCTCCTTGAAAACCCAGAAAGATTTTGTCTAAATAGTTTTTAAAATAATAACTCCGGTAATTTTTATTTTCAAATGATTTTTTTTATATAAATACGAAAATACTGTTATTTTCCGCTTAAAACAATTTTTAAAATATTTTAATAAAATTTTATTAATAAAAACACGTAGAAAAACATAGAAATTAATCTTATGATAAAATAAGGTTCATTATTGATGAACGAAATGCTTTGGGATCATGGTATTGTTTGCATCCTGATAGATCTTATTATGTTGCGGTTATGTGGCTTCGGTGCTGCTTTGTCAGGTGAATGCCCTGTTTTTTGACCTCATTTAATCAATCGGTAGAGCCTTTTGCTCTAAATTTGTGTCCTGATCGCCCTGGATACCGGTGAAAATAGATGAAAAGAACATACCCTGAATATCCAATCGTTGGTGTGGCCGCCGTTCTTTTTCAAGGAGACTTGGTCCTGCTGGCCAGGAGAGACAAGGAACCGGGAAAGGGGCAATGGAGCCTTCCAGGAGGGGCGGTAGAATTGGGAGAGACCCTCGAGGAGGCATTGAGGCGTGAGGTCCTTGAGGAAGTCTCTCTTGAAATTGAAATCGGGGGGCTGGTCAGACTCATAAATCGTATCATTTACGATGAACAAAAAGAAGTCCAATATCACTATGTCATTGCAGACTACTGGGGACGGATACTTTCGGGCTCCCCGAAAGCCCGGTCGGATATCAGCGAGATCCGTTTTGCGGACTTGAACCGGCTCGATGATGAGGCGATTCACGGGGAAGTAAAAGAAACGATTCTGATGGCCTCACACCTGAGAGAGACCGTTTTGAAAAAGCAAGGGGGGACAAGATCTGAACAGAAAGAGTGCCTCAGATAAGGATCACCAGTCGAAAGCCTAACCCGGGGGCGGAGAAATCCTCCCGAAAACTGAACCGCCTGGCACATAGCGAAACGTCATTTCGGTGACAGGGCCAAAATTTTTGGTCTTTGGTCAATGGATTCGGTTTCCTGTGGATCACACTCCGAACATAGGGCGCTTCCCGAAGGGATACGCTTCCCACACGTTTTGCACAGCAGGGAATCTTCACATTCCGGGCACCTTTTCCAGTGCTCCTTCACCGGGGCCTTGCACTGTGGGCACTGGAGCGCATTAAGCGGTGTTTCGCAGGCAGGCCAGATCTTCCAGGTTTCTTTTAGCGGCTCGCCGCAATCGGGGCAAACCGTCTTGTCATGGCGTTGAGTCATAAATTTTCTGCCTTTGAATCAAAAAGCATTTTGAAAAAGAGGTTGAATAATTTCATGGAATAGCATGATTACCGCCGTTATTGTACAAAAACAGTCCAGGAAATGGCAATGGATTTTGATGAATGCCGTCCCGAATGAAAAATATAAACTGGTCATACTTCATGCAGACAAACGGTTGTTCCCGAACGGTAATCTTTTTTCGCAGTTAGGTTTGTTCCGCTGCCGATGTGGGTAAGGCGGTAAGAAGAAAAAGAAAGGGCGATGGGCTGACTTTGGCGGATGCGTCTGCTCTCTGTGGTGTGGAATACAGGTTCCTGTCTGATCTTGAAAACGGAAAACCCACTGCTGAGCTGGGGAAAGCCATCCAGGTCCTTACCGGTCTCGGCCTTGATGTCCTGATAGGTCCCAAAAATTGGCCCGATGCGTAAAAAGGATAAGGGGAGCAGGCTTGACGTGTACCTCGGAGTTCAGTTGGTCGGCCGTCTCTGGCTGGATGAATGTCGGCGCTTCGTATTTCAATACGATGCCGAATGGCAGACATACCAAGGGGCCACCCCTTTATCCTTATCCCTTCCGCTTCAGGAGAAGCCCTACGTTGATGATGCAGCGAGGCCCTTGTTTTCCAATCTTCTTCCGGAGGCTGAAATCCGCAATATGATTGCCCGTTGACTGGGAATTTCGGAAAAAAATGATTTTGTTCTCCTAAAAGAAATCGGAGGGGAGTGTGCCGGTGCCATTCAATGGACTTGCCCAAGGTTCCCCAATAATTTATTCTAATTTTTGTGCCAGCATTCCTGAGAAACAGAAAGCATAGCAAATCTCGGCTTTACAGAAGGGGATACCCTGGTCAAGCTGTCGGAAGGGATCGGGCTCTTTGGCTCCAGGGTAATAATCTTCAGAGAAGTTTATTGCTGAGTCTTTCAAATTTCAGGTCATGAGGAAATGTGTCTTGTCTGCATCCCGCGAACAAAAAATCGGTGTATATTGTGCCCTTGGCGCATATGGCATCTGGGGGCTGGTGCCCATTTATTTTAAATCGGTGGGCCATGTTTCACCCCTGGAAATCCTGAGTCACAGGGTTATCTGGTCGGTGCCTCTGACCGCCTTTCTGATTGCTTTCGCCAGAGACTGGTCGGGGCTTAGAAGGTCACTGGGATCAGGGAGGGTATGGCGGACCCTTCTGGTGACCGCCCTGCTCGTGACCGTGAACTGGCTCATTTTTATCTATGCCATCAATACGGACAGGATCCTTCAGGCAAGCCTCGGGTATTATATCAACCCTCTGGTGAATGTGTTGCTGGGTGTCGTGTTCCTACGGGAGAGACTCCGGCCCCTTCAGGTCGTGGCCGTACTGTTCGCGGCAGCCGGGACGGCCAACCTCACCATCCAATTCGGCCGGTTTCCCTGGATCGCTCTGGTCCTGGCATTCAGCTTCGGCACGTACGGTCTGTTGCGAAAGACGGTACGGATCGAAGCCGTGAACGGACTTTTTGTGGAAACCGCCCTGGTCTGCCCCTTTGCCTTGGGCTATCTGATCTATCTGGGTCAAAAGGGCGGCTTAGCCTTTGGAACCGTCGATCATAAAACCACATTGCTGCTTTTTCTGGCGGGGGCCGTGACGGCATTCCCGCTGGTCTGGTTCACCAGCGCAGCGCGGCGGCTTCGATATTCAACCATGGGTCTCCTGCAGTATCTTGCCCCAAGCCTCATGTTCCTTTTGGCCGTTTTCAGGTATGGAGAGCCCTTTACTCTGATTAATCTCATCACATTCGGATGCATTTGGACGGGGCTCGCTATTTTTGTCGTTGATTCCTTGTATCTGAATCAAGGTCCATAGAGATCAAATGCCTCGAGGGTGAGGTCGCTGATTTTCGATAAATTATCATGATTGACTCTTCGAGTTTGATTCCTCTATACTGTAGACTTCGGTACAATACGTTTTTTATTTTTCTCCTTATGGGATTCTGACCCTCACTAATGCCTCAGTAGAAATTTTTTTTCTCCCTCATTCAAGGACTTCGAATTGAAACGTCCATCTCAGCCTCCAATCGTCCTATGATTCGAGATACGGTCTACCGGTCGGCCTCTTGGGGCGGCCGGCGAGCCATCCAACTTTTCAAAAATAACAAAAAAAAGGAGTCCGGACATGGGGACCAAGACACAGGATTACTTTTTGGCATTTGTCCATGTGAGCAAGGCCATTAGTTCTACCTTGAATCTTCAGGAAGTCCTCGATCTCATCGTGAAAGAAGCGGTCAGGTCTCTTGAACTCAAGGCAGGCGCCATCAGTCTGTTAAATAAAAAAGAGGACCGACTGGAACTGATCGCCCAGCAAAATTTGAGCAAGGAGTTCTTGAAGAAAGGGCCTGTCCTGGCGGATAGAAGCATTCCCCGGGCGATCAGGACGGGTGGTCCTGTCGTCGTTCCGGACATCGCGGTCGACGATCAACTGCAATATCCGGAGGAATGCAAAAGAGAAGGTATTCGATCCATCCTTTCGGTACCTATTATCTTTAAAGATGAGACTATCGGCGTTCTTCGACTCTACGGTTCCAAATCCAGGGACTTTACCTCACGAGAGGTGGAATTCATCACTGCTTTGGCCGCGCAGGGCGGGGTAGCGATCGAAAACGCCCGCTTCATGCAGGAACTGCAGAGCAGTCACAAAGAGGAGATGCGAGAGCTTTGGGACTGGTTTCACGCCATGACGGGAAAGGCTGTGCTCGACGGCTGAGAGGAAGACGGTATTTTGGTTTGAAAAATTCAGCGCTCAGGACGCGGATTAGTTACTAAGCAACCCCTGCGGAAGACGGTTCTTCCAGCTTCCGGATGTTCACGGCGCTGACCTTGAACTCCGGGATCTTGGCGACAGGGTCGCAGGCCGGGTTGGTGAGGACGTTGGCCGGGTTTTCCCCAAAGTGTATGGGCAGAAAAAGCACGCCGCGTCCGACCTTGTCGGTCACCCTTGCCGGAGCCTCAATCCTGCCGCGCCTTGATGTGAGGACCACGATATCCCCCTCTTTGATCGAAAGGTCCTCGGCATCCGCGGGATTGATTTCCAGGTAACCCGTGGTCTGTTCTCCATCCAGATGCCGGGAAACCCTGGTCATGGTGCCGGTATGGTAGTGGGCGAACATCCTGCCGGTGGTCAAAGCATAGGGGTAGGCCTTATCGGGCAGTTCTGCGGGTTCTTTGTAGGAAATGGCGTGGAATTGGCCCTTGCCCCCCGGCCTGAGAAATTGTTCCTTGTGGAGATAGGGCGTTCCCGGATGATCAGGGTTCGGGCAGGGCCAGATGAGCCCGTCCACGGCCATTCTTTCGTAGGTCATACCGCTGTAGGCCTGTGTGAGGGAGGCTATTTCACGGAAGATTTCCTCCGGGTCGGCATAGGCCATGTCGTAGCCCATGGCTGAAGAAAACCTGGAGAGGATCTCCCAGTCCGGCAGCGTGTCCCCAATGGGTTCGATGGCCTTGTTGATCTTCTGGCATCGGCGCTCCGTGTTGGTAAATGTGCCTTCCTTTTCTGCGACCGAGGCCGCGGAAAAGACCACGTCCGCGACCTGGGCCGTCTCGGA
>CAZXWJ010000304.1:0-4882 GCA_964644375.1 uncultured Desulfobacteraceae bacterium | reverse complement strand
TAGTATATCAAAAATTTAACCAACTTTTGAAATTTTTTTCATGGTATGAAATCGCTGAGCTTTGTCATAAATCGAACCAAGCCAGGCCGATTCTTGGTACCTTGCCGGGTTGAAATTTTCTGGAGACTCCAGCTAGTTTTCATTCGGAAATGGCCCTTTGTTGACTTTGCACACCCCCCCTGCTATAAAATTGCGTTCCCACGTCATTTTCCACATCCGGCCCAGCGAAAAGGTCAGACATTTTACCTGATAAGGTTTTCATTTTGATCCAAAAAAGACCCCATTTCTATTATGGCTGGGTGATTGTGGCCGTATCTTTTTTCACCCTTTTTTTTACTCTGGGGATTCGTTTCTCCTTTAGCGTATATTACATTGCCATCCTCGAGGAGTACGGCTGGGGGCGGGCGGAGACGGCAGGGGCCTTTTCGATAGCCATGATTTTCCACGCCATGTTCGCCCCGATAACAGGCTCCCTTGTCGATCGCTTCGGACCCCGAAAATTTTTTCCACTTGGTGCGATTTTCTTGTTTTTCGGGCTTTTGGCGGCCAGTCAGATCAGCGCAAAATGGCAGCTATACCTTTTTTTCGGTGTGTTTATGGCCATCGGTATAAACACCCTGTCCTATGCCCCCCACATGTCTATCATTCCCAGATGGTTTACCAGGAAAAGAGGACTGGCAACCGGTGTGGTAGCCTCAGGTATAGGGTTGGGAACCCTGGTGCTCGTTCCCTTCAATGAGCTGTTGATTGAAGCCTTGGGTTGGCGTTCGGCCTTTCTCGTCCTTGCCGGCATCGTATTCTGCACCCTCATTCCCATGACTGCACTCTTTCAAAGGCAGTCCCCAAAGGACGTGGGTCAATACCCTGATAACATTGTCCCTGAAGACGGGAAACGCTTCTCCTTTCAACAGGAAAAGAACAGGCCTTCCCCGGATAGACAGAAATTTTGGACCGTTAAGGCCGCCTTCCTGGAAAGGGCTTACTGGTGGATTGTCCTGGCCGTTATATGCGACGGTTTCATCGCCAACATGCTATTGGTGCATCAGGCCGTGTATATAGTCGATCTGGGTTACAGTAAGCCTTTGGCCGCATCGCTCGTCGGCCTGGTCGGGCTTTTTGGTTCGGTAGGAGGACTCCTTTGCGGTTTCCTCTCAGATCATGTGGGTCGTAAGGCCGGTTACACCCTGGGAAGCATTTTATCCCTTATCGGAATCCTGTTCCTTATGCTGACACAAGACGCCGCCTCGGTCTGGATGCTCTTTGTGTTCGTTATTCTCTTTGGTCTTGGAAATGGGGGCAAGGTTCCGATGATTGCCGCCATAACGGGTGACCTGTTTCCGGGTAACGCTCTCGGCCGTCTCATGGCCATACATGGCATGGGATTCGGAATAGGCGGGGCAATGGGCGCTTACGTGGGGGGCTATTTTCATGACCTAATGGGGACCTATTTCGTGCCTTTTTTACTTTTGCTGGCAACTATCATCATCGCTGCGCTTTCGATGTGGATGACTGCCTCGGCCCACAAACCATCGGCAAACATTACATCAGACCGATGCGCTTGAGGGGTTAGTCAGATCGAAAAGGCCTCCGGATCGCAATCTCATTCTCGTTGAAATCGAGTAAGCAAAATCAAGGGAGATGTCCCTTCGTCTCTCAGCAGATAAAGAACCGCCGATACAACCTCTTTCACGTGATGATAGCCCTTGAGCGGGATAACGATGTCGCCTCGATTATCCCTCTTTTTCAATCTTCAGAGACACACATTTCACTCATGTCCCGGACAACCATGGCCGATGTCCTTTCCCTGGAGGAATCAAACATGTTTGATATGATACTCAAGATATGCTGGCCGTTAATGATCATAATTCTAAGCCTTTACCTCTTCTGGTTATCCTGATTTCAGCACTTGCATGAAGGACATGGGACTGAGACGGTGGAATCCGCGACCACCGGAACTGGAGGGTTGAAGCAGGCCCCTAAAAAAACCGGGCTGAACCCTTTCCACATTTTTTAACCTGAGTTATAATCATTCTATTCCCGTCTGGAACGGTAAGACCTTTTCATTTCTCACTCATAGAACAGGCAGATCAACCATGATTTAGCTCAACTAAAAGTCTTGCCCGTTGAACGAACTTGTGATAATTTTTTAGATTATGAAATTCATACAGGCTCCCCGTCACAGTTGGTAATTGAGGGAATTGATTTCCTTCCTTGTTCAACTCGGAGATCTTGATAGATCCCCTGCATACTTACACTCTCACGCCGGAGTCGCCCAGACTTCGAGATCGAGATGAAATCCGTCTTACAAGAAAGCGAAGGCCATGACACACAGTCGATTTCTCAATAGCACGGTAATATTGCTCGCCCTGTTGTCTCTGCTGATCCTTGCACCCCTCTCGATCCGGGCACAGGAAGATGATATCGGCCAACTCCGCCAAAGGATCGCGGAACTGGAAACCAGGATAAAAGATCTGGAGACCCAGCTTGAAGGCTGCGTTGGTTACCTCGAAAAAAAAAATGTCGACCCGGGAGCCTGGCGGAACAAAAAGAACTGGAGAAAACTTGAAATCGGAATGCTGCAAGTCGATGTAGAGTCCCTCCTGGGCGGGCCGGTCAAGGTCATACAGGGCATCAGGACCCTGTGGTACTATCCTAATATGTACTGCGGATATGTGTCCTTTGATGAAAGCGGGCGTTTAACCGGATGGAGTGAACCCTAAGAATGCGTCTTGAAAGGGGGCAAGGATGAATTATGAGAGGACGGACCTTGAAAAGAAACTGATCGAAATGTACCCCGAGATCAAACGATACGGGCTTTCCCTTTCTCTTTATCTGGATGAGGAAAAAAACGCCTGGGTCGTCACATTTGAAAAAGACGGCCATCAGCGTCACGCCTATCTCGACAAAAACGATGCCGACGCTTGCATGGAAGGAAATGCATGCATCTACCTGGGTGTACTCATCGCCCAGTATCTCAAGGATATTGAAGAAGAAATAGCTGCCGAAAAATAGGCAAATAAAAAAGGCGTGCCATGACGGAAATCCATGAAAACGCCTTCATTATCTATAATACCGCGGTATTTTGTAAGATTCTTTTGATTCGGGGAATCAGGGAACGAGAAAATCAGGCCCTATCCTGAGCAGCCAATTCCGTCAAGATTTCCCTGTTTTTCCTGGTCCGTTTCTCATCAGCCTTCCGATTGGCCTTGTTGGGCTTGTCTTTCCACTTCTTGATTGCCCTCAGTTTTCGGGTCTGTGACGCCATGGTTGCCCTCCTTCTTCACAAAAAATAAACCATATTTATCACTCATCCACATGTCGAATGTCAAGAGATAAATTCACCCCCAGCCCGCTCCATTAATCGCTCTTCACCCGGCTTTTCCAGGCATAGAGCGCAATGCCCGCGGCAAGGGCCGCATTCAGGGATTCAACTCCCGGTTCCATGGGAATCGCAAGAGAGGGCCATTGAAGGCAGGTTTCAGGAAGGCCCGGGCCTTCCAGGCCCGGAAGCAGGCCAAAGACCGAAGGGAACCGAAAGGACCCGATAGGATGTCCTTTGGCGGACAGGGTGATGATTGGGGCTTCAGAACCGTCGAGTTCTTTAATGGAAGGTCCTGCCAGCATCGGGACCCTGAGAAGGGCGCTGCCCGCGACTCTTGCGGACTTGTAGTGGAACGGGTGTGCGGCTTCATCGAGAAGGACGATGCGGGAGACCCCGAACGCCGCGGCGGACCGAATCACGGCCCCGACGTTGGCAGGGTCCTGAAAAGGGACGAAGAGCGTGCAGCCCGGCGGCCAGTCTTTCGGCTCCCAAATAGGCAGGGGGTCGCAACGCATCAGGAGCAGCGGCTGGTGCGTCCCGAATACATCGAGCTCCCTGAAGAGCTCGGCATTCAGGCGATAAAAGGGGATGTCCCGGGAGATCCATTCATCAGGAATCTCGTGTTGTTCCCGAAGGAGAACGCCCTCGCATCGATCAGGGAATTCGCTCAGGACCTCCCTGACCTGTTTGGGGCCGGAAAGCAGGGCGGCCCCGGCCCGTTTGATGCCCTGCCCGCTCAAGAGCTTCAGAAAATGCTTGAAAGCGGGATTGCTCCGGCTGGTGATATCTTTGATCCTCATTGTCTTTCGTTCCTCCGAGGATCACGGTTTGGCCGGGCCGGATCACGTGCAAAACAGAAGGTCAGCCATAAGCCCCATGGTAAAATCGAGCCCTTCGTCTATCCCGATCCCGCGGTTTGACAGCCGGAATATCTTAGATCCACGCACTGGGCCGCATCGAGGGCCGGGCGGACCCGATCGGGGCCTATGATCCTCTTATTTTTTTCTCAGGATGCGGCACCCCGTTGCGCCATTCTATCCCTTTCGCGCAGTTTCAATCTTTTCTTCCTTCGCCGCCGCCGCCGGTCTATCTCTCTACGGCGCTCACTCTTCTTATGAATTGCCATGTTCGATATTCCTCCTCTTCTCTAAATGGAAACTATCTATAATTGTAAGCATACCTTTTAGTCAATAACAAACTGTTTGCCCTGATCCTCCATCAAGGCGCCAATCGCGAATGAGACGTTTTTTCAAGATCGGCAGATTGCCCGGATTCCCTTCATTAAATTCCTGTTGACCGACCTGACTTCTTCCCCTATATTTCGTCGGTATGGCATGTTTTTTTTGGTACTATGCCGTTTGAGAGACGACTGCAACCTTCCGGGGAGAGAATCATTCCGAATTTAATAGGTGGACGCATGACGAAAAAAGAAGAGACAGATATCGGCCTGGCCGATTTTGACCCAAAGTCAAACCAGACCTTGGACCTTTGGTTTCAGGACAGCATCGAATTCGCACACGGATGCAGACTCGACATAAAGATCAAAAACGTGCTCTACCA
>CAZXWJ010000303.1:0-4884 GCA_964644375.1 uncultured Desulfobacteraceae bacterium | reverse complement strand
CGCCGGCACAAAGAGCGGCCATTTCGCTCCAGAGACCCTCGGGCCGGTTATCCCCGATCATGGACACCTTATCCCCCTTGGTCAAACCGAGGCTGATCATGCCGAGGCAGAGATATTTGACATTGTCGTAATAGTCCTGCCAGGTAAAGGGGATCCAGATGCCGAACTCTTTCTCCCTCATGGCCACTTTGTTGTTTCCGTATTTTTTGCACTGGCGGAGGAAAAGCTTGGGTATGGTGAGATTTTTTGTCATCTCGATTTTGGATCCGCTCATTGCAACCGCTACCTCCTTGTGGCGTACAGGTCTTCTTCTCCCAGATAGGCCCTGATAACGTCCGGGTTGTTCTGGACCTCTTCGGGGGTGCCGTCGGTAATTTTATTGCCGAAATTCAGAACAAAAATTTGATGGGAGATGTCCATGACCACGCCCATGTCGTGTTCCACCAAAATGCAGGTCACTTTCCAGCGCTCCTCTTCGTTGATGTCCAGGATGAAACGGGCCATATCTTCTACTTCCTCCAGATTGAGGCCGGCCAGGGGTTCGTCAAGGAGAAGCAATTCAGGATTGAGGGCCAGGGCTCGTCCAAGTTCCACGCGTTTCTGAAGGCCGTAGGGAAGCATATGAACGGTTTTATTCCGTATACTCTCTATTTCAAGCAGATCGATGATCTCCTCTTCGATAAACTTTCGGGATTCCAATTCTTCCCGTTTGGTTTTCCCCACATAAACGGAGCCGCTCAAGATTCCAGACTTGAGATGAATGTGCCTTCCAAGGCGGATGTTGTCCAGGACCGTCATCCCGCCGAAGAGTTCGATTTTTTGAAAGGTCCTGGAAATACCCAGTTTGGCACGATGGTGGGGCCGCATTTCGTTGATTCTCTGTCCCTTGAAATAGATGGAACCCCTTTGAGGTTTGTAAAGACCGTTGATGCAGTTCATCATGACCGTCTTGCCCGCACCGTTCGGCCCGATGATAGAATGGATTTCGCCCTTTCTAATCTCAAGATCGACACCGGCCAGTGCAGCCACTCTGCCAAAATACATATGGATGTTTTCTAGTTTCAACAGGGGGTCTGTCTCAGGAGAATCCTTGGCTGGAACCATTTCGAAACGCCTCCTTTTTAATAATATATCCATGCCGGCAAAAGAGGATACGCGAGCAAATGACGACACGGGGACAGGACCTGTCACACGAATTTTGCTTGCCGGGTCGAAGGTCTCCGACGGGTGATGTATGCCTGAGGACATTGTTATAGCCGTCCATTGGGAGACCTGATGTGAAGGCGACGACTGCCGGTTTTAAGAAGTTATGAAGCTGTGCTATTTTTTTGGGCGTGAGGCTACTTTTCGAACTTTAAGTCAACAAGGCGAGCGGAGAGGCTGAGTGCTAAGTGAAGATCATTGAACGCGTAAGAATTTGAGACTAAATGGTCTTATCGCGCAAGCGCCCTCAAGGAGTTTACCTTATAAAAATAGAGTCTTTTGGTAAATATGACGGCCGGTAGTTTAGATGATGAGCCGTCGGTACCTTGATAGCCCGTTCAGGTTGGTAGTATTTGGTGCGACAAAAAAACTAGTCTAGTTTTCATCCAGAAATGACTCTTTTTCGCAATTTCATCGTCAAACTGCAAGATTTCTTGTGCGACGTACTGCTCGTACGTCTCCGCGCAACCTCTTGTTTTCCTTGAACTTGCAATCCCGTCATGGCGGGACTTAGTTGAAAACTCACGCGTGCCCTGATTCTATTTCCGGATGGGCACTAGACTAAGAATCCGGGCCTTAGGGTTTCGACCCATGTTTTCAAGTATGCCTTCCAAACAGAACTGCCGAGACGAAGGTCTAAAACTTCAGACCCCTCCTCAAGCGAAGGGAACTATTTTGTTAGGAATTTTTCAGGAAAAAACACCTATATACTTAACTTTTTTAGCCCTTTTTTGTCAAGCCAAATCCATGGATATATTTTAAAAGAAATTTAAAGAAGCTGTGAAATGGCTATGTCGTACCCATGAGGCAGTTACTTTACCTTTGGAAATGTTGAAAAAGGTGGAAAAAGAGATAGGGGTTAGAGATCCGTGGACTTGCTTCCAGGGAAGAGATGCCTTTGGCATTGACCCAGAAAATAGGCATCCGTCATCCCCGCTATGAAATCGCGAACAATGACGGCCTGCGGGGATTCGCTCTTATATCCCTCAGACATGCCTTCAAGAAACTCGCGGTATATGTCGGATTTCTCATTTCCGGTCGTAAGGTCGTGTAGATATTTCTCAAAAAGCAGTTGGAACATGAGTTCTATCTTTTCGGTCTGTTTCCATCCCCTTTCGTTTTGATAGATCCGGGACATGTTAAATTCTTTCAGGGCCTTCAGGGCATCACTGACCCCGTGACTGAAATTCACATGGGGTTTGTCGAGACTGTTGGCGACCAGGTCCTCCACCAGGGTGTAGACGATCGTCCCATTGGTATCTCCCAGAAGACGACGGCAGTCCGCAGGTAAATCGGCCCTGTCGATTAAACCGAGTCTAATGGCGTCTTCGATATCTCTTCCCACATAACTGATGGTGTCGGCCATCCTGACCACGCATCCTTCGAGGGTCATGGGCCGAACAGGAAAAGACGGATTTTTTTCTTTCCGGTGAATTTCATCGTCAAGGATATCAAAGGTCTTTTCATTATCGGGTGTCAATGCCCGGCTGTGGACTTCCCCATCGTGGCAGAGAATGCCGTCCAGGACCTGGAGGCTCAGGTTCAATCCTTTTCCCTTCCTCTCAATCCTTTCCAGAAACCGAACCCCTTGAACATTGTGAATGAAATGGCCCAGGCCGTGTCTAAGGGACCGTTCTGAGAGAAATTTTTCGCCGTCATGCCCGAAGGGGCAGTGACCGATATCGTGGCTGAGGGCGATGGCCTCGATCAGGTCTTCATTGAGATGCAGGAGTCGACCTATGGTCCTGGCAATTTTTGAGACCAGTTGCACATGGAGGACGCGATGGGTGATGTGGTCGTTTTTGATCAGGTAGAAGACCTGTGTCTTGTCGATATAACGCGAATAGGCCAGGGAATGCAGGATCCGATCCGTATCCAAAGAAAAATTTTGCCTGTGTCCCATTTCGACTTTGTCGTCCTCTTTTCTTCTCCGGGCCAGGGAACTTTGGCAGGCCCATGAGACGAGTCTTTCCTTTTCTTTTTCATCAAGACGTATTCTGATCGATCTTAACTTTTCAAAATTGCTTAACAATTATCGTCCTCCCGGTCTTTGCTCTCCTTCCATGCCTTTTCGAATCCTTGCCAGATGCTTTTACCCCTCTTGCCTATGATCCGATGGGCCTGATCCGTTACGGTCCTGGATATGGTTCGAAGGTTTTCATGGTCGGGCAGGTCTTTCCCTTCTTTCCTGTACCTCCAGCGCAGCAGAGATTCCACGGCCCTGAGTTCCGTGCTTCTTGCCAAACTGAAAAGATTATCCTTTGTTTTTTTATCCATACAATCCAAGCCCAGAGGAGATCGGGGGGGCTTGATTTTTGATCCCTCGGATCTGCGGCCTTTCGGGCGTCCTTTGCATTTGATTATAGAAACGTTGCACCGTGAGTGCTAGTATAAAGAAAACAAGGCACCACGGTCAACGGAATCGCAAGAGATTTTTCCCTTGAAAAAGCTAATACTTGATGTTAGAAAGTCTAGTTTATTGATTTTTTTGTCGATGGTCAATTTGGACCATGAGCTGAAGGTGTAAAGCGAGGCGAACCGTGCCCAACTGCCGCGTCGAAGACTTGACGAAGAGAGAAGCGCTTTAAAATGTCCGTCCGTTACGGCAGCCTGCCGAGGAGGGCGGAAAGGCCGGTTTGATTCCGAAACGATTCACCCCAAGAGACCCCGTTGCTTGTCGGAGCGCAACGAAGATCCCGTCCGGGTGGGCGGCGGGGAGCTTTATTAAAACATCACATTTCGCACGTTCAGGATGAGCCCCGGTGCCCTTCATGGGGAAGGGATCATGTTTCGGAAAGATCCTGAGCGGAGGAAAAACCGAGGTATAGGAGGATCATATGGCAGCATCCATCAAAATGAAAGCGCTATTGGAAGCAGGGGTCCATTTTGGGCATCAGACCAGACGTTGGAACCCAAAGATGAAACCTTATATTTTTGGGGCCCGGAACGGCATCCATATTATCGATCTGCAAAAAACCGTCAAACTTTTCAGTACGGCATACGATTTTATCGTCAAGACGGTCGCCGACGGCTATTCTTTTCTATTCATCGGCACCAAAAAACAGGCCCGTGATTCCATCATTGAGGAAAGCGAGCGGTGTGGCATGTTTTATGTCGTCAACCGCTGGCTTGGGGGCACCTTGACGAATTTTCAGACCATTCGCCAGAGCATCTCTCGCTTGAAAGAGCTGGAAAACATGAAAAAGGACGGCTCAATCAATCGCTACACAAAAAAAGAAATCCTCAAAATGGAAAAGGAATTGATAAAGCTGGAAAAAAATCTCGGCGGAATCAAGGATATGGACGAACTGCCGGGGGCGGTTTTCATTGTCGATCCGAAAAAGGAGCATATCGCAGTCAAGGAAGTGAGAAAATTGGGAATCCCTCTGATTGCCATAGCGGACACGAATTGTGACCCCGAGGATATCGATTATGTCATTCCTGGAAATGACGATGCTATTCGGGCCATCAGGCTGATTTGTTCGAAAATGGCCGATGCCTGCATCGAAGGACATAAACTGGCTGAGGAAAAATTGAGGGCGGAGGCGGAAGCGAGCAAAGAGATGGTGGATGAAAAGCCTGATGAGGAGATCCCTGCTGATGGAGAGGGTGGGCCGGAAGTCATTTTTGTCGGAAAAAAGGAAGAAGATCAGACAACAGAAGAGAGTGTGGAGGAATCAT
>CAZXWJ010000302.1:0-4902 GCA_964644375.1 uncultured Desulfobacteraceae bacterium | reverse complement strand
TCATCCTGAAAAGTGGTTACAGCTGCGTCTTTCCGGAACCGCTTCGGTCCATACCAAGGATAAAACGGCTGAATCCCACTGGGAAAAGGTGCGCCCAACCAATCGAATCAACTACTGCGCTAAAATCCCGCCGGGTTCGCTTACGGAAAATCCGACGTCGGGTCTGCCGCATTTTCTTCGCGATAAAGCACCCAAACTGCTTGACCATCCGGAGGCCCGCAAGAATTTTGCCGTCATTGCCTGCCGATTCGATCAAATGGACTGGCTGCTGTTGAAATTGACGGGTCACATCCGGGCAAAATTTCATTGGGAGGATAATCGCGTAGACGCATCCTGGGTAATACCCTAACCTAGGAAGGTGTATTCATGAAATCGGCTATATTTCTTCTTATCATCCTTCAGAAGAAACAATGCGTGAAATTTGGGCCTATGATCGCGGGAAGCATGATTTTCTATACACCCTGACCTTTGAAAATGGGACATTAATAAATTCTGATAGTATTTTCACATTGAAAGAGGAGGGTCTTACCTTAAATGATAGGACTTTTTTAGCGTCGCTCACCACATTTCAGTCATTTTCTCAAAAGCCTCTACTTGATTAACAGGTTGGGCAACCATGTCACGGTTGAGGGAAAGATTACGATAAATATCAGGGATAAAGCGTCTATAACCCAGTAGGGGGCCGCCCCCCGTATAATATCCTGCAGAGATACCTCGGGAGGTGAAATACCCTTGAGCACATAGAGGTTGAGCCCCACCGGCGGGGTTATGGTGGATATTTCCAAATTAATCAGAACAACTATCCCAAACCACAAAAGGTCGAATCCCATTAGTTTCACAATCGGGAGGAATATCGGCATGGTGATAAAAAGTATAGACCCGGCGTCCATCATGCAGCCTAAAAAAAATATTGTCAGCATTATCATCAACAATACCAGCCAGTTAGCCGCACCGAGGGAAACTACGAGTTCCGCCAATTCCGACGTGAAACCGATATAGGCCAGCACTTGAGTAAAAAGGGTGGCCCCGATAAGGATAAACATAACCATGCAATTGACTCGCACCGTGGATAGAAGTATGGCCTTAATGATATCAAGGTTAAATCGACGATAAAAAATCAGTAGGATAAGAGACCCCAGTGCACCCAAAGCCGCCGCCTCTGTAGGCGTCGCAATGCCTCCCCAAATTGTGCCCAGAACCAAAATAACAAGAGAGGCAAAAGGGGATATGAAAATACTAAGTTTCAATCGTTCTTTCCAACTCGATTTTTTACGATAAGGGGCAAGTCTGGGATTCAGGATGGCCCTGATTATTATCGAGGCGATAATGACAGAGGCAAGAATGAGCCCGGGAATCACTCCCCCATAAAACAATTTACCGACGGATACCTCAGCGAGAAAGGCATAGATAACCATTAATATGCTTGGGGGTATGATGATGGCGATTCCACCGGAGGTTGCAATGGCTCCTACCGAAAAGCCTTTGTCGTATCCCCTTTTCAGCATTTCGGGAATAGTTACCGGGCCAATGGCGGCGATCGAGGCCGGAGCGAATCCCGTAACGGCCCCAAAAACAGTACACGTTGCAACCGATGTGACGACGATGCCACCGGGAAGGAACCCTAACCAGGCGTCGATCATCTTAAAAGCATCTTTTCCGATTCCGCTTACCGCTATGCATTCCCCCATAAAAATAAATAAAGGAATTGCGATGAGCAGGAAATTGACATTGGTGGAAAAAGCGGTAGTGGCAATTGTAATTAAACCATCGAAGCCCCAGAGGAAAAACATCGCCCCGGCTGATACAAAGCCTAAAGAAAAGGCGACAGGAAGGCCTGTCAGGAGAAAGAGTACAAGAGTGAAAAATAAAATTGAACCGGATAACCACCATTCCATTGATTGTTATTCCTCGGCAATTGAAAATATTTCACACAATGATTCGAGCATAAGCAGACAGCTACCGTAAAAGACAGCAAAGTAACAGGGAAACATGGGCAACTGCACAACTGAGCTGGTCCGTGTATATAAGTTCCCCCAAAACAATTCCCAGGTTTTCCAGGTGAGTACAAGACAAAACATGAAAACAAAGATTGAGGTTATTTTGCTGAGTTTGCGTTTTGTTTTGTCTGGTAAAAACGAGATAACAATATCTACATTCACATGCATGTCCTTCCGGAGAACATAGGCGGTTCCGATAAAGACGCACGCTGCCATCATGAGTTGCGAAACATCAAGAATCCAATCGATAGGTCTATTGAAAAGGTATCGACTGATGACCGCATAGCTGTTCACAATAATGAGGAAAAGGATGATTAAACCGGCCAACAAAGCCGAAAGAGTGGTGATTCTATCGATTATGCTAATGGCTGTTCTCAACATTCCGCAGCCTCTTGATGACTATAGACATGTAAGGCATGGTTTGGAATCGCTCTCAAATGCTTCACGCTGTTTCAAAAAGAAAGAGTTGCAGAATATGGGGCTGACATTCTTCACTGCTAGCTCCCTCTTCTTGAATGATGCAGCCATAACCGAATGGGTGTTCGTTCTCATTTAGCCCCATACTCCTTGAATATCCGGATCATTTCCTCGGCGTGCTTCGGGCTGATTTTCATCGCTCCCGCTTTTCCGCCTTCCAGAATACGTTTTTCCCATTCCATTTTACTTTCCTCGGGCAAGTTGAAAAATTTTACTCCTTGACCTTCAAAATTTTCCATGAATTTTCTGTCCATTTCCTTCCAGTATTTCACCGAGTACGATGTCGCTTCCATTCCGGCCTCAAACAATACTTTTTGTTCAGTTTCATTCAATTTATTCCAACTTTTGAGGCTAATGAATAGAATGGTCGAGGCCCAAGTGGCTGGAGAGCTGATTCCATATTTTGCAAATTCAAATTCCTTGAATACGTTATATGAAGCCAGGTTCCTGATAGCGCCATCAATGACGCCTCGTTCGAGCGCCATATAAACGTCGGTACTGGGCATGGTCACGGGTGACACGCCGAGGTTTTTCACGATATGGGGAACAAGACCGCCATGGGCCCTAATTTTTAAACCTTTCATATCCTCGAAGGAATGAACCGGTTTTTTAGTCCACATGTAAAATGGTACAACCCATGTCCAGGCCAGCGGCTTGATTTTCATCTTTTTGCCGTACTCCCGGTCCAAGATGGGTCGCATTTTGGAGAAGACCTTTGGGCAACTGTCAAAATCGCGATATGCCGGAAAGGCACTTAGGACGGGGCCTTCTCCAACAATGCCCCCGTAGTAACCGGGGGATGAGAGAAAAATATCGATTGTTCCAGCGGTAGCAGACGTCGGCAAATCTCTTGCCTTTACGAGTTCAGGCCCCCCTACCCATTTTATATTCAGGGTGCCTCCGGATTTTTCATTAACCATTTCAAAGAACTTAAAAAAAACAATATTTCCGTCATGGTTTTTTGGCCAGGCAGAGGCAGCCTTGAGGGTGGTCGCTTTTGCTGCCACTGGAAAGGGAGAGAATGCAAAGGCAAAGAAAAAAATCGCAAACAGGATCCCCAAAAATGTCCTTTTCATCTTTCTATCCTCCTTTTTTAATTGGCTTAAAGATTGAAAAACCTGATATGGGGGGTCACGCCGGTGGCAAGCGCATTAAATATGGAGCCACCTCTGTGAGTGGATGGAATCCGAGAGGGAAAAAACACGTCGATTTCGCCTGTCTTCAACATGTTTGCCAGGGTCCTGTCTTTCGGTAGCGAAAACCGGGATCGCGCACGGCAAAACCTCCCGCGAGGTCAAATAAGACAATTTACAAGACAAGTCTATGCAAAAAGAATTCAGACTGAATGCAGTTTACTTAACAGGCTGTAAGATGCAGAGGTCGTGAGGGACGACCAACAGGAGGACTTCTGTGCTTTGCAGGGAGAGGTCTGTCACTGGATTTTTCAAAGTTTTTTTGGATTCAGTTATATTATTGTTTCACGGCTCCGCCAGGCGGGTCAAGCGCTTAATGGCGCTTCAACTCAAAGAAAACCCGGAGGCCCGATGCCAATTCGATCTGGTGAGGCGATAAGACCATGGCAATATACTGATATATTTGAAATATAAGCGCACATTTCTAAATTTTTTCTGATCTCGATATAATCCCAACCCTTCGACAGCTCGTCTTTTTCATGTGATGCACAAGGCACTTTTTGAACCTTTCCTCACCTTGCAAAACCAGCACCGGTTAAGGAGGTGGCGGAATTCAGGGTCTTCATGCAGATTTTTTGGCCCTTCCGGCCATCCATGACAATGGGGTGCAGGGGCATGAATTCACCATCAAGGCATGTTATGCAAGTTGGACGATAGATTTAGCACAAGGAAGACAGGCCATAAAAAAATAACTCTTTTGATTTCACACATATCAATGTGTAAAATGGTGTGTGATGATTATAAGAGGTGATCATTATGGCGACAAATTTACAAATAGATGACAGGCTGATTCAAAAGGCTGTCAAGCTCGGAGGCCAAAAGACAAGAAGGCGGCTGTCTCAAAAGCACTCATTGAATATATACAAAATTTAGAGAAAGAAATTCTCTCCATGTTTGGGACTGTAGACTTCGATTCGGAATATGATTATAAACTGCTGCAAAGTATTTTATTCGTTGCCGCTCGAAAGGCATACAAGGAACGAATTATGTCTTAAAATTGAACAAAGGATGAGCCGATGAAAAAATCAAGCGCTAAAAAAATTGTAGCGAAAATGATTAATCCTTCTGATGTTCAGTTTAATGGGAACAGACCCTGGGATATCCAGATACACAATACCAATTTTTATGAAAGGGTCTTATCGGGAGGTTCTCTTGCCCTTGGGGAGAGCTACATGGATGGCTGGTGGGACTGTGAATCTCTTGATCAATTCTTTGAAAAAATTTTAGAAAATCGG
>CAZXWJ010000301.1:0-4909 GCA_964644375.1 uncultured Desulfobacteraceae bacterium | reverse complement strand
CGAGGATAAATTGGGGGGTGATGCGCTCTGTAAGAAGAATGGTTTTCCCTCCTACGGCCAGAAGTCCCAGCAGGTGTCCGATGGCAAGGTGATAGAGGGGAGGCATCATAAGGAGGCCGTCTTCCTGATCAATTCCATTATTGGTGCTTTCGGTGATGGCGGTGCACAACAAATTCGCGTGAGTTATAAGCACCGGCTTTGGGGCTCCGGTGGTCCCGGATGTAAAATAAAGAGCGCAAGGCTTCCGGTCTTCCAGTGGTCTTCCAGGCGACCCCGGCAATCCTTTACTAATCATCGTCTCCAGATTGTCCATGAATGCTGAATCCGACTGTCCCATGCAAACGAAGGTTTGGATGGAGGACATTGAATCGTGGAGCGTTTCTATTCGCGAAGCATATTCTTCGTCGAAAATAAAGGCGGTAGGTTCGGCCACCTGAGTACAGTAGAGGATATCCTCGTCAGTAAATCTGAAATTGAGAGGAATGATCCAGGCCCCTGTTTTCAAAACCGCAAAATAACACTCCAGCCAATTCAAGGAGTTTTTTCCAAGCAGGAAAACCGACCTGCCTTCAGTTATGCCTCTGTCCACGAGGGCATTGGCAAATTGGTTGGTCCTTTTATCGAATTCGATCCAATTGATTGCTTTACGAGTTTTAGTAACCGGTCTAATTTCGACATATGCAGTCTCATTGGGGTACAGACGGGCATTTTTTTCCAATAGATCGATAACGTTCATGATATTCCCTCCCTCAAAGGTTTATTTCCTCTTAACAAATGGGGAATGATGGTTCGAATATCCTCAAGTTCCTCAATCCTGTTGACAAGGTGAGGGATCTTTTCAGCGTCTTCCCTTAAAAGTCCCTGGGACATGGATTCAATGCAATCCCAGTAATGTCTGAGATGTTCCTCTTGAGAGAGCGGATTTCCCGGGAATCCGGGGGCGATATCAACCTTTTTGATGTATTGCGCCCCGTTTGCAGTAAGGACATGCATGTCCAGGGCCGTATGCCCGCGTTTGTCAAGCTGTGGGTCGGACGTTACGCTGATTTTCTCCAGAAAGGACATGACGTTTGGATCCCTGACTGCTGTTTCCGCAAAATCCTCCAATCGAGAGTGTCCCCTCAATAACGCACTGGCCACGCAGTACTGGATACTGAACTGAGCATTTACTCGCGGATTTTCGCCTAGCCGGAATGGATGTCCCACCAGCTTATGTGCATAAGGGGGCACATGGATGCGGATCATGCGGATGTCTCCGGCCTTCACATTTTCTTCCTCCACCAGCTTGAGGATGGCCTCGGTGCATCCCTGGGTCAATCCACAGCTCGGGTACTTTTTGAACACCATCTTTTGAAGCTCAAAACGCTCTCCCAATTCTGCTAAAATATCCTTTGGATTGACCGTGTCCCTGCCGAACAGATGGAAATAACCGTAGATGCCTTCAAGGAAGTTATGAGGTCCTGTGATTCCAGTACGTGCAAACTGAGCACAGGTAATGCCGTTTTGAGAGACCCATCCCTGTATGATTCTAACGGCCAATGAACCATCGATATTGGACTGAAAACTTCCTCCGCTTTTATTAAAGGCCAGTGCCAAGGCGTTCAACGTTTGGATGGGAGTAAGCCTAAAAATCCTGCAGGATACTGCGGTGGCGGCAAAGACCGTGCAGACACCGGTGGGGTCAAAACCATCGTAGGACGATTCGGTCAAATTCAACCTCGAGGATAACTCCGTACCGAATGTCAAAGCCGTCAGGAATTCCCTGCCACTGCATCCACCTGCGAGTTCAGCCGCAGCAAAAGCCACCGGCACCACTGAAGACCCAATGTGAACGCCCGGCGCCATGGCATCACAATAATCAAGAGACCGGGCCATAACACTGTTGACGAAAGCGGTATGTGGGCCGGGCATCTTTCCTCCTTGAACAAAAATTGTTGCCTCTCCCCTTCCCCCCATTGTCCTATAATACTCGACCATTTCTTCACAGCCCTCCGATGACGATCCGGCAAGGATTGTTCCAAGAACTGTCTGGATCATATTTTTGATTGTTCGAAGCGGTTCCCGGGGAATTGACGTGAAATTTGTTTGGGTCAAATACTCAACGAGCTTTGTTTCAACCTCCATATCCCTCCTCCTTTCGTCATCGTGCCTTCATAGCGCTTTAAATTACGTGTCATGTTCGATAGGCGGGTTAAGAGCCTTTGGTCAGTTAAAAGATCCGAAGGAGATACCATTATACCTGAAACAAAAAAATACCGCCGTGCATAAAAACCGACCAGCTGGTTTATAGATTAATTTTGAATAGTTGTGTTGTCAACAATATTTTATCGTATCTATCTAATTTTTAGCGATATTTGTTATTTCAACATTCCATACAGTCGGTTTTTTATTATTTTAAAATATCGCAGCTTTCAATGTTAAACCCTGACCAAAAAATATTTCAGGACTCATCCATCTATCCAGACGGTGAGGGTGGCAAATAGGGTCGAATGTGCGGAAAATAAGGTGCGGGCGTGAGAAATCCCTTTTTAGTCTAAGTTCCCCTTTCACCCTTAAATATCCGATCTCAAGATCGTTTATTACATCGTTTGTTCCTCGCCCCTTCCTCTCGGGCCATTTGAATAGGCCACAATTTTTGTCGATTCACTTTTTCGCTTGACAGGTGATGACGTAAATGTCCATATTTCCAATCCGATTGCCAATTTTTAAAAAGAGAGGAAAGATTTTGAAGACTAAAAGAGACTCAGACCCTCAAACGGAATGTATTGTCGTGCTCGCCGAATGGATTAAAGAGTATTGCGGACATCTCAGCGACGAAATCGCCAAAAAAAAGCTACGCATTAATTCAGAATATGCCCAACATCTTATTTCGCAGTGGACGGAATCGACCTTAATTTTTGTGGCCGAATCAACCCAATTGCCATGCCCATCATGTGAAGAGTTAATACCATTACAATTGGATGACAAACAGGTGGGACGTATCATCACATCCGTAGTTAAGGATAAAGAAGAGACTAAAGCGAAAGAGTACGATATCGATCGTATAAAAGATAAAATTGCAGAAAGCGCAGACATACATCTAATACCGTGCGAAGGCCACAACAAGGATTGTCCCTTCAGCCGTAAAGGATGGATCGCCCTCTCAAAATTGATCTCTGAATAGTGCATCGGAAATAAGGTTTGATATCAGGATAGTATGCCGATTAATTGGCCTGTCTGACATTTGGTTCTAAATCTCTCCGTCGCCCGATATGGTAGAAGACAACCATTTTTGCATTTGCCCCGGGCAATTTCGGAAGATAGACACTTTTCCGATATCCACCCAGGAAAGATAATAGAGACTTTGCTCAACCGTTTGATGAAATTGAGCAAATACTCCTTTTCGATATCCCTCAGCACGAATCCGTCCAGGGCCGTTCGCGACATCACGTGGTAGACCGTGGGCTCTCCTTTTACGATCAAACGGGCTATCCGGGGCATCCTCTCTCCCTCCGGTCAAGGTTGACGGCCTCGTAAAAAGTCGCCGAGTCCTTGTTTTCGTCATTCCCGCGAAGGCGGGAATCCAGTCTTTTCAAGGCGTTGTGGACTCCCGCTTTCGCGGGAGTGACGTGATTTTCGACTTTTTACGGGTTCATCAAGGTTGGGTGCCATTCAAGCGCAATGTCGGGCACGTTATCATCTATCACTCTCCCGCTCATCTACTATTTACCTGTCCCCTGTTTTCAATTCCTATCTGGAATCTTGAAATTAAGAAAGCCTGTCGACTGTTGACATCGGCCGAAGGTGTATATAAAATAATATTTATACACATCGTTGTCGGAGGTAATGCTATGCGAACCAACATTGTGATAGATGACGAACTCATGAATGAAGCAATGACACTCAGCCAACTTAAAACCAAAAGAGCTGTTGTTGAAACCGGACTTAAGCTATTGGTCCAAATTAAAAAACAAGAGCGAATCAAAAGCCTGCGTGGAAAACTTAAATGGGATGGTGACCTGGATAAAATGAGGCTGGATCGGTGATACTGGTCGACTCATCCGTATGGATCGATTATTTCAACGGAATTCCCACATGGCAGACAGACTTGCTCGACAATTATCTGTCAAATATTCCCATCGTCATTGGGGACTTGATTCTCATTGAGGTCCTTCAGGGTTTCAAATCAAACAAGGATTACGAAACAGCCAAAAACTTTCTTAGTTCTCTTACATTCCGCCAAATCGGTGGATACAATGTCGCCATTCAAGGTGCCCAAAATTACCGTTTCCTCCGAAAAACTGGTATTACCGTGCGGAAAACGATTGATGTTATTATCGCCACTTTTTGTATTATTGAAAAATTGACTTTGCTTCATGACGATCACGATTTTGACCCCATGGAATCCCATTTTTTTCTGAAAACATTAAAACCACCGTAGTCTTACCAAACCCCCTGCCATTTATTTTCTTTATGTACAACGGGGAATCGAGAAGGGGCACGTCCATTAATATTCCAATAACTCAGCTTTCCACTTGAAAACCCTTTTCCTCGACAGTCTTCTCACCTCTTTGAACGGCGTAACTCACCACCGAAATCGTCACGTCAGTCAAAAAGCTCCATGTCTTCCGGATAAAGAGATATGGGGACAGGCGCATTATTATTTCCTTTTCGATATCCCTCAGTACGAATCCGTCCAGGGCCGTTCGCGACATCACGTGGTAGACCGTGGGTTCTCCTTTTACGATCAAACGGGCTATCCGGGGAATTGTCTATCCCTCCGATCAAGGTTGCGTGCCATCCAAGCTCAATCTCCGGCATGTTATCTTCTATCACTCACCCGCTCATTCTCTATTTGCCTGTCCCCTATTTTTCCTGTAAAAGTGGCGGTCGATCTCGATATGGTAGTCGATATTGACTTTGGCCTTTT
>CAZXWJ010000300.1:0-4945 GCA_964644375.1 uncultured Desulfobacteraceae bacterium | reverse complement strand
CCATTCATTTTGCCGGCACGGAAACCGCCAACCAGCACGGCGGTTATCTGGAAGGCGCCCTGAGCGCTGCCGAACGGGCGGTCATGAATCTCGAGGGTAATGGGGACGTCCTCAAATAATCCAATAACTTGACATCTATGTTATTGGTCTGCGATGGAACTCGGGATGCCGATGGCGAATTTGGCGAAGAGATTTGACCTGATGGAAACCCACCTTGAAATGGGCAACTCTACCTCCTGAGGGACGGGGTTTGTCCTTTCGGGAGCGCCGTATTCCATTCCAATAAAGCCAAATCCATAGGGAGAGGGGGACGGTTGCAATGAAAATCATCGTTTTGAACGGAAGCCCCAAGGGTGACCTCAGCGTCACGATGCAGTATGTCCATTTTATCAAGAAGAAGATCCCGCAGCACGAACTGAAAATTCTGAACATCTCGCAACGAATCAAGGTCATCGAAAAGGAAGAAAATTCCTTCCGGGAAATCATCGATGAGGTCATGTCTGCGGACGGTGTGCTGTGGGCCTTTCCGCTCTATTTCCTGCTGGTTCCTTCCAACTACAAAAGATTCATAGAGCTCATCTGGGAGGGAGCGGCCGAAGATGCCTTCAGGGGCAAATATGCGGCTTCTTTTAGCACATCGATTCATTTCCATGACCATGTCGCCCACAATTATATCAATGCCATCTGCGACGATCTCGACATGAAGTACGCCGGGTGGTTCTCTGCCGGCATGTATGACCTGCTGGAGGAAAAGGAAAGGAAGCGGCTGATCCTATTCGCCGAGCACTTCTTTGATACCATCGAAAACAACAAGCCCACGTCGAAGAACTTCCACCCGCTGATTGACAGCGCGTTCGAGTATGTTCCGGGGGATGTTCAGGGCAGGATCGGAATGGGCGACAAAAAGGTGTCGGTTCTTACGGACTCGAAAAATGAGAGAACGAATTTGGGTCGAATGATCCATCGCTTTACCAGGGCCTTTTCTGGTGAGGTAGAGGTGGTCGATCTAAATGAGATCGAAATCAAGGGAGGATGCCTGGGCTGCATTCAGTGCGGGTACGATAACACCTGCTCATACGGTGATAGGGACGGCTACGTCGAGTTCTTCAACACAAAGGTAAAGGCGGCCGATATACTCGTTTTCGCCGGATCGATAAAGGACCGGTATTTGTCCTCACGATGGAAACTGTTCTTCGATAGGAGTTTCTTCAATAACCACGTGCCTGTGATGACGGGCAAACAACTCGGATTCATCATCTCCGGACCCTTGAGCCAGATACCCAACCTGAGGCAGGCACTGGAAGCCTTTTATGAGGTCCAGCAGGCCGGCGTCGTGGATTTCATAACCGATGAATGGGGTGATTCGGCGCAGATCGATGCCCTCTTGCAGAGTCTGGCTGAGCGACTCATCCGCTTTGCCGACGAGGGATATGCAAAGTCTGCCAGTTTCCTTGGGGTGGGCGGCAGTAAAATTTTAAGAGACGACATCTATGGCCGACTGCGGTTCCCCTTCCGTGCGGATCACAATTTTTACAAGAAGAAAGGGTTGTACGATTTTCCACAGAAAGACTACAAATCGCGAATTACGAATTCAATGATGATGCTTCTGACCCGAATACCATCGATGCGAAGGGAAATCTATACCAAACGGATAAAAAAGGCGATGATCAAGCCGCTGCAAAAGATACTGAAAAAAGAGGCGATCCATTTTTGATCAGGAATCGTCTGTCTTCAAACACTACTTTGTGATTGGCTTTTTTACACCATTTACAGTCAGCGACCTCAGGCAAAGCCGGACTGAGAAAATGAGACCCGGCCAGTTCCAGTCGATCAAACTTGAAGTGTTGCGACATATATTGCTCTTTTCAGACAAAAATGGATTGATAAAGCAGTTTCAGGCACAAAATGAATAGAATGACACTGAAAATGACCCGGATATTTTTCCCATTAAGTCCTGAACTCATGAGCCTTGCCCCGGCTTGGCCTCCGGCAAAAGAGGCAACTGCCGCGGGCAGGATAAACATCCAGTTGATTCTTGCCATGGATGCATAGCCTAAAAAACCGGTTAAAGAAGAGAAGCAGACAATAAACGTGGATGATGCGGCTGCTATTTTAGTCGGTGTTTTGATGACATAAATCAGAAGGGGGACAATAAACACCCCTCCGCCTATCCCCAATAATCCGCTCATCAAGCCAATGACGACGCCGATGATGGTCCCACTGATTAGCTTTTTGGATGTCTTCATGCTGCGGGTTTCAACTTCGCCGGCAGGCGAAATCAGCATGCGGCACCCTGCCAGGGCCAGCACGATCGCCAGAATGATCAAGAAAGGCTTTGGATCGATACGCACATTGAAATACGAACCAAATGGGGCGGCCATGGCCGTTGAGATGATAAGCGGGATGGAGAGCGGAAAATCCACCATCTTTTTTCGTGAATAGGTGTATGCGGCCGATGCGGCGGCAACGAGGTTCAGAAATAATGAAGCAGACGCCGCATCAAATTTTGCAAAACCGAAAATCACAAAAAGAGGGGAGAAGATGAGGCCTCCTCCAAGCCCGACCATTGTCAGAATCAGCGGTATAAAAAAAATGGCAATAAAAAGAAAAATTGAGATGCTCATGATTACCCGTGATTATTCTTTCATTTACACAACATCCGTTATTCCGTATGCAGCACGGCTGCAAAACTGTTGAACAACACCCGGACATGATTCCCTTTCTCCAGGCGCAGTTGTCGGAAACTCTCAGTTGTGACAAGTGAGCATATCTCCGTTACCTCTGATATGCGGACGACGTACTCCGTATTGATCTCACCCTTTGTTACCCGGGTGACAACACCGTTAAACTGATTTTCGGCCGTGCACCCCGGCTTTTCATCCCCCTCATCCATCCTCTGCAATATCACCCAAGGCGCTTTGATTTCTGCCGTGACCAATCTTCCCTTTTTCAATCCGAGTTGCACCAGGCTGTCATTGGTTATTGTCGTGGTTGTGGAGAATCCGTCGATTGTAACCATTTCAATTCTTGATAAAATATCGCCCTTTTCAATGGTCTCTATTTTTCCGAAAAAAGAGTTTCGAGCGCTCGTTTTGCGACCGGATTCCTGTTCCATAAACAATTGGGTCAGCCGACGAATTTCTTTTTCAGAAAAGGACACCATCGATTTGGTGAGATTGGGTGTCGAATGCCCCAACAGACTCTGTACTGCGGGCAGGGGCATGTTGCCCTGCAATAATTCCACCGCGCGGGCCTTTCGAATCATCTCCGGGGCTCCCAACTTTTTATCAAGGCCACAAGACTCGGAACGCTCGTAAAATTTGCGCCGCACAAAACCGGGATCTACGGCAAGTGTGGTTTTATCTGAACGGGCAAAGGTCGGATCAGCCAGCACGGATCGAATTTCATGGGTTAGGGACGGTGGCATGGGGACCTTTCGTATGATCATCCCGCTTTTTGTTTGCTTATTCCTCAGCGAAACAAGGCCTTGGCCAAGGTCGATGTCTTGAAAGAGATCAATGGCCAAGATTTCGTTGAGTCTGGCTCCAGTGTACCGGATCAGCAAAAATAACAATAATATTCGCTTCCTCGATAAACGAACGTCAGAGCGGGGTGTTGCCTTGACCCAGTCACGGTAGGATTGCGCCAATCGGTTGAGCTGTAATGTGTCCAGGCATTGGCCCTCACCCGGTGCGGACACAATACGACCGTGATGCCTCCCTTTTGGCATCGTAGGCGGATGATTAATATTTTTTTTTATCGAATCCATAGTCTCTTTCAGTGTTATATTCTCCATTTAATTATAGACACGTTTATTATTTTATTCGTGTCTGTGTGTCAACCCGTAATTTTCCATGATAACCATGTTTGATGAATTCATAAAAAGCCCCAAAAGCAAGGTTTGCGAATCTTGAGGACTTCAAAGCAGAGAATTGATCCGGCAGAATTATGCGATTTCTTTCATCTGGAGAGAAACCCGCTATAGAGGATGTAATATAGTCGTTATGCACGTTCTGCACGAACGTCCCGCTTTATGCTAAAAGGCCCACAAGCGATGGTGGGCTTACAGGTGGGGGGCACTGAAAGAGGAAGACTATGAACGATATCCTCACCTCTTTTTAGTCGAAGAGGCTATCGGGGAGGAGTGGCAAATCTCCATTGATTATGAAAAGGCCAATGGGCAGATCGATAAGGGCCGCATCATACGTCCTCAATGTCTTCGAAAAGACGATGAGGGATATATCTATGTGAGGGCCGATTGTGAACAGGGAAGGGCGAAGAGGAATTTTCGCGCAGACCGGATCAGGCGTGTGGGCATTACGGAGGCATAATAGAGATCCTGGCATTGGGATTTTTTTTAAGGCGATTGGGCCGAGAGCGGAGAGTGGCCTTGGGAGTATGACTGGGATTAAGGTGAAGGGATTGGGGAACCCATAATAGAGTAAATATCTCTAAAGAGTAGACGGTGAGGATAAGCACGGGGCCGTGAAGAAATTAGAAGCCTACCACGAAGGTGTTAGACAAAGCGTTAGACACGAGAACCCACCAAAATAATAAAGCCCTGGAAAACCAGGGCCTTAAAGTCAATTCTTTGGCGGAAGTGCATGGGAATCGAACCCACCTACCAGGGTTTTAGCCCGGTACACCGGATTTGAAGTCCGGGAGCCCCACCAGTGAGCTTTCCACTTCCATGGGCCATATTAATCGTATGAAGACATGATGTCAATGCCGCAATAATAACCCTAATTAAAACACCAGGGCCATAAGTGTCGGTTTCCGGATGAGCACAACCTAGGACATGAACCCAATGATGATATTCAGAATCCTTCGAATCGGTTCGGCCGCACCCCAGAGAAGCTGGTCTCCGCAGCTGAAAGCGGCCAGGTAATCGGGGCCGAGGAGCATCTTGCGCAGCCTTCCGACAGGCACCGTCAGCGTGCCGCTT
>CAZXWJ010000299.1:0-4959 GCA_964644375.1 uncultured Desulfobacteraceae bacterium | reverse complement strand
CTTCCATGCCGTCCGCAGCGGTAATCACCGCGTACCCAAGGCGATCCAGATGCCTTACGAGCATGGAAAGGACGTCCGGGTCATCCTCTATGACAAGAATGGTCTTTTTCTGTTCATTTTCCATCGGACTAACTCCTCTGATATTCGGCCCGGTGTTCAAACCCTAAAAATCGATCACGATCGAAAGATCATAGCGAATGGATACATTTTCCTCAACGTAATAATCTTCAACACACGGCGTGTTCGAAATATTTGACTGCCGGTTGTTTGCTCACGCGCACCTGTCCAGTGTGCGGAGCTTTGCTCAATACGCCAAGAGCGCTAAGACCTCTTTCTTCATCTCGCCCGCTTCGCTAGAGCTCTCAGAGCTAGCCGAGAATGACAAACAAGATAAAATAACTTTTCGAAATGAATATTTATCATTAAAGCTATACTAAATTTAGTAAATCATATTAATTTTAGATTTACGCTGTGATCTCTGCGAGCTCTGTGAAAGATATTTCGTTTCAAGTTCAACGTTCTGGGTTCAAAGGTTAAAAGACCTAAAGAGGTGAAAGGTCAGAGGGTAAAGCGGTGAATAAGCTGAAAGCTCAAGGCTCAAAGCTGAAAGGAGGAAAACGCTCAGTGCGCCGGAGGCGCATAAAAGCTGACCGCTGATTGCTGACCGCTGAAAGCCCAAAGGGCTCCTTTTGGATATTGGAATTTTTAATTTGTTTCGGATTTCGATATTCGAATTTCGGATTTTCCCTTCTCTGTGTTCCCCCACCGGGCGGTAGGCCTATGGGCCGAAGGCTGTGATCTCTGTGGGAGATATGTCGTTTCAAATTCAGGGGTTCAGCGTTCCCGCCTTTCAGCTTTGAGCTTTCAGCCTTGAGCTCTTATGCGCCCCTGTGTGCGCCATCTTTTTTCCCCACACGCACCCGGCCCGCTTTAAGATCTTCCCCTTATGTCATTCCCCTACCTTACCCCCTCCAGATAGGTGATGTCCTTTTCCTGGGTATTTTTTGTTCCGATTGCCATAATCTTGTTTTTTGATCCGGCATCCCTCTTAAAATAAATCCTCCCGGAATAGGAAAAATCCGTCTCCAGGATATTCATTTTACCGCCCTTTCCAAAGACCTTTCGCTTTATCGAAATAATCGATTCGTCTTGATTCAGGTTGAGTATGGTTTCTTCAGCCTTTAATTGAAAATCATCGGTAAGGATGAGAAATCCCTCAATGGCCCGGTCTGTAAACGTCAAATTTTTATACAGGACCTTGAACCTTTTTCTTAATTCATCCTTCTTTTTTCTCTTTTGCCTGGGTTTTTCCGTCCGTTCCCGCAATCGGGCCAACTCTTCCTTAAGCTTAAGAACCTCAAATTCCATCTCTTCTTTGAGGTTTTTCTGTATCACATGATCGGCCTCGAATTTTTCCATCTCCTCGAGCAGCCCGTCCACATCCTTTGTGAGGGATTTTTGATTCCGCCTGAAATCGGCCAATTTCCTCTCGTAATCCGATTCCTTTCCCCTTGCCTGCTCAAGTTTAGTTTCCGCCCCTTTTAGTTGTTCCGACAGATTCCTTACTCGGGTTTGCTGTGCCACGTCCCGTTTTTCACTCTCTCTCAGCCCCCGCTTGATGATGCTTCGAATGATAAGCAAGGAAATAATAACATAGCCGATCAGGATCCCGTTTGATACCCAACTGTTATGCCTGATTCTCACATCGACCGATAGGACAAGTCCTTCGGTCAAAAGCCTGTAATTCTCGGAGGCCACCTCCATGTAATTGAGGGACTGGAGGGGTAGACTTGAATAATCAGTCACCCGGTTTGATTCCTCGGTATCCCCGTAATACCGGGTTGGATAAAGGATATGATCGTCCCTGGTCTTGACGAGAATCTGGCTTCTGATACCCAGCTTATGCTTGATGCTGCGTTCCAGGTATTGTCCGATATTTCGATGGATCTCTTCCTCAAGGGTATATCGACCTTCAAAAAGGGCTTCCTGGTGCTGGATGAGTATTTTGTTGATATTGGAAGTCTCTTGTTTCTTCAGGTAACCTTCCAGCCCCTGAAGTGTGACGACATAGAAGATGGAGGGAAGAAAAATGCAAAAGAAAAGGGTTTTGAACGGGAAATGTTTCATAATTTTTTTGAAATAAAAAAAAGAGGTTCAAAGGCTTGACCGCCCTCCTGAGGCGGGTAAACCTCCGGCGGGTTCAGGGGTTCAGAAGTTCAAGGGTTCCCGCCTTCGCATAAGGCAACGGAAAAAAGTTGGCCACTTCGTTTGAGGAGCGCTTCGCTCTATGGGGAAAAAGCTCAAAGCTGAAAGCTCAAGGCTCAAAGGCAGGGAAGAAGCTAATCGCTGACCGCTAATCGCTGACCGCTGACCGCTGACCGCTGACCGCTCTCGATCCCGCAGGGATTATCCGAGCGCCTCGAGGGTCTTCTTGGCCTCTTCCGCCCCTTTAAATTTCCGGTCCAGGTTCAATGCCTTTTCAAGATACTCCTTTGCCGAATCCAACCTTTCGGCCTTGTAATAGGCCATGCCCAGATGAAAATTGACAACGGGGTGGTTCGGCTGCATATCCACACTGTCCTGCAACTCGGAAATGGCATTCAAATAGCTTCCCTTTAAATAGTAGATCCAACCGAGAGTATCCATGACCGAGGCATTATTAGGCATTTTTTCTTTGGCGATTCGGGCAAAGCCGAGGGCCTCATCAATATTCCCGCCCTTTCCAACCAGAGTCCAGGCAAGGTTGTTGGCCGCCGGTGCAAAGTCACCCTTGATTTCAAGCGCCTTTCGATAGTAGCCCTCAGCCTTGTCATTGTCCCCCTGGTGGTCATAGATGGTCCCGAGTGCCATGTAACCGGCAAGATAATCGGGCCTTTTGCTCAAGATCGCATCGTATTGGGAGGTCGCTTCTTTCAGCCTGTTCTCCTTCACATAGATCCTGGCCAGGGCCACGTATGCGGCCAGCACGTTCTGATCCGTTTCAATAGCCTTTTCAAAATAACGTTCCGCCTCTTTCGAATCCCCTTTTGAAAGAAAAATATTGCCTTGAAGGTATTGGATCCTGGCCACAAGCGGCAGATTGTCGGACACCTTATTTTTTTGTGTCTCACAGATATCGAGGGCCTTTTTGAACGCCTTCTCCCGCACATACGCCCCCACGAGCAGGGTCAAGGCATTGATCTGATCCGGTTGCAACGCAACGGCCTTTTCATAACTTTTCAGGGCCTGGCCCTGCTTCTTTGAAAGACTGTAAACCAATCCCAAACGGGTGTAAGCGGGCGCATAGTCCGGTTTCAATTCAACGACCTTCTCGAAAACGGACTCAGCGGCCTCAAAATCCCTTTCAAGAACCTTCAGGTTTCCCTGGAGCATCATGGGTCGAATGTCTCCTGGTGCAAGCCTGAGGGCTTCTTCTATCTGCTGAAGTGCAAGTTCCTGATTCCTCTCTAGGAGATACGACTCCGACAAAAGCAGCCTGGCGTTGAGATGCCGGGGATTCAATTCGACCACCTTCAGAAGGTCTTGCCTGACCATTTGGGGTTCCCGGTTCCCCACCGAAACCAAGGCCCTGAAATAATAGGCCATATCACTTCTAGGCCGCTCTTTGATGACCGTATCGAAACGCGCCTTGGCACCATTGTAGTCACTCTTGGCCAGCAGTATCTTCCCCTTCAGGAAGGCGCCCCCCACATGCCCCTTGTCTTTTTCCAGGGCCTTGTCCACCACAGACTCCGCCTCGTTCATTCGCCTGAAATCCAAATGGAGCTGGGCGATATTCACCAGGATATCGGGATTTTCCGGCTTTCGCTCCAGGGCCTTGTTCATAAAATCGAGGGCCTTTTCATAGGATCTGCTTCGCGCATAATAGGCACCCACACTCATAAGAGAGGCAATGTCTCCTGCGGGCGCGGATTCCACCGCTTCAAGGTAATATTTTTCGGCCTGATCCGGTTCCCCGCGGCTTTCATAATAACCGGCAAGGATATGAAGGCTCTGTTGATCCCGACCGGTCCTATCGATCATGTTTTTCAATTCCGCCTCGGTCTTGCCCCACTCCCCTCTCGTCCCATAAATGCGGGATAACTCTATATAAGGCACGCGGGACTTTGGATTGAGTGCGCTGGCCTTTAAATAGGCCTTTTCAGCCTGACCGAGATTTCTTTTCAAGACATACAGACGGGCAATGGACAGGCGGCTCTTGAAATGAGCGGGATCAATGGTGAGGGTCTTTTCGAGGGTCTTGATCGCCGCATCAGGATTTTTTTCCTGGACCTGAACCCCGGAAAGCAGACTGAGGGCCTCGATGTCGTTGGGGTCTTTTTCCAAAATCAATTCGGCCTTTTTTCTGGCCTCTTCGGTCTTTTTGGCCAGGAGAAGAATCTGGCCGACCTTCAATTGGCCCTTCAGGTTACCGGCGTTGACGGAGACGGCCCGGGAAAAGGCCTGAAAGGCCTCCCTGCCTTCTTTGAGTTTGAGATGCGTTTCTCCAAGCTCATAGTAGGCCTCATCGTTATCGGGGTTCAGCTGAACAACGTTCTTGTACTCGATCACCGCCTTTTTCAGTTCATCGGTCTTGACATAGTCTCTTGCCCTTTCCAGGTGCCTGGCCATTTTTTCTTCTTTACTGGCACAGCCCCCGGCCAACATAAAGGCCAACATAACAAGCAATAACCCCAGTCTTTTGATCATTCTTTTGCGTCGTTCCATTCTCCCTCTTTTTCTCCGAGTTTCAATTTCCCAAAAAAATGTCCTCCTAGGTACAAATAAATTAACAGAATTAACTTACATCTCAACAAAATCAATGTCAATCTGTTTAGTTTTTTACCGTTTCTTCCACGCATAACGAACAAGGGATAAGGCCCTTCGCACCAGGCCGTACGCATTCGGAAATATTTATTGCCGAATGCGCGCAATCAGGGGTCAGCGGTCAGGGTTTGGGGTTCAGGGTTCGGGGTTCAG
>CAZXWJ010000298.1:0-5004 GCA_964644375.1 uncultured Desulfobacteraceae bacterium | reverse complement strand
CCGTCCATCTCCGGCATTTTCACATCCAGCACCACGACATCCACCGGCTCCGAAGCCAAGATCTCCAGGGATCTGAGCCCGCTTTCCGCGGCAAGAACACTGAGCTTCCGCAAAACCAGCCGTTTTTTGAGGGTCTGCAAAAAATCAACCTCATCGTCGACCAGCAGCACGCATATCGGCTGTTCTTCCATGGCCCATACTCCTTAAGACACTTGCATTTTAAACTGCCCGACCTTCATCATCCCCTGTCGCCCTTCGCGGCACGGTGAGGGTAAAAACCGCACCACCCTCCGGCCGGTTTTTCACAACCAGAGAACCACCCAACTCCTCAATAATACTCCTCGACACGGCTAATCCCAAACCAGTGCCCTGGTCGTCGGGTTTCGTCGTAAAAAAGGGTTCAAAAATCCTTTCCAGATTTTCAGAGGGAATTCCAGGCCCGCTGTCTTCAACCCTCACTGAGACCTGCTCCGCCTTACGGGAAATGATCAACCTGACCTGCCCTTGGGACTGCTGGGCCTGTATGCCGTTGGTGACAAGATTCAACAGCACCTGACGCAGCTGGTAAGGATCCAGCCATACCCGGGTATCATCCGTCTCCGTAATGATCTTCAGCTCTACCCCGGCATAGGAAGCGATCTTTCGGGTCAATTCCGTCACTTCCCGCGCCAGATCCTTCAAATCGGTTTCCCTGACCACGGCCTTAGTCCTGCGGGCAAAGATTAACAGGCCCTGGCTGATGCGGCGAGCGCGATCGAGGCTGGCAGCGCTCTTATTCAGTCCCAAATTCAGTTTGTCTCGAAATGGGGCTGCAAGGGATTCCTCCTTGGCAACGATCGTTTTCAACCAGCCGACGGATTCGTTGATGACGGCCAGAGGGTTGTTCAATTCATGCGCAATGCCGGCGGCCATGGTGCCCAGAGAAGCCAAACGATCCGCCGCTACCATCTGACGTTTCATTTTTTCGCCAAAGGTCGGCTCGGATGAAACTTTTTCCTGACCCGGCACCTTTTCCAGGGTCTCCTTCAGTTTGTCAATCAGCTTGTTAATGTCCACGGGCTTGGTCAGATAGTCAAAAAAGCCCAATTCCATGCCGTCCAGAGAGGCCTCCAAATCGGCGTGACCGGTGAGCATGATCACTTGTGCGTAAGGATATTTTTTTTTAATGACCTTAAGCGTCTGAATACCGTCCAAACCCGGCATTTTGACGTCCAACACCACCACATCCACCGGTTTTTTTGCCAGAACCTCGAGGGCGTCGAGACCACTGGAGGCGGTCAACACATTGAGACTGCGTAAGGACAGACGTTGAGAGAGTGAAGAGAGGAAATCCTCCTCATCATCAACCAGCAAAACCCTCAGGTTTTCGAGTTCCATGGACCTGTCTCGCATTCAGGTTCCAGGATTCAGTCCCGACCTTCCTGAAACCTGACACCTGACACCTGACACCTCTATTAGTCAATAAGTCGTTCAGATGGCAAAGCCACTGAACCCTGACCTGGCCCTGAGGACCAGGGTTTCTATACTGGACTAAAAGTGGATAACTGACTGCTTCGTCCGTGAATCCTTGATTTTCGGATAAACCCCCGTTAGTGCTCGAGCCTGTACCCGGTGCCCTCGAAGATGTACATGACCCCATACCCATACCACATGGTGTAGAGCACATAAAACAGCAACGAAAAAAGCACGATCCCCCAACGCTGCCCAATACCCTGGGGCACTATACCGTAATAATTATAGGACATTTCCACAGCCTTGCCTTGTACTTTTTTCACAAACTTGGCCTGGACAAAGGCCTTCTGTCGGTTGAGGGACTTCTGCATGGCCTTCAAAGAGGCCCACCAGGTGTAGACCGTAAGCCTTTCATTCTGGCCCTGATAACGCTTCACAAGGACATTGCCCCTGTTATAGAACATATCGTCCGCATCCTGGAGACCGGCATCAAGGATATTGCCCAGATCTCCGGCGATCTTCAGATCAGATCCGTTTGCGGCAGCCTCGACACCGGCCGTCACAAACAAGTGTGCGGCACGAACCGCTTCATCCTTATCCTTCAACCTCAAGGTCACCCGAATCTCTTGGCCCTTGAATGCCTTGCCCTCTTCCTTCAGATCCGGAATATAATAGGCTGAGGCCTTGGAGATGGAGTTGTAGAGGTTGTCCAGGTAATCCAGGCCGTTTTTCCCGCCGAACACGGGCATGAAGACAATGATTAAAACCGCGACAAAGGCGATCAGCATACTTAAACCGATTTTATAAAACTTTTTATTCCTGTCATGTCCGCTCATAATGCTGTCTCCTCAACTCCCGGTGCGCCGGCTTTCGAAGTCATCCCGCGTAGCGTCTTGGTATTGCGGATAAAGGTCCCGAGGACCCAGACCGCGAATCCGGCAATGATGATGAAGAAGGCCCATATGCCGATGATGTTACAGACATAGGTGACGCTTTTGGGCAGAGGAAGGAGTTCCATGTCAGCCAGTTTACCCGGCAGAGCGAAGATGCGGTTTATGAAGCCGGCCAAAACCGCCATGGCGTAAAACCCGCGGATGGTTATGCCGGGAACCACCTTGGTCACCATGCCCCCAACCTGGATACCAAACAAGGAACCGATGAGCATGCCCATGGCCAGGGTGTAGAAAATAAAACCGTAGACGGCATATTGGCTGATGGAGGCATAGCCGGCGGTAAAGACGATCTGGAAGATGTCGGTACCCACCGTGGTCATAGAGGACACGCCCAGGGTGTAGACAAAAATGGGGAAGGTCAAAAAGCCGCCGCCCACACCCATGATGCCCGCAGCCAGGCCCACGATAAAGCCACTGGCGACCAGGAACCATGCTGAAATTTTACGGCCTCCGGGCATCAGGCCCTCGTCAAAACGGATCATGGGAGGGAGATTCATGGATTGAAGCTTCTTGGGCAGGCCCCCCAGCGCGGCGCCTTCCAATTTGCCGCCATGAGGCATTTCGCAGGCAGCCAAGTCCCTGCGGCACTTTAAAAAATCCATCATGGCATAGACGCCCAACCCCCCCAGCATGAGAGAGTAAATGGTGGTAATGAAGGCATCACTGAGGACCGGGTTGATCTCGTAGAGTACCCGGTTGATCAGCCCGCCGCAGGTAGCCCCGCCGATGGCGCCGATCAGGAATGCGGCCGCCAGGGGCACAGACACATTGCCCAGCTTGCGGTGGATCACACTTCCCATGATCGCTTTGGCGAAAATGTGAAAAAGATCCGTGCCCACGGCCAGAATACCTTTGACTCCGGCACTCATCAAAGCCGGTGCAATGATAAAGCCGCCGCCGGCCCCGATGCACCCGGTAATCAGGCCCGCACAAAGGCCGATAAGAATCGATGAGATGAAAACACCGGTGGTATAGAATGCCGGACTATAGGCATGGTGGCCGCCTAACACACCCGGCAGGGCCTCGGTGATGGAATCGGCGAAAGCCACCCCTCCCAAAACGATGGGCAGAATCAACAGACCAAGGAGTAAAAGACGTTTGCGATCGGAGACGATGGATTGGGAAACACTTATCTCCCATTTTGCGTGTGCCCGGGTGGCTGCCATCATCATGTGGCCCCACTGTTTAAAAAACCTCATGGCTAAACACCTCCACTTCGTTAGTCAGTTGCGCGGTACGGTTCGAATCTCTTCCAATAAAAGCTTCACAAGACGTCGATACCATCCCTACTGGCCCATCAAGGCCGCACCGAACTCTTGGCCTTGCACCGACCGTACGGTAGCGGCGCGGCTATCCAGCTTGGTCGCTTCGAGGCCGCGCCCGGGCATGCGCTTGGCTCGCACAACCCGATAACACACTTTTCGTGGTCGATCAGAAGCAGTCTATTTTTTCTTGAGTGAGTAGTATCTCTTTTTCGTGGGTCGAGGTGGAGTGAAAAAGGCAAGCTAGGATTCCAGGCTCCAGCTCGAGCGCTTTTGTTCTCTTCAAGAGTAATCGGCGCATACGGTAAAAGACCGTTCAAACTAGGATCAAAAAAAACGCATTCCAACTAATACGGTTTCTACTGGGGAAGGCACTGGTTTGAGGTTGAAAAGCAGCAATAAAATCAAGAGATGAGAATCCCTTTTCATGGCCTGAAGTATAGTGAATTTACCATTGCGTGTCAACGACAAAGACATCCCATCCTGTGCCGGTGACCCATTTTCCGTCAGCCTCTACGCCTCCGCCTCCCGGTGCGAACCCCGTTTTCAATTGTTGACAGGGGCTTTGCCCTAGGCCATAGTTAGTTTTCATCCAGAAATGGTCCTTTTCAAAGGTTCCCCTGTGCACCGCTTTTTTTCCATGATCATGATACCCGATGGAGCATAGGGCCGCCTTCCTCATGAACTTCACGAATAAGGGAGTTCAACGGACTCACAATCACGACATAGGAAAACGACCTTATTCTGTAGAACCGATTGACACGTGCGCAAGTCATGATTTTCTCTTTTCAAAACCGGCAAAACCCACATCAACCAGGGAGGAAAGCAATGTTTAGAACAGGAATGCCCATAGAAATGACCAAAGGATACAAGGGGATACGAGGAATTATCCAAGAGATCACCGATTCCGAGCATGAGCTCTATGTCCTAAAGCTTGATAACGGCATTCATCTGGTAGCGGGACCTCAGGCCTTTATTCCGGCCGAAAAGGAATCAGGGGATTAATGTCTTAAGGCCCAGTCTTTTCCAGTCGAATTTTGGGCCTCTTGAACAGGCTGGGACAGGGGGTAAACGAGATGAAACGCCTTCCCAACACCCTTTTGACATGTTTCGTGGCTTTATTTTTACTGCTGAACGGGGCCTGCACCCACATCAACCCACGGAATACGCCTATCGTCAGGGTGGTGAAGACCTATGCGTCGACGGTCGTCAACATCAGGACGGAAAGCATTGTGGATTTAAAAGAGGACCCGTCCTGGGGCGAGTACGGTGAACAGCTCGATCAATTTTTTGGGCAGTATTTTGGCGAGGCCTACTCGGAGGGCACCTTGAAATAC
>CAZXWJ010000297.1:0-5026 GCA_964644375.1 uncultured Desulfobacteraceae bacterium | reverse complement strand
TCCAGGCCGTGTTCGATATCCCGAGGGAAGATCCCCGGTGGATTCCCTTCACTATCGCGGATCGGAGCATTCGTCACGAGAGCGGAATCATTGAGACTTTCCTGTCCATTCTCGACCTTCAGGGAGGCCGCTTCGGGGCGTCTCATGTCCTGGCCGTCCTGGAATCCGCGGCGGTGCAACGGCGTTTCGGCCTCGATGAACAGGATCTGGATATTATCCGGAAGTGGGTCGGAGACACAGGCATCCGATGGGGAATCGATGAGAAGACCCGGCAGGCCCTCGGACTTCCGGCATTCCGTGAGAATACCTGGGCCGCCGGGCTTGAAAGACTTCTCCTGGGCTATGCGCTTCCGGGTGGAGAAGAGAGAATGTTTGGCCATGTTCTTCCCTATGATCAGGTCGAAGGGACACAGGCCCGTGTCCTCGGAGCTTTTCTCGATTTCACAAGCCTTCTCTTCGGTCAGGTCACGGTGCTCGATATAAATAGGACCCCTGCGGATTGGGCCAAAACCCTCTCGGAGATCCTCGACACCTTTTTCGCGATGGACGAGGATTCGGAAAGGGAGATCCAGGCCGTCAGGAACGTGATCAACGCCTTCGAAGAAGGGGCCTGCTTCGGTTCTTTTGAGTACCGAGAACCCGTGGATCTTCCCCTGATCAAATGGCATTTGGGCCGATCCTTTACCCGGCAGGGTTTCGGGTACGGATTTTTGTCGGGGGGGCTGACCTTCTGCGCCATGCTGCCCATGCGAAGCATCCCCTTCAGGGTCATTTGTCTCGTGGGAATGAACGGGGACGCCTATCCCAGACAGTCGCGCCCCTTAGGTTTTGACCTCATGGCGAGACATCCCAGACCCGGAGACCGTTCTCGCAGGGATGACGACAGATATCTTTTTCTTGAGGCCCTGCTTTCGGCAAGGGAATCCTTATACATCAGTTATGTGGGGCAGAATATCCAGGATAACACACCCATTCCGCCGTCGGTTCTGGTGAGTGAAATCATGGATTATGTGGAACAGGGGTTTGAGCCGGACAAAAGAAGCCTATCAGACGGTATCGTTACCATGCACCGGCTCCAGGCCTTCAATCCAGAGTACTTCACGAACAGCCGGACACACTTCAGCTACTCACGTGAGTATTGTGAAGCGGCCCAGGGTCTTCTCTCGCCTTCGGAAAAGGCTGCGCCGTTTATTTCGGACGGGCTTTCAGAGCCGGAGGAATCCTGGAAGACGGTAGACCTGGAAGATCTTGCCGGATTTTTTGCCAACCCGGCAAGATACCTTCTTACAAAGCGACTGGGTATGCTTCTGGAAGAACGGACCTCGGTCCTCGAAGAAAAAGAGGCTTTTGATCTTTATGGACTGGAAAGGTATATCCTGGAAAACAGATTAGTGGAAAAAAGGTTGAGTGGCCGGGATCTCTTAGCCTCCTCGAACCCGATCCGGGCCTCGGGGAAGCTCCCTCACGGCAGTGTGGGCGATGTGGTGTATGGGCGTATGGTGCGGGGAATCGAGACCTTTGCAGGGAAGCTCGGCTCACTGAGAACAGGAGAAACTTTTGACCCTCTGGAACTGGATATCACCGTTTCAGGATTCAGGGTCAAAGGCCGGATCGAGTCCATTTACAGGGAAAGACTGCTTCACTATCGCTATGCGCGTTTAAAACCAAAGGATTTTCTGCAGTTGTGGGTGGCGCATCTGGCCCTGAACATAGCGGGCGAGGAGGGGTATCCGATGAGCAGCATGCTCGCGGGTCTGGGATCCGGAAACCAAAAAGATGCTGCGTGGACGGCTTGGGGGTTTGATGCCCTGCTGGAGAGTGAGGAGATCCTTTCTCTGCTCCTCGAGATTTATTGGGAAGGGCTCATTCGCCCCCTTCACTTCTTCCCGGATACGGCCTGGATCCTGGCCGTGGAAGTGGTGGAGAAGATGAAACGTCCACAGGAGGCCTTCGGGAAAGTCATGAAGTCATGGGAAGGGGGAGATTACAGCCGGGGAGAGGGAGCGAATCCTTACTATCGCCTCTGCTTCAGGGATGGATCACCGCTGGATGCGGATTTCGAACGCCTGGCTTTGATGATCTTCAGGCCCCTGCTGGAGCACCGGAAAAAGATGGATTAGCCGTACCCTGTCATCTAAAAGTCGTCATTTCGGTGATGCGGACATCCTTTCAAAAATGAGAGGCAATAGGGAAGATCGAAAAAAACAGCACAACGACGGCGGCGATGAACCTCATTAGTCAACAGCAATGAAAAAGAAAAGTCCATGATGGAACTCAAACCATTTGATCTCCTGGAAAGCCCACTGGAGGGCGTGAACCTGATCGAGGCAAGCGCCGGGACGGGTAAGACCTATACCCTTGTCGGACTTTTCCTTCGGCTTGTCATGGAGCAGGGTCTTTCCGTGCAACAGATCCTGGTCGTGACCTTTACGGAAGCGGCCACCGCCGAACTTCGGGACAGGATTCGCAGGAGACTTCGGTCGGCCCTGGAGGCCTTTCAGCAGGGCGGGAGTGAAGACGGTTTTCTTCAGGCATTGGTCACTCGTCAGACGGATTCATCCGGTGCGGTCGGATTACTGAAAGAGGCGATCAGAGATTTTGACAAAGCCGCCATCTTCACCATCCACGGTTTTTGCAGGCGTATGCTCCAGGAAAATGCCTTTGAGAGCGGCAGCCTCTTTGACACGGAGCTCGTGACCGACCAGGAAGAACTGAAAAGGGATATCGTAGAGGATTTCTGGCGCAGACACTTGTACGAGGCCTCGCCGCTTTTTGTGAACTACGCCATGGCCAATCATTTCAGCCCGGACGACCTTGTGAAACTCCTCGGTCACTGGGTCTCACTGCCTTATCTGAAGGTCATTCCTCGAGTGGAAGACGCCGACACCTCGGGGGTGGAGAAGGCCTATAGAAATGCCTTTGAGGCGGTTTCCGAGATGTGGCCCTCTGCAAGAGAGGAGGTGACGGAACTTCTTTTTCATCATGAGAGTCTGAACCGGAATAAATATGGGAAGGCCAGGATACCGGATTGGGCCGGGCTCATGGATGCCTGGGTGGCCACAGGGCCGACTTCGGTGTTTTTCAAGGGTTTCGAAAAATTCACCGCAGGGGAATTGGAAAATGCAGTGAAAAAGAACGGCGTTCCACCGGTGCATCCGTTTTTTGAGGCCTGCGAAAGATTGAAAGAGGCTCAAGTGCCCCTGGTGAAGGCCTTCAAAACTCGCCTCCTGGCCCTTGAGGGGCGATTGTTCGTCTATGCTCGGGCCGAACTCGGACGGAGAAAACGAGACAAGAATATCCAGTCCTTTGATGATCTCCTGACCGGGATGAAAAATTCCCTGGAAGGAAGGGACGGAGAAAGGCTGGCAAGTTTCCTGGGTTTGAAATTCAAGGCCGCCCTGATCGATGAATTTCAGGACACGGATCCCGTTCAATATGCCATTTTCAAGAAGGTTTTCGGTGCTGCGAAAAACGGCCTTTTTTTGATCGGAGATCCCAAACAGGCCATCTACGGTTTCCGGGGTGCGGACATCTTCACCTACATGAGGGCCGCGACTGATGCCTCCTCACGTTATACGCTTAGAGAAAACTGGCGGTCGGAACCGGCATTGATCCGTGCCGTCAATACCCTATTTGAAAATTCTGAGCGCCCCTTTGTTTTTGACGGGATTCGCTTTGATCCCGTCCTGCCGGCTGGGAACCCGGAATGCGTCTCTCTCACGCTGGACGGTCGAAAGGCCCCCCCTCTTAAAATCTGGTTTCTGGATGCGCGTAAAGTCACGGAGGATGGAAAGGCGATTCTCAAGACAACGGCCCGTGAAATGATTCCGGGAGCCGTGGCGGGGGAGATCTTGAAACTGATTCGCATGGGACGGGAAAAGAAGGCATTGATTGATGACCGGCCCTTGTTAGCAGGGGATATCGCGGTTTTGGTGAGAAAAAACAAGGAAGCCCTGTTGATACAGAAGGCCCTCTCGAACCGCCATATTCCGAGCGTCCTTTATGCCGGAGACAATCTCTTTGACGCCCATGAGACCCTTGAACTTGAAAGGGTCATGGCGGCTGTCGCCGAGCCTGAAAACAAAAACCACCTTCGATCCGCTCTCGCGACGGATATGCTTGGGGTGACGGGGGAGGCACTCCAAGCCATGGGTGGGGATGAGGCTTCCTGGGAGGCATGGGTCGTCCGTTTCAGAGAATACCATGATTTATGGAAGAATCGAGGTTTTATACGGATGTTTCGCTCCCTGCTGTCACAGGAAGGAGTCCTCAGTCGCCTCATGTCCTGTGGGGACGGGGAGCGTCGCAATACCAATCTGCTCCATCTGGGAGAGGTCCTCCACCAGGCATCCGTGGAAAAGAAGGCAAACATGGCCGGACTTCTCAAGTGGTTATTCGAGCAGCGCGACGGGGATCGTTCCGGGAGGGTGGAACAGCCTCTGCGCCTGGAAAGCGACGAGAACGCCGTCAAAATAGTGACCACTCATAAGAGCAAGGGACTGGAGTACCCGGTGGTTTTTTGCCCCTTTCTGTGGGACGGGAGCACCGTCCGGAAATCAGAAAGGTCTTTTGTTTTCCATGACCGGCTGGCGGCCATGCGGCTTACTCTCGATCTGGGATCGGAAAACATGGATCAGAACCGGGTTTTGGCGGAAGAAGAAATCCTGGCAGAAAACCTCCGGTTGCTCTACGTCGCCCTGACACGTGCCCGGTGCCGCTGTTACCTGATCTGGGGCCGCATCAAAGAAACCGAAACCTCGGCCCCCGCCTACCTCTTGTATCCACCGAAATCCTTTGCCGGGGAGGGCGTGGTGGGGATGGCCCGAGAACATTTCAAAAAACTGAAGGACGATTTCCTGGTCGAGAGGATCAATGAACTTGCCGTAAAGGCGGGCGGCACCATCTGTTTCCTTGAAATGCCCGGCGACAAAGTCAAGGCCTACGTGCCTTCAGAGCCGGAGGTGCCGATCTTGGTCAACAGGGAATTTTCCGGGAAAATCGATCGGAGCCGGGGCGTTTCGAGTTT
>CAZXWJ010000296.1:0-5065 GCA_964644375.1 uncultured Desulfobacteraceae bacterium | reverse complement strand
ACCTCAAAGGAGAGCCTGTCAAGGAGATCCTGCTTGAACTTTCCCTCCGCCACCAGGGAAGGGAGATCCGCGTTGGTCGCCGCGACGATCCTGACATCCACCTCGACAGGGTCTGAACTTCCGACCCTCTCGAAGGTCCCGTACTCCACAACCCGCAAGATCTTTTCCTGAACCTCCAGGGGGATATTCCCGATCTCGTCAAGGAAGAGGGTCCCGCCGCCTGCGCTCTCAAACCGCCCGGTACGCCGTTTTTCCGCGCCCGTAAAGGCCCCTTTCTCATAACCGAACAACTCCGCCTCGATAAGAGAAGGCGTCAGGGCCGAACAATTCAAGGCCACCAGGGGACCCTGCCACCTCTGTGAGAGAAAGTGCAGTCTCGAGGCCGCCAGTTCCTTCCCTGTGCCTCGCTCGCCGATCAGGAGTACAGGCCGATCGATGGGTGCCACGCGCGAAAGGCGTTCCTGAAATTCCAGGAATTTTTCTGACTGCCCCAGGGCCTCTTTGAAGGCTTCCGAAGGGACCGCCTGGAAGTCGGACCGGTTTGATTGAGAATTTCGATCCATAGCTTATCAAACCATATTTTGGCATTTTTTGCTATTTTACAATATATTTTGCCAACAGGCAAGATCTCATATCATACATAAACTCACTAAAACCACCTGAAATATCTAGATTTTCACCGATTAAACCATTTTGGCACACTTCATGCTTGTGGTAAAATCAAAATCCAAGCAAAAGGAGGCAGACAAAATGGGCATTTTTACACGATTTCGTGATATTATCAGTTCCAATATCAATTCCATGCTGGACAAGGCCGAGGATCCGGAAAAACTGATCCGACTCATGATCCGGGAAATGGAAGACACCCTGGTAGAACTCAAGGCCTCTTGTGCCAGCGTGATGGCCGGCGCCAAAAAAATCCAGAGACAAGCGGACGAAGCCGACGACCGGGCCACGGACTGGGGGTCGAAGGCCGAACTGGCTGTCAGCAAGGGCCGGGAAGATCTTGCCCGGGAAGCCCTTGTGGAAAAACGACGATATACCGACAGGATGACCGTTCTGGAAAAGGAACTCACCGAACACAACGCGTTGATCGCCCAGTATCAGGACGATATCCGCCAACTCGAAGAAAAACTGGGGAGCGCACGAGAAAAACAGCGCATGCTTGTTCAGCGCCACATCCACGCGGCTAAAAAGAGAAAGGCACAGGAGGAAATCCGCAGGGTAGACAGTTCGGAGGCCATCCTGAAGTTTGAGGATCTTGAAAACCGTATCGAACGCATGGAGGCAGAGGCCGACCTCGTGAATTATGGGAAAAAGACGACGCTCGAGGCGGAATTTGAAACCCTTTCTGTGGATGATGACATTGAAAAGGAACTCCGGGATCTGAAGGATTCCCTCACAAAAAAGGAAAGCACAGGCCAAGAGAACACTTAGAGCCGTCCTTTCCTTAAATACCCGAAGAGACGGTTGTATTAAAAGAATTCGGAGAACATACGATGATGCATGGTTTGAGTGTCCTGGCGATTGTGTTTGGAGGTTCCATCCTGCTCCTCGCCATCATAGGCAGTACGATTCTTATGGCCCTCAAGATCCTGAAGGGTGGCCTTACCCGGAAAGGACGGCAAAATGAATCTCAGGAAGTCAGGATGATTCAGGAAATCTATCAGGGGCTTTCCCGCATGGAAGAAAGAGTGGACGCCCTTGAAACCATCATTATTGATCATAAAAGAAAGGACAATAAATGATGAAACGATTTGAAAATACTTTTCGCGGCGGACTTCATCGCTCCCGCAACGGCGTAATATTGGGTGTGTGTCGGGGCATTGCCGATTATTTCAATTTTTCCGTCTTCTGGGTCAGGGGCATCGTGCTGATCTGCCTCATCCTCAGCGGATTCTGGCCGATCACCGGATTGTATTTTCTCGCCGCCCTTCTCATGAAACCCGAACCGGTCATCCCCATTCATTCGAACGATGAACAGGAATTCTATGACAATTATGTCTCTTCGCGCAGAGGCGCTGTTGACCGAATAAAGCGCAGGTACGAAAACCTTGAACGACGCATTCGACGGATGGAACACACCGTCACCTCTCGCGAATTCGATTGGAACAACCGCTTGAATTCCAAATCCTGAGCCGCAGAAGATGCCTTCCCAAAATGAGCATCAGGATGTCGACAGGGGGCTCTTCGATGGCACTGACAGAAAAAAACCGGTCACATCGCAGATCCCCACCCCTTTGGACGCGAGGATGACCGAGCGTTGATTAACCTGCAGGTGATCAGGGTTTACCCTAAATATCCTGATCCCATACATAATTTGCAAATCAGGCGGTGGATTTAGGGTTGACCCCCTATTGAAACGTTTGGAAATCGGGTGTAGAATGCGAAAGCATTCTTTGATTTGAGGCCCTTATACCCCGTTGCCTTTCGATTTGCGTTTTTCAATTATCTTTTTTTACCCTCTCTCTCACCCGATTTTCAGATGTCTCTCACTGGGGTCGTCTAGAAAAAGGGCATTTTCAAACCAACATATTGGATTTTTGTCCTCTTCTTTTTTAAATCACCCCTTTCAAGGGAAGGATAGACGATGACTTATAGCAACATGGATATCTCCAGTGCCATGACGGTTAAATTGGCGGATGTCTTAAATGAATTACCTAAAATGCCGACCTTTTTGGAGGGCATTCGGCGGGCACCAAAGAGACCTTTTACGCTGTCGCAGCAGGATACGGAACTCGCCCTGAAAAACGCCCTCCGATACATTCCGGAAAAATGGCACATGACTCTGGCCCCGGAATTCCTGGACGAACTGTTGACCAGGGGACGGATCTACGGGTATCGGTTCAGGCCGGAAGGAAAGCTCACCGGCAGACCGATCGGTGAATATCGAGGCGCCTGCATAGAAGGAAAGGCCTGCCAGGTCATGATCGAAAACAACCTTGACTTCGATGTGGCCCTTTACCCTTACGAACTCGTGACCTACGGCGAAACCGGCCAGGTCTGTCAGAACTGGATGCAGTATCGTTTGATCAAGAGATACCTCGAAATATTGACCCGGGATCAGACCCTGGTGGTGGAATCGGGTCACCCCCTCGGTCTGTTTCATTCGGGGCCGGATGCCCCAAGGGCCATCATGACCAACGCCCTCATGGTCGGCGAATTCGATGACTACGAGAACTGGCAGCGGGCCGCGGCACTGGGCGTGGCCAACTACGGCCAGATGACAGCGGGCGGATGGATGTACATCGGTCCCCAGGGGATTGTTCACGGCACCTACAGCACAATTCTGAATGCGGGACGCTCCATGCTCGGCATTTCTGAAGACAAAGACCTGCGTGGCACCCTTTTCGTCTCCTCGGGCCTCGGTGGGATGAGCGGAGCACAGGGCAAGGCCGTCGAAATCGCCAAAGGCGTGGGCATCATTGCAGAGGTGGATATCTCCCGGATTCGAACCCGATCGGAACAGGGCTGGGTCAGCGAGATCATCGACGATCCGGCCAAGGCCTTTGATCAGGCCAAGGCCTGCCGGGACAGAAAGGAAAGCACGGCCATCGCCTTTCATGGCAACATCGTGGACCTCCTGGAATATGCCGTCAAAGAGGGGATCAGGATCGATCTGCTCTCCGATCAGACCTCCTGCCATGCGGTTTATGACGGCGGCTACTGCCCTCAGGGACTGAACTTCGAGGAACGTACCAAGATGCTCGGGACCGATCCCGGCGAATTCAAAAAACAGGTCGACCGATCTCTCAAGCATCACATCGAACTCGTCAAAAGCCTCGTGGATCGCGGGACCTATTTCTTCGACTACGGAAACAGTTTTTTGAAAGCAGTCTACGACGCGGGCATCACCGAAATCTGCAAGAACGGTAAAGACCCCCTGGACGGATTCGTCTATCCCTCCTACGTGGAAGACCTCATGGGGCCCCTCCTCTTTGACTTCGGGTACGGGCCCTTCCGCTGGGTCTGCCTGAGCGGCAAGGCAGAAGACCTCCAGAAGACCGATCGGGCCGCCATGGGATGTATCGATCCCGAAAGACGGTTCCAGGACCGGGACAATTACGTGTGGATTCGGGATGCGGTCAAGAACAGGCTCGTCGTAGGCACCCAGGCCAGGATCCTTTACCAGGACGCCTTCGGCAGGATGAATATCGCCCTGAAATTCAACCAAATGGTCCGCGAAGGTCAAATCGGCCCGATCATGATCGGCAGGGATCATCACGATACCGGGGGAACGGATTCACCCTTCCGGGAGACCTCCAACATCAAGGATGGCAGCAACATCATGGCCGACATGGCCACCCAGTGTTTTGCCGGCAACGCGGCCAGGGGCGTGAGCCTCGTCGCCCTCCATAACGGCGGGGGCGTGGGGATCGGGAAGGCTATAAACGGCGGGTTTGGGCTGGTCCTCGACGGGAGTGACAGGGTGGATCGTGTGATTCGATCGGCCCTTCCCTGGGATGCCATGGGCGGGGTTGCCCGCAGGGCCTGGGCAAGAAACAAAAATGCCATTGCGACGAGCATTCAGTACAATGAAATGGCCGATGGAGCGGATCACATTACCCTGCCCTTTATTCCTGATGAGGCCCTGGTCAAAGAGCTTGTAGCAAAGGCCTTCGAGGAAACGGAAGAATAAGCTGCTCAGTTTTCAACCGACAAAGTTTATAACGGATTCAAGCAATCAGCGGTCAGCCATCAGCAAGAACGATAAAAAAACAAGGCATAAAAGCTGAACGCTGCACGCTGACCGCTTAACACGGGAGAAGGAAACCATGTCAGGAATGAAGAAAATTGTCCAATGCGTACCCAATTTCAGCGAAGGCCGGGACAGGGAAAAGATTGAAAAAATCGTGGATCCCTTCAGGAAAAAGGCCGGCGTCAAGCTCCTGGATGTCCAGTGGGACAATGATCATAACCGGATGGTCGTCACCGCGGTAGGTGCGCCGGAACCCATGAAGGAAGCCGTTGTGGAAGCAATGGGGGTCGCCGTAGACCTCATTGACATGTCCGGTCACAAGGGTCAGCACCCGAGAATGGGAGCGACCGATGTGGTCCCCTTCAT
>CAZXWJ010000295.1:0-5161 GCA_964644375.1 uncultured Desulfobacteraceae bacterium | reverse complement strand
GCGATAGGGCGGGCCTCGAGACGCTTGATTCCGATCTCTTCTCCTGTCTCTTCACAGTAGCCGTAGGTCCCCACCCTGATGCGGCCTAGGGCATCGTCGATTTTTTTTATCAACTTGCGATACCGGTCCCGGGTTCGGAAGGTCAGAGCTTTTATGGCGTCCGATGCTCCCTGGTCCAGGAAGTCCGTTTCTCTCGAATTCTCTTCCCTGAGTTGTTCCAGGGTTTCATTGGATTCACGCACCAATCGCTCCCGCCAGGAGAGGAGTTTGTCTCGGAAATACGCAAGCTGACTTGAACTCATATAGGGTTCGTCTCCAGTGGGACGGTAATCTTCCTTAAATTCCAACGCCATAGATACTACTCCTGATGATTAGCCGAACTTCTCTTGCCGCGTGAAAACGCTCCGCGGGAGACGGTCCTCATGATTGAAACGACTGACCTTCCCGGCCGTAGTGACCTCCAAAGGGAAGATGTTTCTTGGGAGAATCGGGTCCCGCCATCCTTGACGGGGGTGTTTATTGCGATGCGTCAGGAAGGAGGAAAGATTTAGTGGTATCCTTTGCCATCGTAATCGGAGTCCTCATAGTCGCCATCGTAGTCACCGTAATCATCGTCCTCATCATCGTCAAGGTGAAGGATATCGTACGTGGTGACGCTAATGTGTTTGGTGCCGTCCTTGTCTTCCCTCACAAAACCCGTCACTTCCACGTCTTCGTCCAGGAAATCAAAGAGTTCTTCTCCCTGTTTATTGCGTTCAACCAAATAATCTTCGTCTTCCGTTGAGATCGCAATGGCGATCACCGTATCATTGTTGTCCCATTCATCCGGGATGACGAAGCCCGTCAACGTCTCTTCTGTGGGTGTTTTTTGCTCTTTCATAGTACGTGTCCTTTCGTGCGGTTTGAAAAGATTCAACCGTAAAATTAATGACCTACGCTGCCGCTAAACGGCCAGGTATCTACAACGGCCTTGTAACGGCGCAAGCGGTGTGGAATTAAACCCTTGTCCGCCTCCGGCGGATTAAAGAGAATAGAACATAGGGGTTGGCCCCGGTTTTCCCTATGACTGAAAAGTCCGATTTCGTATAAGAGGGCCCGCTTCATTTAGCAGCAAAGGAATCAGCAACAGGCGTGCCATATCCGTATCCCTTTGATTTCTCATGAGTATGAAGGGCTTGTACGATTATCATCGGAACCGCTCCTTCTGATGGACCGAACCGGGGTTGACCTCAATGGGACCTCACCCCCGGTGATCAGATGTAACCTTTCGAGATGATAGGGAAAATGGAAATAGGGAACTCCCGGTTCTTTTTTTAGAGCGTACAGGAACCGGAGATTCCGAAAAGCCCGGGCCTGTAAGGGTTCAGCGGGAGATGTGAAATTTTTTCGCCCATCCTGTCTGGTTAAAACAAGTCTCGTATTCAGGGCGACAAGGACCGACCGGGAGAGAAAAAGCATGCGCCGGATTATTTCAGAAGTGACGGATCTGGAGGGAAGGGGTATGCCTGCCTTTCATCTCGGTTGCCGCGCCCGGCGTCGGGGGTATCGAGTCAAGATCTATCCCTATAATCAAACGGCAGTCTTCTGATTATCGAGCCGCCAATAAAGAAAAAGACTGATCGCCGTGTCGCTTCCGGGAAAGCTGTCTGATAGAAGGAACCGGAGCGAGTGACCCAGATGTGGCGGGTGAGCGGACGCCTTTGCTTTAAACCGTTATTGCAGAGCTTGAACCTATCCTCCTTGCTCGTATAGCAGAAACCCTTGTCCGTCGAACCCTATGACATCGGCCGGCGGCTTGATGAAAGACTGCCTCAAAGAATAGGTGTAGGCGCCCTGGTCCGGAACAAGGAGCACATCACCCGGTTCGGCACCCTCCCCAAAGACGGATGTGCCCCAGATGTCATGAGGGGTACAGAGCGATCCGAAGATGTTCATGCCCTTCTCCTTCTGTGACGGCTTCGTGAGGTTGACGATCGGGATGAATTCCGTCAAGGGGCGCTCCCAGCCGAGTAGATTGGTTCCACCGTCGGTGATAAGGGTCGCAGCATCTTTTTTGTCAAGCACGCGAACAAGGATGTGCATCGCAGGGGTGGAAAGCCATCTCCCCGGCTCCATCCAGATTTCGAGAAACGACAGGGGTGGACCCTGCTGTTTGAGGGCCATGGCAATGGCCTTTGCAAAATACCGGAGTGGCTGGGCCTTTCGGCGGTAACGCCCGGACCGGAAGGAATAATCAGGGGCCAGGAGCCGAAGGATTTCCCCCCGACGAGTGTTTTGGGGATTGAGCCATTCGCCCTGCTCCGGCCAGAAACCGCCCCCGATATCGATGAATTTGAGGGAAGCCAAGAGATCCCGGGGCATATAGCGGCGGATATGATCGCCGATTTCCTCGATCATCCGGGTCTGAGGGGCCGGGTCGAGGTTCCAGCTGGCATGGAATTGAATGCCGCAGGGCTTCACCCCTTCAACCGCCCGGGCCGTCATGTACAGGGGGACCAGATCCTTGAGAGGAACCCCAAATTTGTTCCATATCCCTTGACCATCGCTGCGGACCCGTATCCCCAACTTCAAGGGCGGATCGGAAAGCGGTTCGCGGGAAATGACTTCCTTCAATCTCTGAAGCTCTCCCGCGCTGTCCAGAAGCAGGGTTACCCTGTCTCTGTTTTTAAAGGCGAGAAGAAGTTCTTCGCCGGTCTTCCCGGGTCCGCTGAAGATGATGTCCCGACAGTCAAGGGAAAGGGCCTTGGCCAGTTCGAAACCGCTGGATACGTCAAGCCCTAGGCCCTGGGAGACCATCTGTTCGGAGATGCCCTCAAAGCTGTTGCTTTTCATGGCATAGAACATTCGATTATGGTCGAAGTACAACGAAAAAGCCTTACGGAAATTCTTGACTTGAAGAAGCAGAGAAGGCTCATCAAAGAAATACTGGGGAGTTCCGAATCGTGCCGCGCTTTCCATAAAAATCTGTCTTTTAGAAAGAAGACCGTTCAGATAATCATGCAGAATTTCTTGATGCAGCGGTTGTTCAGTGCGTATCAGGAGTTTAAAGACGCGCCTCAACAGGCCCAGGTGTCTTTTTAAACGGGCACGAGTTTTGCGCCCAAGGTGCGGTGTGCTCATTTTGAAATCCCTTTATCGGTGAAATCGGCAGGGTTTCCGCCGAGGACCTCTCCGACGATTTTTACTTTAAGGAGTTCCTCCAGTTGAACCGAGAGACCCAAAATGTCCCCCTCTGAATCCAGGGAAACGATCGTGTGCCCGAGCAATCGGTGGTCATAACTTTCCGGGGGGAGCAGGATTGTATCTCCGACCCTTTTCCTGAGAAAGACCGCCCGGACACGGGGGTGGGCAATGACCGGAGAAGGATTGATCCGGGTCACTTTTCCCTTTCGGCGGGCAAAGAGATTGATGCTCGCAAACCTTTCGCCAGGCGGGGACGGAAGTTTTGAGGGGTGACCCTCGGTGGCAACAAAATTGAGGTGCAATTCCAGGAGATCTGTCCCTGTTGCCGTCTCCAGGAGGTCGGGTATGGCGTCCCCGCCGGGTCTGGGAGTCATCTCTATGATTATGGGGTGACCGGAGTGCAGGATAAAATCCACCATAAAATGACCCCAGGTGAACCCGAGGGTTCCGGCCGCCCTGTGCAGGATATCGCAAAGGGCCGCGGAAGAGAAATTTTCGGGATACACCGGCGGGTAGGTGTAAGCGAGAATAGATCCGAAGGTTTGGTCGGAAGATTTGATCTTGCCTGTTTCCCTGATCACGGTGATCCGGTCGTCCTCCAGCAGGAAATCACAGCTGAATTCAGGCCCGGAGACGAACTCCTCCACAAGCCAGACCCGCCGGGGGTCGACAAGGGTCGAACCCGGAGGAGATGGAAGAGGCTGGAAAAGGGGATTTGATGCCCTTAGGGAGAGTTCCCTTTCCATGATTCGAAGGGATTCGACAACTTCTTCCTCGTTTCTGCAATGAAAGACGAGCTCGCTCCCGCTTCCGGAAACGGGTTTCAGCACGACGTCCCTTTGCATGCGCCTAAACCCGTCAAGGGTATCCTCAAGGCTTGAAACGAGAAGTACTGAAGGAGAGGGGATCCCGCTTTCCTTCCACAGTCTTCCGGCCTCGTATTTGTTCCTGGCTCGGACGATGGCGTTCGAGTTCGGGAAGGGAAGTTCGAGATCACTGGCCAGAAAGCTTGCCGGGATGAGGGACTCACAGTCGAAACAGGCGACACCCTTTGGAGTCAGGTTCTTGGATAAGAGATCCTTTTTAATGGAACGAAGGGCTTGTCGCAGATCTTCAAAGCCGGTGAAGACGACGGCCGACCTGTCCACGGCCTTGAGATCGGGGGAATCCTTGAACCTGGAATCCACCACGAAGTATACTTCTCCAGGATGACGATGCTGGAGCCTGGACACATAATCAGGCGTGGTCCATGCCACAAGCACGGGATCATGGCGGATCATGGCCGGTTCTCCGTCGAAGCGTTGCTATGCATGAACGGCGGAAACACCATAGGAATGCCAGGCAGCTCGGCGCAACGGCCTTTCAATCGCAGCTTCCGTGAGCAATCTCGGAGATACATAATGATAGAGGGGTTCCGGATCCAGGTGCCAGAGTTTTTTCCAATGGAAATCGCCACAGAGAAAATCGATTTTGCCGAATTTGTTTATACAGGCAAACTCCACATGGTACATATTCATGGCCTTGGCTATCCCCGGAAATTCCGGATGCGTGCCGCCGAGAAATACAGTGTAGGTGTCGTCGAATATCGCCCCGAGATCAATTGCTGCCGTTTGACCTTTTATTTCTAGGCTGACCATATGCAGCCATCCCTTCCGTTTGAGAAAAACCATCACGTCTCTGAAACTCTCTCTGAAACGGCTGTCAAATAAATAAGAGCCCTCTTCGAATCTCTGGAGGCTCATGTCAACCAGGACATCGAAGTCCTCCAACCTATTGATATGAAATGAACTCTGTTCGGCGGTCAAGGATTGTACGGTCTTCTTCAGGTTTTTGAATTTCTTTGCCGAAAACCTTTTAGCATAATGTGCCACATCGAAATCGAAAGTCCCGGGATAGAGCACATAACCTATCTCATCTACAACGAGGCCGGGATTGAGGGTGGGCGAGGGGCGTTCCATGTATCGCAGATGGGTTTCTT
>CAZXWJ010000294.1:0-5175 GCA_964644375.1 uncultured Desulfobacteraceae bacterium | reverse complement strand
ATATTGAGCTATACAGATTCCACAGTACTATACAGATTCCACTTTACTGACTTCCGGCACGTTTTGCTTCAGTATCTTCTCTATTCCCATTTTCAATGTCATCTGAGACATGGGGCAGCCAGCGCATGCGCCTTGCAGCTTAACCTTTACGACGCCGTCTTCATCCACGTCAATGAGTTGGACATCGCCTCCATCCGCCTGCAATGATGGTCTGACCTTATTCAGGGCAGCCTCAACCTTTTCCTTTATCATTGAACGGTCCTCCCTAATTTTTAAAGTCGGTTATCCTTAGCATAACATTTACGACAATACAATATGTAATGTGACCCTTTTAAACAGAAGGTGCACCAAAAAACCTAATTACTCTCTCATCCAAATACTGCGAAAGTCCGTCCGATGTCCCGACGGTCCACCCCATTCCCTGCCTCCACACCTCATCGCTTTCCATGCAGAGATAAAGGCCCAAGTCCTCATGCCATTGATCGAGCATCTCTCGCATATATGCGTACATGGCAATTCTGATGGACTGCAGGTAGCGCATTTTCCCGTCAAGCCCGGGGACAAATTCACCATCCAGAATATGTGTACTCGGATGTCGCTTTCGAATAATCTTTTTTAGACTGGGCATGTATCTGAGCGTGCCCATGCTTATCCATATTATGCCCTTTGGATCGATGAGTTCATCCAGTAAATCGAGAGTTCGCTTGTAGTCGTCCTGCCAGCCCGGGTGTTCGATCAAAGGGTCAAAATGAAATCCCAGGACATAGCCCTCTTCCTGGCATTTTTTTGCCGCCTCGAGCCTCTTTCTGATAGAGGGTGCGTGATGTTCCTCTCTTGAGGCGATATGTGAGCTGTTCAATGACCAGGAGATGATCATTCTGTTTCTGATCGGTGACGATAAAAGTCCCTCAATTTGAAGGGTTTTTGTCTTGAGCTCAAGGACGGCATTCTTTCGCTCTGAAAAAATGGGCGGCAGCATTTGCGTCCAACCCATGATTGGATCCAGAGCGAGGCTGTCTGTAAACTCGCCGGTACCGATGCGGAAAATCCGATCCGGACGGCTGTCGATAAATTCAACGATTGAATGGAGCTCATCTTCCAGGTTCACAAAAAGCCTGAGTGAAGGCAGGTTGAAATAGGCCTGAAGGATGCAATAACTGCAATCAAGCGGGCAGTTGGTCCCCACATTTAAAATCTGATAGCCACAACAGATGTAGTTATTGGTTCCGGGGCATGGCTTGAGCATCTCACCGGGAAAGGAAAGCAACCTGATGGTTTCCTTGTCCATGTCCAGATGCTCCAGACTCGATAAACAATCATTTTGGGGCGAAATGTTTTCAATAACATCCAGCCCGTTCATTTGTCTCAAAATTCTTGAAGTGAGCGCATGCTTTTCAGCGCCCTGTTCCACAAGGATCTTTTGTATATTCCTATTCAGTTTCATTGTTCCTATCGGGGTCATCCATTCCCGCGAGGTCGCGAGAGGCGACTAATTCGTTCATTTTTTTCATCAGGTTCCCGCCGTCTTTAAAGGCAATTTCAAGGTGGTAATCGGAACCTTCAAATTGTGGAGGATGGCGTATGCTGACTCCCTTGGGAAGTTTTATGCTGGAAACCCGGCTCTGAAAAAGTTTTTCGGCCCGTGAAAGCCTGGGGAATCGCCTGTTCCTAAGGTATTCGAGAACCAGTTTGGCTTTTTGTGGAGGATTCATGTCTTGCTCCTGAAGAATTTTCACAATAGGGGGAGCCTTAAATAGTTCCGTCACAACAATGCCGTCTCTTATACATATATCTTCTGTGTATTCAATAAATTGCTTTTGTTGGTTAAAGTTTAACATTAGTATTGAAATCCACTCCGTCATGACAATTCTCGCATCGTGATGCCTGTCTTGCAGTGCCCGTACGGTTTGAGGTGAAAGGGATTTTTGTGCAATGGCTTTTTTTACACAAGTTTCCAGGTCTTCCAGTGTCAAATAGTAGGTAAGAAGCGACAATCTCGGACGGAGATTTAAAAGAGGCATGTACCTTTCCAGCAGGTCCTCTTGAGAAACGAATCGTTTCAATCGGTTCAGGACCATACTTTTCTCCACATCATTGAATGTCCTGATTGTGAGATTGTCGTAGAGGTTCAAGAGAACGCACTCCAGGCGGGATGTGGCAGCAGGAAGGATCCTACAGGGAATATCAGGCAGGCCCATGGATTTCAAAATTTCGATTCGTCGATACCCGGCAACAATATCCATAGGTCCGTCGATGTTCTCCCTGACAATGGGTGGATTGATGAGGCCGACTTTTCGAATGGACGCTATCAGGGGGCTCAGATCAAAGGCATAACTCATGGAAAAGGGACCGGAATCATCCCCACTGAACCTGTCCGCCTCTACAGCGGTGGTGTCGACATATGCAAGTGGCTTAAAGGACATACTCCTCCAGTTCTTCTGTGGCATAAAAAATAATTGCAGGAAGATAACATCTTGTGTTCACCAAAAGCAACCCTTTCGCAGAAGGTGCTTATTTTCTTGACACCTCCGCTTTATTTGTGGCATTTTTTTAAGTCTCTACCGATGTCCGGTTCTGAGACCATCCGGATTCCCCCTTCTCTTGTAATGTCAATTGCCGTCCTCAAATGAGGAAGGTACAACCTGACCCGGAAAGGGCGTTACCTTTCACTATTTGAATCGTCGATTTTTCCTGAGCCCAGTGTCAGGGGGCTGTGAGAATAATTTGTGGGCCGGTCCTCTTAGGGCTTTCATCCTTCATCTCTGCATCAACATCACAACAAGCATCATGATGTCTCTTCCCCAATGTGGACTGGCCACATCTATCGGGCACAAAAATCTTAAACAAAACGATATGCCATTTTCCAGCTTTCAATCCCAATAAGCTCTCCCTGAAAAACGGGACGATTCAGGAAACAAAACTCCCTGAAGCCGAGCATTATTTTTTTGGACCGAAAAAAAGCATGATTCCATGTGCATTGGTTTCGTAGCGCTTGACTGCTATCCCGTTTTTCGGTCGCAGGGAGGTGATCATCTCGCAAAAAGTTTTAAAATCGTGAGGAGATATCATGCATTCTAGCAAAAAAAACATGCCAAATGGCTCGGTAATGGTAGTGGGCGCCGGCATAGCCGGTATACAGGCCTCACTGGATCTGGCTGATGCCGGATATCTGGTCTATTTAGTCGAAAAAAAATCCGCCATTGGCGGCGTGATGTCTCAATTGGACAAGACTTTCCCCACCAACGACTGCTCAATGTGCATTATTTCACCTAAGCTGGTTGAATGCGGAAGGCATTTGAATATTGATCTTCTGACCATGACCGAGGTCCTCGATGTCGCAGGAGAACCGGGGAATTTCAAAGTCAGACTCCTTGAACATCCGAGGTATGTGGATCTGGCCAAGTGCACGGCCTGTGGGGAATGTGCAAAGGCCTGTCCCATTGATGTGCCGAATCTCTTTGACGAAGGGTTGCGTAACCGGCAGGCGGCTTTCAAACTCTATCCTCAGGCCATGCCAAGCGCCTACGCTATCGATAAACGGGGAACGGCCCCATGCAAGGCCACCTGTCCCGCCCACGTCAGCGTGCAGGGATACATTGCGCTCATGAATCAGGGAAAATATCGGGAGGCCCTCGAACTTTTCAAGGAGGCCCACCCTTTTCCTGCCATATGCGGTCGCGTATGCCATCATCCTTGTGAGAGCGTTTGCACCCGTGGGGACTTGGACGAGCCCGTCAGCATCCAGTATCTGCACCGGTTCCTGGCGGATCTGGATCTTTTCGATGAGACCCGTTACGTGCCTGAACTCCTCGATAAAAAAGAGGAAAAGGTCGCGGTCATAGGGGCAGGACCCGGCGGTCTGACGGCTGCCTATTATCTTGATCGAGAAGGCTACCAGGTGACGGTTTACGAAAAACTGCCGGTTGCAGGCGGTATGATGGCAGTCGGTATTCCCGAATACCGACTGCCCCGCGACATCATTGCGGCTGAAGTCAAGGTCATTGAAGACATGGGGGTTGAAATCAAGACCGGCGTCGAATTCGGCAAAGATGTAACCTTGCAAGGTCTCAAAGCCGAAGGTTTTCAGGCCGTTTTCCTGGCCACCGGCCTTCATCTCAGCCGCAGGCTGAACATTGAAGGGGAACAGGCCCCAGGTATCTTCGAGGGGGTTGAATTCCTCAGAGACGCCGCTCTGGGAAAACGGATCTCACTGGAGAAGGGGGTCCTGGTTATCGGGGGCGGAAATGTTGCCATCGATGTGGCCCTCACGGCCAAGCGCCTGGGCGCCGAAGAGGTTACCCTGGCCTGTCTTGAAAAACGGGAGGAGATGCCTGCCTGGGATTATGAAATAGAAGAGGCCCTTGAAGAAGGCGTCAGAATCGTAAACGGTCTCGGTCCAAACCGGTTTCTCGAAAAGGACGGAAAGGTATCAGGCGTTGAATTCAAACGTTGCACAACCGTCTTTGATGAGCAAGGGGCATTTGATCCCCGATATGATGAAAAAGATCTCACCACCATGAAAACGGAATCCGTGATCATTGCAATCGGCCAGGCTGCAGACCTCTCCTTTGCCGATGAGGAAGGCATTTATACCACGGAAAGGAACGGCCTTCAGGCAGATCCCGTGACCCTTCAGACGCCGCTGCAATGGGTCTTTGCGGGGGGAGATGCCCTTTACGGTCCGAAATCCGTTGTCGAAGCCGTGGCCTGCGGCAAGGATGCGGCAATCAGCATCGATCGATATCTGAACGGGCTCGATCTTGCTGAAGGCAGAAATCGGGAATGGACCTATGAAAAACCCGATATTTCGGGAGAACCCCGCTCTTCCAGGATCCCCTTGCGCAAGCTTGCCCCTGAGGAACGTACGGGGAATTTCACGGAAGTTGCCCTTGGATTCAATGAAGAGGAGGCCAGAGACGAGGCCCGGCGCTGTCTCAAGTGCGGCATCTGTTCGGAATGTTATCAGTGCGTCTCAGCCTGCCTTGCCGGGGCGGTGGATCATTCCATGTTGCCGCGTGAGCGGACCATAGATGTGGGCGCCGTTGTGCTGGCCCCGGGGTTCACCCCCTTTGACCCGACCCAATATGAGACCTATAGCTATGCCGAACAACCCAATGTCATGACCAGCATGGAATTCGAGCGCATTCTGTCCGCCTCCGGCCCCTACGAGGGGCA
>CAZXWJ010000293.1:1312-5223 GCA_964644375.1 uncultured Desulfobacteraceae bacterium | reverse complement strand
ACGGTGCTGATCACCGTATCCGAACATGACCGTTCCGCCGTGATCGAGGTGGCAAGACAGTTTGCTAACCTGGGATTCAAGATTAAATGCACGGAAGGAACCTACCATTTCCTCAAGGGGCACGGGATTGATTCCGAGCACATCCTCAAGATCTACGAGGGTCGACCCAACATCGTGGACGGTATCAAAAACGGCGAGATCAACCTGGTGATCAACACCCCCAGTGGAAAACTGAGCAAATACGACGATTCCTATATCCGTAAATCGGCCATCCGATACAAGGTGCCTTATATTACAACGCTTGCCGCCGCCATCGCGGCTGCAAGAGGCGTTCGGGCTATCCAGTGCGGTCACGGAATCGTGAAATCTCTGCAGGAATATCACCAAGATATCAGGTAGTGCAAATCCTGGAATGACCATTTCCGGGTGAGTACCGATTAGATCCTGCTCTGGATATGTCGGGAATTCATTGCTGGATACCGAATAAAGAGACAGCTCACCACAAAAAAAGGTCGACCTTTTTTTGTGGTGGTGTGATCTTTTTTCAGGTCTTCTATTCGCCCTTCCCGAGAAGGGAAAGGGCCTTTTCTAAAATTTTTTCACCCGTGATGCCGAACTTTTTGTAGAGGGTCCCGGAAGGGGCCGAAGCCCCGAAATGATCCAGTCCGATCACCTCTCCCTTTGATCCCACATACCGATGCCAACCCTGGGTTGCCCCTGCCTCGACGGCAATGCGGTTTTCTACCTCAGGGGGCAGCACATGGTTCCGGTAATCCTCGGGCTGTTGCTCAAAGAGTTCCCATGAGGGCATGCTCACCATACGAACGACAATGCCCTTTTCCTCGAGTGCTGCTGCGGCCGACAGGGCAGGATGGACCTCGCTACCGGTGGCGAGCAGGATGATGTCCGGGGGGTGGTTTGTTGAATCCTTAAGAATATAGGCACCTTGGTGAAGCCCATGCGCGTCGGAAAAAATGTTCCGGTCCAGGGTGGGAAGGCCTTGCCTGGAAAGTGCAAGGGCCGTGGGTCCGGGTTTGTGGGCAAGAGCAAAGCGCCAGGCCTCCATTGTCTCATTACCGTCACAGGGTCGGATGACCGTGAGATCGGGGATCGCCCTCAGTGCTGCCAGTTGCTCGATCGGCTGGTGTGTGGGACCGTCTTCCCCGAGACCTATACTGTCGTGGGTAAAGACATAGATGATTCGAAGACCCATCATGGCGGCAAGCCTGATGGCCGGTTTCATGTAATCGGAGAAGATGAGAAAGGTCCCTCCGTAAGGGATGACACCGCCGTGGAGTGCCATGCCGTTCAGGATGGAGGCCATTCCGTGTTCGCGCACTCCGAAATGGAAGTTCCTGCCCTCATAATGACCGGCCTGGAAGGTCTCGGCGTCTTTGACAAAGGTCTTGTTGGAGGGTGCCAGGTCCGCGGATCCCCCTATCAGGTTAGGGAGATACTCGGCGATATTATTCAAGACCGTTCCGGAGGCGGCCCGGCTGGCCACTCCCTTGGGATCGGCAGGGAAGGTGGGCAGGGTCTTTTCCCATCCAGCGGGCAGTTCTCCGTTTATCCATTGGATCCACTGATCGGCCGCTTCGGGGTAGGTCTGTTTGTAAGCCTCGAGGCGGGCGGTCCACTCCTCTGCCATGGTTCTGCCCCGGTCCAGGGCCTCACGAAAGTGATTCAAGACATCTTCCGGGATGAGGCATTCGGGTTCCAGGGGCCAGGCCAGATTTTCCTTGGTCCTCTTTAATTCATCCGGTCCCAGAGGTTCCCCATGGGCCGAGGACATGTCCTGTTTGTTCGGACTCCCGAATCCGATGTGAGTCCTTACGGCAATGAGTGATGGGCGGTCCGTCTCCTTTCCGGCCGTCTCGATAGACGCCTCGATGGCCGCAAGATCATTGCCGTCCTCTACCGTCTGGACATGCCACCCATAGGCCTCGAACCGGGCAGTGCGGTTTTCGGTGAAGGCCAGATCGGTGCCTCCGTCGATGGTAATGTGGTTGTCGTCATATAGGTAAATCAGGTTACCGAGCTTCAAGTGGGCCGCGAGGGAGGCCGCTTCGTGGGAGATCCCTTCCATGAGGTCTCCGTCGCTGACGATGCCGTAGACACAGTGGTTGACGATTTCATGTCCGGGCCGGTTGAAGTGGGCCGCCATGAATTTTTCGGCAATGGCCATGCCCACGCCATTGGCAAAACCCTGACCAAGGGGGCCTGTGGTGGTCTCCACGCCGGGTGTGACATAGGATTCGGGGTGACCGGGGGTTTTGCTTCCCCACTGCCGGAAATTTTTGAGGTCCTCCAGAGAAAGGTCATAGCCTGTAAGGTGAAGCAGGCTGTATAGGAGCATGGAGCCGTGGCCGGCGGACAAGACAAAGCGATCTCTGTCCGGCCAATCGGGGTTTTGCGGGTAGTGTTTCAGAAAACGGGTCCACAGGACATAGGCCATGGCTGCGGCGCCCATAGGCATCCCCGGATGTCCGGAATTGGCCCTCTGAACGCAATCCGCAGAAAGCATGCGAATCGTGTTGATGCACTCTTCGTCTAATGACATCGTCGTTTTTTCCTCCCTGATATTTAATTAAAGCTGACGCTCGCCTGCTGATTCGTGATTGAAACTATTTTTTCCCGGATGGAAACCGGACAAAATCGAGATATAACCCTATCACCCCGCAGAGTCAAGGTCTTGGTGAATGTTCCCGTACTCGGAGTGGAATTAGTCCATGATTACATGTTGTTGGGGGCTATTTGCTTCGAAAAATAATACCCTTTCTCTGCCTTGGCATTTTCGATGGACGAATCGAAGATCTCGTGGTACAGGGGCGGATTCAATCAACAAAAGGCCCGAACGATGTGGTTGCCCGCAGCCCCGGGGATGCTTGATTTTGATGAACGGAACCGCTCTTACAGATTCAGGAGAGCCTGGTACCTTCTCTGTCAAAGGAAAGGTGATCAGTGTGGTCCCGGCAGATCAAAGGGAAGTGCCCGCCGCGATGGCGGAGGTTGCAGACTGCGGCGACCGCTACGGCGGTCATAGAATGATTTTCCGGGGCACTGAAAAGATCAAGGTTTTAGAACCGGCCTTTTACACCGGTGGATCAAGAATTGATTATGACGCCGTGCCCTTCGAACCGTGATGTCTCATGTAATGATCAAGGGCCGCCTGAAGCGTTTCGAACGCAAGATCGGCACAGTGCGTGTGGTCGCTGGGAAGCCCCCCCATGGATTCCTGGATCATGTCACTGTCGATTTCGATGATTTGATCCGGAGTTTTTCCCTTGGCTAGATTCGCCGCAGTATATACGCAGTTCAGGCTGTAAGCGCATCCGTCGGTAAAGTGGGATGTCTTGACCACCCGATCTTGTTCGAATTTAAGACAAATTTCCATGGAATCCCCGCACTTGCCCGTGATGTAGGCCTTGCCGTCAGGGTCCTCTACGTGGGGATTCAGCCAGTAAATGGCGGCCATCCAGAAACAAACGACGACAAACAGGACCCCGAAAGCCGTCATAAAATAATAAAAATATTCCATCATTTCAAACCGGTAGTTTCATGGTATAATCATTGGCAGTAAGGTTAGATGGTCAGGAGCCTTATGTCAAGAGATCAACCTTGAAGTTTTGTATCTGAAGAGCTTGAGTTATGTCGCAGGGTTAAAGAAGCGCGAAAGCTGAAGAAGAAAAGACACCTTCAAGGTTTACAGCCGGTGGAAGGATGCGAGAAAAATAACATTGACAGTGTAGGACTTTTCATATATTGAAATTAAACATGTTGACTAAATGGGCTTTTAACGTGTTCTTTGTCAACCCTTCAACTATAAATATCTATTCCTTCATTTGGAAAGTTGAACTTTCTATCTAAAACGAAACCTCCTCCATCAAGAATGAGTTCAAAGAACAACATCG
>CAZXWJ010000293.1:0-1302 GCA_964644375.1 uncultured Desulfobacteraceae bacterium | reverse complement strand
TTTCGGCCGCTTAATACTGTCGTCGAAAGGCCTTTTCCATCTTTATGAGGGCCTCCGAAAACCTGCTGAGATGTTGACTCATGGCAGAGAATGCATCATCGGCATCACCGGCAATGACGGCATCCACAATCTTTCGATGTTCTCCCGGACCATGCAGGGATTTATGGTCAGGATCTACGGCAAGGACTATCTCACCGGTCAGGTTCATCAGGGATTTTACAACGGCCTCAAAAAAGTGGTTACCACAAATCTTGGCCAAAATGTGATGGACCTCGGTCAGTTTCGACATGCGTTCGGGGTAGGATTTGTCGGGTATATATTCGGCCTCCTCTGCGTCTAACAGAAGCCGCGCGGATGCCCGAGAGATGTTTTTCGCCGCCAGGCGAGCCACCTCAGGCTCGATATAGCGGCGGACCTGAGTCAGTTCGGGGATGGATAGCTTGTTTGCCAAGAATAGGTCCAGAAAGGCGTTTCCCACCTGGTCGAAGGTCAGATCGGTTACAAAGGCCCCGCCTGCAGGGCCCTGGCGGATCACTAAGAAGCCGCTCTGCTCCAAGGCTCGCACGGCTTCACGGATAACCGCCCTGCTGACATTGAATTCCGCGGTCAGTTCTCGTTCGGAGGGGAGTTTCTCGCCTGATTTGAATCTCCCCATGAGAATGGCTTCTTTTAATTGTCCCAGTACCTCTTCAGAGATCCTGACCTGTTTTATGGGTTTGAAATGGGGCATACCGATTACCTCCCAAACTTTTTTTAAATACTCGGTTTTTAATGTGATGGCAACTTTATAAAAAGCGGGGTTTTGACTTGACAACAAATGTCTAATGTTGAATATTAAACATTAGACCAAATAGAATCTTGTTTGTATATAAAAATGTGATCGGGAACATCGATAGTCCAATCGTAGAATGGTCTTTTTAGATGGCTCTCATGTCTGCTTTCCTGAATGGGGCCGAAGAAATGTGCTGTTGTTTATGCCGAAGGCATTCAAATAAGGGACATTTGACGGAAAACAAAAAATTGAGGAGGGTGTGATTATGAAGAAGTCAGTGTTGGCTATTTTTGTTGTTATCATTTTTGGTTGCGCATTTATTTGGCAGGTAAACCAGGCGGCTGCCAAAACCATTGAATTGAAATTTGCGCATGCCTTTTCCCCAAAGCATACGATGCAAAAAAAAGTATTTGAGCCTTGGGCCGAAAAAATCAACAAGATGACCAATGGAAAGGTCAAGGTAACCTTCTTCCCCGGTGGCGCCCTTGGAAAGACCCCTGATCATTATGCCCTGGCGGAAAAGGGTATTG
>CAZXWJ010000292.1:0-5270 GCA_964644375.1 uncultured Desulfobacteraceae bacterium | reverse complement strand
TGCCTTCTACCAGAATGCCATCGCAGCTCTGATCCTTCTTCCCTTTTGGTCCCTGGGAGCAAAGGCACTTAATGTCAGGAATCTCTTTTTGCTTGTGATCCTGGGGGTCTTCTGCACCGCCCTCGCTCATGCGCTTTTCATACATGGCTTGCGGGACATACGTGCTCAGCTCGCCGGTGTGACGGCAAGCCTCGAACCCGTTTACGGCATCCTCTTCGCCCTGATCCTGCTGGGAGAAGTCCCCTGCGCAAGAACGGTCGCGGGCGGGACGCTTATCCTGGGGACCGCGGTGATTGCAGCGATGCGGCCGAAAACGGCATTCTGAAGAATCATAATAACGGACAAGAATGCACGACTTATAGGATCGGGCTCAGATACTCAAATGAAACCACAGACACTAAAATCAGACACCCTTCTCCTCATCACTGCGGCCATATGGGGTTTTGCCTTTGTGGCTCAAAGAATAGGTATGTCCTACCTGGGGCCTTTCTTCTTCAACGGAACCCGTTTTGCCCTGGGCACCCTGTCCCTGCTCCCCCTATTGATGATAAAACAAGGTGGAAAAACGGGAGACGACCCATCCTTTCCTCCTTCGAAGGGAGGGAGGAGAATCAACGACGTGTTCGGGGGAGCCTTGGCGGGATCGGCCCTTTTTCTAGGGGCCTCTTTACAGCAGGTCGGCCTGGTTTACACGACGGCGGGCAAGGCCGGCTTCATCACGGGTCTCTATGTGGTGCTTGTGCCGCTTCTTGGATTTTTCTTCGGACAAAAAAATGGTAGAGGCACTTGGGTGGGCGCTATTCTGGCGGCCACAGGACTCTTTCTTTTGAGTGTCACGGAAAATTTCACAATCGCTTTGGGTGATCTTCTGGAACTCATTGGGGCCTTTTTCTGGGCGACCCATGTCCTCATTCTAGGGTGGCTCTCACCCAAAATTTACCCTCTCAAGCTGGCCTTTTATCAGTTCGCCGCTTGTTCCCTCCTCAGCCTCCTTACGGCGATTATCACTGAAACCCTCTCATTTCAGGCGCTCTCTCAGGCCGCTTTGCCGATTCTTTACGGGGGGCTCCTCTCGGTTGGGGTGGCTTACACCCTCCAGGTCGTGGCGCAGCGGGACACAAAACCGGCCCATGCCGCAATCATTCTGAGTCTCGAGGCCGTCTTTGCGGCCCTGGGCGGATGGATCATTCTGGGAGAAACGCTGGATAACCGCGGACTGATCGGGTGCGCCCTCATGCTTGCGGGCATGCTAAGCACTCAGTTTCCTACCTATCGCTTCAATCGCTGATGGTTTTTCTTAGGTTGGGGAGTGTCTCGGGCTTATCTCTATGAACAATGCGGCTGTCACCATCACGTGCCGTAACATTTTCATATACCCCATCATCCCTTTTAACCAGCTTGGTAAACCCCAGGTCCTTCAGCTCACTGTTGGTTTTAGGGGTATTGATAAAGGACCGGGAGATGATCTTTCTAATCGCCTTTCCGCAGTCCGGACATCGCGTGAGGGGCGGATCCTGCAGGGATTGCCTCACCTCAAAAATCGAACCCCTGGAGCAGGGCTTCCCGATATGTTCATATTCATAAACAGGCATGAACCGTCTCTCTTTGAAGTCCCGCTGGCGGCGGGACGTAATCTGAAGTTAGCAAAAAAATCAGGACTTTTCCTCCTTGTGACAGATGCAATGCTTTTCCCCACAAATATCGCACACATAAGTATCCTCCGGAGGAGTCCCTGTTTTTGAACTCACAAAAAAATAAAGGGCACCGCAGGCTGCAAGCACAATAATCCCGATAATCCACCACATTTTCGACTCCCGGACGGCTCTTTTGCCTTTGAACCATTACCTTCTGAAATCGGAGTCAGGCATCGGCCCTATCCGACGTACCGCTCGATATGTGTCATCAGGTCCCCGGCAGGATTTCATTTCCGACGAATCCTATCCTAATTCACAATGATATCGCTCTCCGGCATGCACGGGAACCCCTGCCGACCAGGGGGACCCGTGATTCATATGTCCCCCTATTTCCCAATCTTCAGGGTGAGAAAGAGCGTTCCGCCACTCCGTTTGGTCAGAAGAAGAACGGTATCCCCTGCCCCATAGGTATCCAGGACCCGATTAAATGCATCAAGACCTGTAACCGGAGCTTGGTCAATCTCCAGAATGACGTCACCCGGCCGCAATCCTGCCTCCTCAGCCGGCGAATTGCTATCGACCCCGACCACGATGACCCCGTCGGTTTCATTCAACCCGAAGCGCCTTGCCATTTCAGGAGTAATCTCATCGACGACCATGCCCATTTTCGGGCCGGTCTGGGCCACAACCGGCTTCTCGCCTTTCTCTTTAAGTTCTCCGATAACAACCTGAATACTCCGGGCCTCACCTTTGCGTATGATGTCGATGGTCACGGTCTTTCCAACAGGAATGGCCCCGATAGCATAGGGCAATTCCTTCATTTCCTTGATCTTCGTGCCGTCAACGGCCACGATGACGTCTCCTCTTATGATGCCGGCCTTGTCCGCGGGGCCTCCTGCTGTGACGTCGCTGACCAGGGCGCCCTTTTCCTCATCGAGATCAAATTTATCCTTAATTTCGGGGCTCACATGCTGGATCGTAACCCCCAGCCAACCCCTGACCACACGGCCCTTTTTCAGCTGAGGGAGAAGATCTTTGGCCATATTCACGGGAATGGCGAACCCGATTCCCACGCTCCCGCCGGTCTGAGAAAAGATGGCCGTGTTGATCCCAATGACTTCCCCTGCGGTATTGAGCAGGGGCCCCCCGCTGTTCCCGGGGTTGATGGAGGCATCTGTCTGGATGAAATTGTCATAGGCCCCCGCCCCGATCTGCCGGTATTTGGCGCTGACAATGCCCGCGGTAACGGTGTGACCGAGCCCGAAGGGATTCCCTATCGCGACCACCCAGTCCCCGACCAGGAGGGCATCCGAATCCCCCAGGGTCAGCGGGACAAGGTTTCGGGCGCCTTCAACACGTATGAGGGCAATATCCGTCTTGGCATCTCTTCCGATAATCTTTGCGTCAAACTCCCGATCATCGGCCAGTTTGACTTTGATCTCATCGGCCTTTTCGACCACGTGGTTGTTGGTCAGGATATATCCCTCTTTATCAATAATAAAACCGGTCCCAAGGCTTCGCTGTTTAAAGTCTTTCGGCACCTGATCCCTAAAGAAGCGTTCAAAAAAATCCTTAAAAGGATCATTAGGGCCAAAGGGTAACGTGGGGTGAGCCCCCCCCCCTTTGACCAGCTTCACAGTGCTGACATTGACGACCGAGGGGCTCGCCTTTTTTGCAAGATCGGAAAAAGATCCGGGGGCTGTGGGCAGGACAGAACTTGTCTGGGCCCGGGAAACCGGTGCCGAATAGAGGCTTCCGCCCAAGACAATGCCGACCAAAAGGCAAAAAACCATTGATCCAATAAGTAGCGTCTTCTTGGTCCGAGGTTTCATCTCATTCATCATTCACTCCTTTATTTTTCATGGAATTTGAGAAAAACACTTAAGAGACCGCACCAGTATAACGCCGATGCTTTCATCGGTTTCAGCTCAATATTTAAAAAGATAAGCAGATAAATGCGCGGGTCAACATCAGCTTGGAACCTATCGTATAAATATAAATGCCTGGCGGCGTGGTGAGAAAGGCAAAACGCCCGAATTCTTCGAGGGGATCAATGAAAACGCTGATTTCAATCGTCTGAAGCCTCAAGGAAGGCCTTGTACCCCTTGTAGGTCATATGAAGATCCCCCTTGTGGGCGATTTCAAAGGGAGAGTGCATGGACAGGACAGGAGGACCGCAATCAATGATTTCCATTCCGTATGGGGCGAGAAATTTCGAAACCGTACCGCCACCGCCCGCGTCCACTTTTCCGAGTTCACCCGTCTGCCAGACCACCTTCCCCTGTTTGAAGAGTTTCCTCAGCCACCCCACGTATTCGGCATTGGCATCGTTGGCACCGACTTTTCCGCCATGCCCGGTGAATTTGGACAGGCACACGCCATAGCCGATACGCGCTGCGTTTCGCTTTTCATGGACTTCCTGGTAATCAGGATCCAGGGCCCCGGTGACATCGCCGGAAAGCGCCCTGGAAGAAGAAAGTACATTGAAAACGGCATGTGCCTCCGCCCCGGTGCCCGTACAGATCAGGAGGTCCCGAATCACGGATTCCAGAAACCTTGATTTTGCGCCGGTCGCACCCTCACTGCCGATCTCCTCCTTGTCCACGAATATGACCACCGCCGGCCTTTTGCTCCGGGCCATATCCAGGAAGGCCATGAGACTCGAAAAGGCGCAGATTCGATCATCCTGGCCATACGCCCCGACAAGAGCCCTGTCCCAACCCACGTCTCGAGCCCCTTCCGCGGGAACCACTTCCAATTCGGCGCTGATCAGGTCCTCCTCCACCAGTCCGTAAGTCCGGTTCAGGTAATCAAGCACCGCCAGTTTGAACCGATCTTTGGTCTCCTCGTTTCCATAAGGCAGACTCCCAACAAGCAGATTGAGTTTTTCCCCGGGGATGGCCACGGCCAGTTTCTTTTCGTACTGTATTTTTCTGGCCAAGTGAGGGAGAAGATCCAGGATTGTAAAAACCGGATCCGTCGGATTTTCGCCCACGGCCAGATCTACAATACGCCCGTCTGATCGAATAATCCGCCCATGCAGGGCCAGGGGTCTGGCTAACCACTGAAATTTTTTGATGCCCCCATAATAGTGGGTCTTCAGAAAGGTCAGGTCCACTTCTTCATAGAGAGGCTTTTGTTTGAGATCGAGCCGAGGGCTATCAATGTGGGACACGATCAGACGAACGCCCCCCTCTGGGTTCCCGTTACCGGGTTTGACCAATGCCATGGTTTTATTTTGGAACACACGAATGAAAGGTTCGCCGGAACTGGGCTTCGGGTTCTCGGAAAACCCCCTTTCCAATGCCGTCTCGCGGAGGTATGTCACAGCCTCTCTTTCGGTTTTTGCCCGATCCAGAAATATCTTATACGCCTCGCCCAAGGCAAAGGCCCTTTTCTTCTCTGCAGATGAAATCTCATCCCAGACCAGTCGAGCCTTGTATTCGAGCCGTTCTTTGAGTCTCTTTATCTCTTTATTCGTCAGTTTTCCTTTTGCCATCTCATGATTCTCGAAGACATTATTTTTCATAAAGATCGAAGGAGGATAGTAACTGTTCAGGTTGTTTAGTCTGTAGGCTAAAGGCTATTGGTTTCCGAACCATGCGCTATCCGCGCATTGATCGAAGCAGGGCGCCC